>JAJYCJ010000057.1 GCA_021778515.1 Acidobacteriota bacterium
GGCTTCGCAGAGAGCCCCGCTCTTGTTGGGGCTGCCGGTTGGCCGTTCCCCCTGGCCCTTGTCGGGGATGGGACTGGATCTCCTCATCCTGGGCAGCATGGCCGTGCCGTGGTTGGCGCCCATCGTTTCTTTGGGGCGGCCCGCATTCTGGCTCCGCGTCGCGGCCCGCAACCCCGAACTGTCAGAGCTGGCCGTGCTTTCGGCGGGCGCCTTCGGGGCCTTGCTCTTGTGGCCGGGCGGACGGCCCGGTCTGGTGCTGGCATTGGCTCCTTTCATTTTCCTCCTGGTTGCCGCGGCCACCCGAGAGCTGGTGGGGCCGGACCCTCCCTGGGTCGCGGCGCTCCCCTCTTCCCTGGCCCTTCCCCTTTTGGTCTTCCCCGCGCTCCTCGCGGTTGCGGCACCCGCGCTGGCCGTCCTGTGGAGCCGCTCCCTGTGGCCCTCCTACGCGCTCATGCTGGGATTGGGCGCGCTGGCGAGCGCGGGAGGAGTGGCCTCGGTCCGGGCCGGGCGCTGGCGCAACCTGTGGGACCTCCAGAGAATGGGAGCCGCGCTTTTCTGCATGTCGGTCCTTGTGTTGCTGGTTCCCCTTCTGAACCTGAGACGGGACCCCACACCCGCCATTCGCTGGCTCCGGGGTGAGGTGCCCCCCGGGCAGGCCGTGGGGATTGTGGCCGGCGAACACGACCTCCGCGGCTGGGTCTCCTTTCTGGGAGAACGCACGGTCGTTCCGGTGGTGGAGCTCGCAGAGGGCAATGCTCCGAGTACAGGGTGGTTTTTGGAGCACGCGGGTCCGGGCTACAAGAACACCGATCTGCGGCGGTTTGGGTTCGAGATCCGGGCTCGGGCCGCATTTGCGGCGACGGGAGGACTTTCGCTCTGGAGGAGGCGGGGCGACTCTCCCGCCAGCCGGCTTGCGCCGAAATCCCCGGAGGGGCACACTATCAGGGGTCGGAACGAGGACTGACTTCTCGGGCGGAATGTGGGGGTGGTATCCATGAGCTGGTTCGAGCGGCTGTTCGGCCTGCAGTCACAACGCGGCGGACACCGCAACGTCTACGACATCCCCGAGGAGGCGCGGATGGAACTGCGGCGCCAGAAGCGCCTGGAGGAGAGAACGGCGGCGGACAAGCTGTCGGCGGCTTTTCCCGTACCTGATGCGCCGGAGGTCCCGCGATTGGGTCTGCGCGTGGAACCCGCCAGCCACGAGGGTCTCTTCCAAGGAGTTCCCCCGCTCTTGGAGGCGCTCCGGGCCGGAGGGGCAAGTGCCACCTTCTACCTGAACCTGGGCCCGGATCGCGCCGGCCTCTATTTCGTCAGGCTCCTCAGAAATCCCCGCCAGCTCCTCCGCCTGCGCCGGTTCGGACTCCTCCGCGGTTACTCCTGGCGGACAAGGCTGTCGGGGCTTCTTGTCCCCCCGCGGGTGGTGGGGACCGAGGCGGCGCCTCTGGCCAGACGGATCGCCGAAGAAGGCCACGAGGTGGGTGTTCAGCCGTGGGACCGACACGCGTGGCAGACGGGCCTCCAACGCATGTCGGCCGATCTCATCGACTTGCAGATGGAGAGAGCCGCCGAGGCCTACGAACAAATCTTCGACCGGGAACCCCAAACCATGGCTTCGCCGGGCTTCGTGTGCTCCAACGAAAGCCTTCGGCACGAGGAGAAACTCGGGCTGCGCTTCGCCTCCGACTCGCACGGTACGGACCCGTACCTTCCGAACATCGAAGCCCACGCTCTCCGGGTTCCGCAGGTGCCCAACACGGCCCCTACCCTTGGGGACGCGCTGGGGATCAGCGCGCACGATGCCGCCTCCTTTTACGAGTCTATCCTGGCGGAGACGGGCGTGGGGCGCTGGCCCGTCCTCACCGTTTACCCGGAGGTCGAGGGACTGGCTTTCCTCGAAGCCTTCAAGGCATTTCTCAATGCCGCCGCCCGTAAGGGCGTGAGGTTGGTCCCCCTCTCCGAACTTCTGGCCGCACGCCTGGCACTGGAGGGAGCTCTGCCTTCCTGCACCATCTCCTACGGCCTGTTGGACGGCCACCTGGGGCTCTGCTCGATTCAAATGCTCCAGGTCTGAGTTTCCATCTCCACCCCGTCGCCAGGCCGGCCCCCTCCCGGCGAGAACCCTGCCCCGGAAGCACCCACGGACGCTTGCCCAAAGAGCCCTATTTTGTTAAGGTTGAAGGCTATGCCGGCGGGAAGTTCCCTTCGCGGTGGCGAGGGGGCCTCACCGGATTCCCAGAGACTTTGGAGGTTGTCATGTCCTCGCGGTCCGAAGAGTACATCCAGATGGACGATGCCTACGGGGCCCACAACTACCACCCGCTGCCGGTGGTCATCGAGAAGGCGGAACGGGTGTGGGTCTGGGACGTGGACGGGAAGAAATACATGGACTGCCTCTCGGCCTACTCGGCCGTGAATCAGGGCCATCGCCACCCCAAGATCGTCGAGGCGCTCAAGGTCCAGGCGGACCGCGTGACCCTCACTTCGAGAGCTTTCCACAACGACCAGATGGGCCCCTGGCTCAGGCTCCTGTGCGAGATCACGGGCTACCAGAAGGCCCTGCCCATGAACACCGGCGCCGAGGCGGTGGAGACGGCCATCAAGGCGGCACGGAAATGGGGCCAGACCGTCAAGGGGGTGGCGGCGGGCCGCCAGGAGATCGTGGTCTGCGAGCAGAATTTCCACGGCCGCACCACGACCATCGTGGGTTTTTCTTCGGATGCCCAGACTCGCGAGGGCTTCGGTCCCTACACGCCCGGCTTCAAGATGATCCCTTTCGGTGACGTGAAGGCCCTCGATGCGGCCATCACGGGCGATACCGTGGCGTTTCTCGTGGAGCCGGTGCAAGGAGAGGCCGGCGTCGTGGTACCACCCGAGGGCTTCTTGAAGGCCGCCTACGACCTCTGCAAGAAGCGCAACGTGCTCTTCGTGGCCGACGAGGTTCAAACGGGATTCTGCCGCACGGGCCGCTGGTTCGCGTGCGACTACGAGGCGGTCAAACCGGACATCATGATCCTGGGCAAGGCGCTGGGGGGCGGCCTGTTCCCCGTTTCCGCCATCGTGGCGGACGAGGAGGTCATGGGCGTCTTCCATCCCGGCGACCACGGGTCCACCTTCGGGGGCAATCCTCTGGCCGCGGCCGTCTCCAAGGCGGCCCTCGAGGTGCTGCGGGATGAGAAGCTCGACAAGCGCGCCGCCGAACTGGGCGACTACTTCATGGAGAAGCTCAGGAAGCTGGGGGGTCCCCACATCGAGCGGGTGCGCGGCAAGGGACTGCTCATCGGAGTGGTCATCAAGACCGGCTCGGGCCCGGCCCGGCCCTTCTGCATGAAGCTGATGGAGCACGGCATCCTGGCTAAGGACACGCACGAACAGGTGATCCGCTTTGCCCCAGCCCTCGTCATCACGCGCGAGGAGATCGATTGGGCGGTGGAGCAGATCGGGAAGGTGCTGGCCTGACGGGTGACCCCTTGACTGGCACGGGGCCGCCCTCGCCTTGGGCGGCCCCGTTTCATTTGGGCCCCCATGAGGAGAACCGAGCGTGAGCCACGCCGACGGTCCCGATCCTCCGTCTCGGACATGGGCAGGAGCGTCGCGCCTGCCCATACTTTCCACCGCGGCGCTCCTGGCCATCACGGCCGTCTGGGGCATCAGTTTCGTCTGGGTACGGGACGCGGTGGCCGTCTACCCCGTCTTCCCCTTCCTTGCCGTTCGCTTCACCCTGGGAGTCTTGGTGTTGCTGCCATTCCTTGGGCGCAGGTTGTCCCGCGCGGACCGCGGCGCGCTCCTCGGCGGATTCTGGATGGGATTGGCCCTCTTTTGCGGTTACGCCTTCCAGACACTGGGCCTTCTCTTCACCAGCGCATCGCACAGCGGCTTCATCACCGGCCTCTTCGTGGTTCTGACGCCGGTCTTTCAGTCCCTCTGGCTCAGGCGTGCACCGAGAGTGGCCGTCGTCGCCGCCGTGCTGCTGGCCTCCTCGGGCCTCTTCCTGCTCTCCTTTGCCGGCGGCCTTGAGGGGATGAACCGCGGCGACCTTCTCAGCCTGATCTGCGCGGCGGTCTACGCGGTTCACCTCCTGGTCACGGGCCATCAGGCGCGCCGCCACGACACGGGCGTCCTCGTCCTAACCCAGCTCGCCACCGTGGCGGGCCTCGCCTGGCTGGCTTCGATTCCCAGGGTGGGAAAGATCTGGCCCATTCCCTCGGCAGCGGCATGGGGAATCGCGCTCACCGCCCTGCTGGCAACGGCCCTCGCCTACATGGTTCAGACCACCTGCCAGCGGCACGTCTCCGCGGTCCAGACGGCGCTCATCTTCACCATGGAACCCGTTTTCGCCGGTCTTTTCGCCGTGTGGGTCGGCGGAGAAACCCTCGGGCTCCGCGGCCTCCTTGGGGGAGGGCTCATCGTGGCGGGCATGCTCTGGGGGCAGTTATCCGAGCACGAATGACCGGGGTTGCGCCCCCGCGGCGACCGTGTATCCTGTCACCATGGATAGAGCCATCACCCTGCTGATCGTCGATGACGTGCGGGCCTTCTTGGATCTGGAGCGAACCTTTCTGCGAAGGGCGGTCTGCAAAATTCTCACGGCCTCGACGGGGATGGAAGCCATCAAGACCGCCCTCGCCCACAGGCCCGATCTCATCCTCCTGGACGTGGAGATGCCCGAGATGAACGGCATCGAGGCGGCGCGCGTGCTGAAAACGACGCCCGGCCTCTCCGCCATACCCGTCGTGATGGTGTCCGGGACCCAGCGAAAGGACGAGGCACTGGCCGCCGGGGCGCGCGAATTCGTGGCCAAGCCTCTGGACGAGGAGCGGTTTCTCGATCTCGTCCGGCGCCACGTCCCCATTCGGGAACGGATGGACGCCAGGCGAGAAGTCCGCACCCCCTGCAGGATCACCGCGGACGGGACCGGAGGCGAGGGCGTGGCGGCGGACGTTTCGGTGTCGGGGCTACGGCTCGAAACGGACCTGCACCTGTCGCTGGGCGACCGGGTGACGGTCCGTTTCTCCCTGCCCTACCGCCCGCGGCACGAGGAGATCAGGGCGGACGCGTTCGTGGTTCGCCTTGCGCCCGGAGGCGTTGGCCTGGGCTTTGCCGGTCTGTCCGAAGCGGATCGCTGGCGCCTGCAGGAATTCATCGCCGAGACGGCGGACTGAAAGAGCGGGCGGCCGCCTTGCGGCGGTAGCCCGCTCCTCCTTGACCTTCAGAGCCGTTCGCCGTGGGAATGCCTATTTGCCTCCCAGGGCGATGTGGTTCAACAACCCGCCATCCTTCAGAATCAGCGCCTGCCGTTGGGTGACGTCCGCCTTCACGCGGAACTCGAAATTACGCGTCACATCCTTGACGCTCAGGACCCGATCCCCGAGGAGGGAGGCGTGGATCCCTTCCAGAACGAACGTATCTCCCTGCTCGATGCGGTCATAATCGACCGCATTCTCGAAGACGAGCGGCAGGATGCCGAAATTCACCAGGTTGGCCTTGTGGATCCGCTCGATGGCCTTGGCGAAGACGGCCTTGACCCCGAGGTGGCTGGGGCAGATGGCCGCGTGCTCGCGGGATGAGCCCTGGCCGTAGGAGTCGCCCCCCACCACGAAGCCGCCGCCCGCGTCCAAGGCCCGCTTCGGAAAGGTGGAATCCACGCCGTTGAAGACCACCTCGGCGTACTTGGGGATGTTGGAGCGATACTTGAGGAACTGTCCGGCGGGCATGATATGGTCCGTGGTGATCTTGTCCCCCACCTTCAAAAGCACGCTCTTCTCGATGCGGTCCGGCAGGGGCTGGGTCTTTGGCGGGGCACCGATGTTGGGGCCGCGGATCACCTCGACGGCTGAACCGTCCGGCACAGGAGCGAGCACCATGGAGTCATCGATCAGGAAGCTCTCGGGAAGATCGAAGACCGGCGGAGCGATCCCCAGGCCGAAGGGTTCGGTGAACTCCCCCGTCAGCGCGCACGCCACGCAGGTCTCGGGGCTGGCCAGGAAGACCATGGCATCGGCCGTGCCGGAGCGGCCCTTGAAGTTTCGGTTGTTCGAGCGGACCGATACCTCGCCGGACCCGGGGGCGTGACCGGAGCCGATACAGAATCCGCACGCCGTCTCGGCGATCCGCGCTCCCGCCTGGAGGAAGATGGTCATGAAGCCGCGTTGCGAGGCCTCCATCTCCACCTGCCGGCTGCCGGGCGCGATCACCAGTTCCACGTCGGGGTGCACGTGGCGCCCCCTGAGCATCTGGGCCACGACCGCCAGGTCCCGCAGGGAGGAGTTGGTGCAGGAGCCGATGCAGACCTGATTCACCCGCTTGCCCTTGAGGCTGGCCACGGTGGCCACGCTGTCCGGGCTGTGCGGCTGCGCAACCATGGACTGGAGCTTGGAGAGGTCGATCTCGATCACCTCGTCGTAGGCGGCGTCGGGGTCGGCCGCGAGCGCCTTGTACACGGACTCGCGGTGCTGGGCCTTCAGGAAGGAGAGGGTCTGCTCGTCGCTCGGAAAGACCGAGGTGGTCACCCCCAGTTCGGCGCCCATGTTGGTGATGGTGGCGCGTTCGGGCACCGAGAGGTGGGCCAGGGCCGGGCCGGCGTACTCCACGATCTTGCCCACGTTCCCCTTGGTGGTCATGATCGAGAGCAGTTTGAGGATCACGTCCTTGGCCGACACGAAGGGGGGAAACTTGCCCGTCAAGTGGACCTTGACCACCTTGGGTCTGGGCATGTAGAAGGCCCCTCCGCCCATGGCCACCGCCACGTCCAAGCCACCTACGCCGATGGCGATCATGCCGATCCCTCCGGCCGTCGGCGTGTGGCTGTCCGAGCCCAGCAGGGTCTTGCCAGGCGCGCCGAAGCGCTCCAGGTGGACCTGGTGGCAGATCCCGTTGCCGGCCTTGCTGTAATAGATGCCGTGGTGGGCGGCGACGGTCTGCAGATAGCGGTGGTCGTCGGCGTTCTCGAAGCCCACCTGAAGGGTGTTGTGGTCCACGTACGACACCGAGAGCTCGGTCTTAACCCTGGGGATGCCCATGGTTTCGAATTGGAGATAGGCCATGGTCCCCGTGGCGTCCTGGGTGAGGGTCTGGTCCACCCGGATGGCGATTTCGTCTCCCTGGTGAAGGTCGCCCGCGACCAGGTGGCTGCCGAGGATCTTCTGCACTAGGTTCTCACCCATCGTTGCCTCCTTAGCATTGTGTGGGTCCCCGATTCGTGGCGGACAATTATTCTAGGGAGCCAGCGGTGGGCTGTCAAGGAGCCCAGGCAGCAGGGCGCCTACAGGGCGAAAGCGCACACCGCGGGTCCGCGCCCCGCGCCTTCTGCCTCCGTACGGCCCTATGCTATGCTGTCTGGCTTGAGGGAGAGCGCATGGACCCCGTGGACTACGGAATCATCGGCGGCTCAGGGTTGTACCGCATGGCCGGGCTGGAGGCCGCCGGCCGCGTGGCCCTGCGCACACCCTTCGGGGAGCCTTCCGACGCCTACGTGTTGGGAACCCTGGCCGGCCGGCGCGTGGCCTTCCTCGCGCGGCACGGCGAGGGCCATCGCATCCTGCCCTCTGAGGTCAATTTCCGCGCCAATATTTACGGCTTCAAGCTCCTGGGGGCCACGGCCATCCTCTCGGCTTCCGCAGTGGGAAGCCTCAAGCAGAACCTGCATCCAGGCGACATGGTGGTTCCGGATCAACTCGTGGACAGGACGCGCCACCGTCCCGACACCTTCTTCGGCGACGGCATCGTGGCCCACGCCGGCTTCGCCAACCCCTTCTGTCCGGAACTTCGTCACCGGCTGGTTGCGGCGTGCCGGGAGAAGGACATGCCGGTGCACGAGCAGGGCACCTATCTCTGCATGGAGGGCCCGCAGTTCTCCACCCGGGCCGAGAGCAACCTGTATCGGGCCTGGGGCATGGACGTCATCGGAATGACCAATCTCCAGGAGGCCAAGCTGGCCAGAGAGGCCGAGATCTGTTACGCCACCCTGGCCCTCGTCACCGACTACGACTGCTGGCACCCTGACCACGACTCGGTGGCCATCCAGGACGTGCTCAAGGTCCTGAATCAGAACGCCGACAACGCGCAGGCGATCCTGGCCGCCGTCGCGAGTCTTCCGCCCCCTCGGGACTGTCCCTGCCAGCGCGCGCTGGAACACGCCGTCGTGACGGCCAGAGACCGTTGGCCGGAAGAGACCTACCACCGCCTTCGGCCGCTACTCCAAAGGCTGGAAGAAAAGAGAGAGCCACGATGAGGCTGCTGGTACTCGGAACGGTGGCCTACGACACCGTAAAGACTCCTTTCGGCCGGCGCGAACAGGCGCTGGGCGGGTCGGCTACCTATTGCGCCTTGGCCGCCTCCTACTTCACGGAGGTGGCTATTCTTGGTGTAGTAGGTGAGGATTTCAATGATAGTGACCGAGAGTTGCTAGTTCAGCACAAAATTGATCTATCCGGGCTTTCCACCATTTCCGGCGGCCGCTGCTTCCACTGGCAGGGCGAATACGGATTCGACTTGAACACGGCGGTCACCCTGCGCACGGATCTGAACGTTCTCCAGGGCTTCGATCCGATCGTGCCCGAACACCTCCGCGAGGTTCCCTACGTCTTCCTGGCGAACATGGATCCCGAGATCCAGATCAAGACCCTCGACCAGCTCACGGGGCCAAAGGTGGTGGCGGCGGACACCATGAACTACTGGATCGAGCAGAAACGCGGAAAGCTTCTGGATCTCCTGGCCCGGGTCCACATCCTCGTAATCAACGAGGCGGAGGCCCGCCAGCTGACGGGCGAGTACAATCTGCTGCGCGCCGGGCACCGAATCCTCTCCTACGGCCCCAAGATGCTGATCGTCAAGCGCGGGGAGTACGGGGTCCTGAAGATCACCGACGACTCCGTTTTCGCCGCCCCCGCCTACCCCCTGGAATCGGTGTTCGACCCCACGGGGGCGGGTGATTCCTTTGCCGGGGGGTTCATCGGGCACCTCGCGGGGAACGGGAACCTGGAGCCCGAGGCGCTTCGACAGGCCATCATCATGGGGAGCGTCATGGCCTCCTACAACGTGGAGGACTTTTCGACGTCTCGCCTGACCTCCCTCTCCCGCCAGGAGATCGACGAGAGATACCGGGGCTTCCGGCGGTTAACGGAATTTGGGGATCTCTGAAGCGCGAGAGCGACGAGTGGAAGCGGACCGGGGCTGCCGCAGTCCGGGACGATGAATGGAGGACGCCATGGTGAAGACGCTGGAGGGGGCCCTATCGGCCAAGGGGCTTTCGTTCGGGATCGTGGTCAGCCGATTCAACGAGTTCTTTTCCAAGAAACTGCTCGACGGTGCGCTGGACTGCATCGTGCGCCATGGCGGCGACGAGAAAGCCGTGACCGTGGCCTGGGTGCCCGGGGGATTTGAGCTGCCCATGGTCGCCAAGAGGATGGCGGCCGGCGGCAAGTTCGACGCCGTCATCGCCCTGGGAGCGCTCATTCGCGGCAATACTCCCCATTTCGAGTACATCGCTGCGGAGGTTGCCAAGGGCCTCGCCGCCACCGCTCTCGAGACCGACCTTCCGGTGGCCTTCGGGGTCATTACTACGGACACCCTGGAGCAGGCCATTGAGCGGTCCGGCACCAAGGCGGGCAACAAGGGCTTCGATGCCGCCATGGCCGCCATCGAGATGGCGAACCTCTACAAGGCGCTGTGATGGGCATTCGGCGCGAGGGCAGGGAGCTGGCCCTCACCTACCTCTACCAGCTGGATCTCGGGGTGGAGGACATAGCCTCCGTGGAGGCCTCCATCGGGCAGGAGCGAAAGACCTCCAGCCGGGTCAAGCAGTTTGCCCGGCAGCTGGTTCGGGGCGTTTGGGCCCAGAAGGATGAGGTGGACCGCCTCATCTCCGCCAACCTGATGCACTGGAAGCTGGAGCGCCTCACCCGAACGGACCGCGGCCTCCTGCGCATGGCCGTCTACGAGATGCGTTTTGATCCGGAAGTCCCCGGGAAGGTGGCCATCAATGAAGCCGTGGAAATCGGCAAGAAGTTCGGAGGCGAGGAATCCGCCCGCTTCCTCAACGGCGTGCTGGATGCGGTCCTGCATTCTCCTGATCTTTCTCACGGGGGCCAGCCTTCCAGCACTGAGCGCACCGGCCGCTGAGCCCCTTCGTCCCGAAGGGTACGGATGGGTGTCCGGGCAGCAGCAAGGGCAGTATCTCCTGGATGCTCCGCAAGCCCCCGTTCCACCGGGGGTAGAGATCAACGGCTACCAGCAAACCGTGGAACGCACGCCACGGGGCTATCGCATTGACGTGGAGGTTTCGGCCCCGCCGTTGCGCGTGCGAATTCCCTTCCGTCCGGGCCTTTTGCCGCGCAGCCTGGGCTTACCGCCGGAGGCCGCCCGCGGCCTTCGCGAATCGCTGGCCGGCTGCCAACGGGCGGATGAGGCCGTGGAAGCGGTCCTGCTCTACCTTCGGACCCATCTGCACTACGCGAGCAGGCCGGATTTCACCGAGAGCATCCCCAAGATCTTCGAGCGCGGCGAGGCCTCGTGCGTGGGCCTCACCGCCGCCGCCTGCGGCATCCTCAACGCGCTGGGCATTCACAGCCGCGAGGTGGTGGGTATTCTCCTCCCTTCGGGTACCTCCTCGGTCCGCCTGGAAGGGGGCATGCTGCACGCGTGGGTCGAAGTCGATTACGGTGAGGCGAACCGCGTCTATTGTGACGTCCTGAGGTCCTCCGGTTGGGTGTCGGCGGAGTATATCGTCCTCAGATCCGGAGAGGGTCTCTCCGTGGGAACGCTTGCCCGCTACACGGGCGCAACCTTGACGCGCCTGGAGTTTCGCGACCGCCTCTTCTACGAGCCCGCCCCCGGGAAGGCGTGCGTCCTCTGGAAGCGTCCCGAGCAGTCCTCGTTCACCGGGACCCTGCTGTCGGGAAAGCTGCTCGGCCCTATGGATGCGCCCCTCGCCGGCCAGGCCGAACTCATCGGCGGCGGCGCCTCCACTTCCATGCCCCTCTGGGAGGGCAATTTCTTTTTCCGAGACCTGGAGCCAGGACGGTACCGACTCGTGTTGCGTCCCACCGGAGGCCCTCCAGTGGAAGCCCCGATAACGCTCGGTCCGATGGACAAGCGTAGTCTAGTATTCTATAGTCGAAACGGCGGGGCGCGGGGCTTGCGGAGCGTGCCATGAGTTTGGTGGGCAGTCTGGAGGATCTCTCCCTCCTGGACATCTTGCAGATCGTCAACGTGTCGCGGCGGAGCGGCGTGCTTCGCCTGGCGACGCCGGCGGTGGCGCGCGCGTTCGTCTATTTCAGCGGTGGGAACGTCCTGGATATCGTGGGCGATTTCGACGAGAAGGCCTTCCTGGACTTCTTTGAAACGCACGGCCTGGTGGACGCGGAGGAGATCAAGGAGGCCCGCGCCAGGGGCGGGAGTGATCCGCATGGAATCCTCAAGCGCCTGTCCGACACGGGCGCCCTGAACCCGAGACTTCTCGATCAGGCCCGTCGGATAGAGCTGGCAGGTCGCCTCAAACTCCTGACGCAGCAGTCCTCGGGCGAGTTCTCCTTTGCCCTCACCGAGGCGGGAGATACCCCGGGAGCTGATGCGCCCCCATCCTTCAGTCCCCTCGCGAAGGCCGTTTCGCCCCAGAACCTGCTGACGCAGACCATGGCCGAGGCCTCCATGTCCGATTGGCTCTCCGGTCCGACCTCCCATCCCCGGGGGGAAGAGAGAGACGCCATGCCTCCGCCGGCCAAGATGCCGGTTGCCCCCACGCCGCCCCTCGAGGCGCCGGTACGGGCCGCTCCCGCCGCCCTGGGACCTGAGTTCAAGCCGTCACCCCGGCAGGAGCAGCCAACCGAGCAGGCCGCTCTCGAGTCAAGTCCCGCCGGCCGTTCGCCCTGGGCAAAAAACAGGGCTCACGTCGTGCTCGCTACGGACGAATCCATCTTCAAGAACCTCCTGCGCCGGAGGCTTCTCGACCGCTTCGCCCACGTCGAGGCCGTCGGCTCGCTGGCCGAATACGTTCAGGCCTGCGAGCACTACCTCCAGGACCGCCAGCCCTTCCTCGCCCTGGTGGACCTCCTCATGCCCACGCAGAACGGCGAGGGCTACCTCGGAGGATTGGAGATCCTCGAAGCCTCGTCCGTGCGGTTCCCGCAGGTCAAGGTCATCCTGATGAGCGACCTCGAGGACGAGGGGATCCTAGGCGTAGCCAGGAGCAGAGGAGCGGCCGCCATCGTTTCGAAGCCGGGGCTGGCGCACTTGCGCGTAGACCAGTTCGAGAAATCCCTGGACGGGTTCTCGATAGAGCTGGTCAGCCAGATCGAGAAATTCCTGCCCGCCGTCGAGGTGGAGGAGGAGGTGGTGACCTTCTTCCGCGACTTGGGAGCCGAGGCCGTCAGCCAGGGCTACCGAGTCCGCGACCAGCTCGGCCTGCTCAAGGGGCTCATGGGAGAACTGGCCAGCCCCAGGGAGTCCAGCGAGATATCGCTGCTGGTCCTCAGACTGGCCGCCGAGTATTTCGAACGCGCGGTTCTCTTCCTGGTCAAGAGGGACCTGATCGTAGGGCTGGGAGGCTTCGGGGAGACGGGAGACACGGAGAAGATGATGGAGAAGGTCCGCAGGCTCAAGGTTCCCGTCGGGACCGCCTCCATATTCGACGCGGCTGCCCAGCAGCGTTCTACGGTGCTTCGCAGGCAGGGTGCCTACACGCAGGCCGACAGCGACTACGCCATGGCCTTGGGAGCGCATGAACCCCAGGAGATGGCGGCCATTCCCATGGTTAGCCGGGGAAGGGTGATCGCCGTCCTCTACGGCGACAACGCGTTGTCCGGCTCAGCCATCGAGGATCTGACGGGCGTGGAGATCTTCATGACCCAGGCCGGCCTGGCCATGGAGAAGGCACTCCTGGAGCTGCAGCTCCATAAGATGCAACACAGCATGCCCAAGCTGGGACGCGAATAGGCGCCACCGCGGGCTACGAAAGAGTGGGCGGGCGCCGGTCCGCTGGGACCGGCGCCCGCTTCGTTTTCGCGGCGCCCGTGCGTGGCAAAAGCTGCGCCGCCTCGTGACCCCTTCGCCTACTCGTCCCTGAGCGCGGCCTGGGCTGCCGCCAGGCGGGCCACGGGGACGCGGTAGGGCGAGCAGGAGACGTAGTTGAGGCCGATTCTGTGGCAGAACTCCACCGAGGTGGGTTCGCCGCCGTGCTCGCCGCAAATCCCGATCTGCAGATCCTTTCGGGTGGCTCTCCCCTTCTCCACAGCCAGCTTCATGAGCTGGCCCACCCCCTCCTGATCGATCCGCTGGAAGGGGTCCGCCGCGTAGATCTCCCGGTTGACGTATTCCCCGAGGAACCCGCGCACGTCGTCGCGGGAGATGCCGCAGGTGGTCTGTGTCAGGTCGTTGGTGCCGAAGCTGAAGAACTCTGCCCGCTGGGCGATGTGGTCGGCCGTCACGCAGGCCCTGGGAAGTTCGATCATGGTCCCGACGAGATAGTGAAGCGGCACGCCCGCCTTCGCAATGATCGGATCCGCGATGGAGCGCGTCATATCGTTGAAGATCTTCATCTCCTGCTCGGTCGCCACGATGGGAATCATGATTTCCGGTTTCACGGCGACGCCCTGACCGAGCACCTCGCAGGCAGCCTCCACGATGGCGCGGACCTGCATTTCATAGATCTCCGGATAGGTGACGCCCAGGCGGCATCCCCGGTGGCCGAGCATGGGGTTGTTCTCGTGGAGGGCTTCTATGCGCTCCTCGATCTCGTGGACGCTCACCTTCAATTCGTCGGCCACAGCCTTGACCTTTTCAGAGAAATCTTCTGGCTTAAGAGCTTCTCTGGAAGGCAGAAATTCATGTAGAGGCGGATCCAGCAACCGCACTGTGACGGGCCGGCCTCCCATGGCCTTGAAAATGCCGATGAAGTCCTCTTTCTGCATGGGGAAGAGGTAGGCCAGGGCCTGTTTGCGTTCCTCCACGTCATCCGCCAGAATCATGCGGCGCACGTAGTGGATGCGCTCACCCTCGAAGAACATGTGCTCGGTGCGGCAGAGGCCGATGCCCTCGGCCCCGAGCTTGACGGCCATTGCCGCCTGCCCAGGCGTGTCGGCGTTGCTCCAGACTTGCATGCGCCTGTGGTGGTCGGCCCACCCCATGAGGGTGCTGAACTGCTGGAAGTTTCTGGACCGATCTGGCGCCAGTTGGCCGGCGAGCACCTGCAAGACCTCGCTCGGTTTGGTGGGGAGCTGTCCGAGGACGACTTCGGCGGTGAAGCCATCGATGGAGAGCCAGTCCCCTTCCCGGACGATGCGACCGCCCACCTCCATCTCGCCCTTCTCGTAATCGATCTCCAGCGCTCCGCAGCCGACGATGCAGACCTTGCCCATCTGCCTCGCCACGAGGGCCGCGTGGGAGGTCATCCCTCCCTGGGCCGTGAGGATGCCTTGCGCCGCGTTCATGCCTCGGATGTCTTCCGGACTCGTGAACTTGCGCACCAAGAGGACCTTCTCGCCGCGCTGGGCCCAACTCTCGGCGTCCGCCGCGTTGAAGACCACGCGCCCCGAAGCTCCACCCGGGCCGGCGGGAAGACCCTTGGCCAGCACATTTCCTGCACGCACGGCGTCGGCCCTCGCCTCCGCGTCGAAAATCGGGGCGAGGAAGGCGGCGATGCCGTCCGCCTCCGGCCTGAGCACGGCCTCCTTCTCGGTAATCAGGCCCTCGGCCTGCATATCAACGGCCATGCGGGCCGCCGCGAAGGGGTGCCGCTTACCCGTTCGCGTCTGAAGCATCCAGAGGCGCCCCTCCTCGATGGTGAACTCGAAATCCTGCATGTCCCGGTAGTGGGCCTCGAGCTTGGCGCGGATGTCCACCAGCTGCCGGTGCGCCTCGGGGAGGATGGCGGCGAGCTCCCCGATGGGGCGCGGGGTGCGGATGCCCGCGACCACGTCCTCACCCTGGGCATTCATGAGAAACTCACCGTACATGCGGTTCTCGCCCAGCGCCGGATCGCGCGTGAAGCCCACGCCCGTTCCCGAGGTCTCGCCTCGGTTGCCGAAAACCATGGTCTGGACGTTCACCGCGGTTCCCCAGCTGTGGGGAATGTTGTAGATCTTGCGATAGGCGATGGCCCTGTCGTTCATCCACGACCCGAAGACCGCTCCGATGGCTCCCCAGAGCTGCTCCTGCGGATCTTCCGGAAACCGAACCCCGAGCCTGTTGCGGATCTCTTCCTTGAAGAGGGTGACGAGCCGCTTCAGCTCTTCCGTCCCCAGGTCGGTATCGAACTTGGCCCCGGCCTCCTTCTTGGTCTGCTCCAGGATGACGTCGAAAGGGTCATCGTCGGTTTTCTTCACGGGCTTGAGGCCCAGTACCACGTCTCCGTACATGGCCACGAACCGCCGGTAGGAGTCCCAGGCGAAGCGCGGGTTTCCCGTCACCGCAGCCAGTCCCTGCACGGTCCTGTCATTCAAGCCCAAGTTGAGCACCGTGTCCATCATGCCGGGCATGGAGGCGCGCGCGCCCGATCGGACCGAAAAGAGGAGCGGGTTCGTCGGGTCGCCGAACTTTCGCCCCATGATGGATTCCACGCCCGCCAGGGCCTGGGCCACCTGGCCACTGAGGTCCGTGGGATAGGATTCCGTGTGGGCGTAGTAGTGGGAGCAGACCTCCGTAGTGATGGTGAATCCCGGAGGGACAGGGATCCCGAGGTTGGTCATCTCGGCCAACCCAGCGCCCTTTCCCCCGAGGAGCTCCTTTTGTTGTCCCTGACCTTCGGCCTTGCCGTTCCCAAAGAAATAGACCCATTTCGCCATGGTGTGACCTCTCCATCAATCGGAGAAAAGTGTACCACACCGCGCGCAATCGCCCCGCGGCAGGCGCTCGCTGTCGTGTCCTTCAGATCAGAGGATGGCCTGGACGTTCAAATAGTAGGGCAGTCCGCCCGGACGGGAGTCGGGCGCGGGACGGCCGATGATCATCCGAGAAGGTGTGAGCGTGGATGGCTCCATGCCCCGAGGCACTCCATCCCAGGCGATCACGTTGAGCGGCTTGCCGTTGGGCAGGAGTGCGCTCCACAGCAGGTGCCGGTTTCCCACGACCCTCTGCCCTCTCGCGTAGAGGCCGGTGACGCCTAGGATCGGCTCCTCGTTGCCCGGCCCGAAGGGATCCAGTTCCCCCCAGGCCTCCCAGGCTTGGGAGAGCAGTCCAAGCTCGATGGGGTAGTAGATGTCCCTCCTGGAGGAAGGTTCCTCCTGCGCCGGAAGCGCCCGGAGTGTGCGGGCCACCTCATCCAGGTGCTCCGCTTTGACCGTGAAGCCGGCCGCGCCTTCGTGCCCTCCGTAGCGCACCAGGAGGTGCCCGACGTGATCGAGAACCGAGCAGACGTCGTCGTGGTTCCAGCTTCGCGCCGAGCCGACCCCCTCCCCTCCCTCGACGGCCACCACGAAGGCGCTGCGCTGGAAGGTCTCAGCCAGGCGCGCGGCCACGGGCCCGATGATGCCGCGGTGCCACTGGTCGGAGAAGACGAAGACGACTCGGTTTCCCGCCGTCTCCAGCGCCTGGCCGCAGGCCTCCTCGTAGGTCGAGGCCTGCAGCGCCTTGCGCTTGCGGTTCAGGCTTTCCAGGCGCCCCATGAGGTGGGCCGCCCTGACCTGTTCCCGCTCCAGGAGGAGATCCAGCACGAGACGTGCGTCCTCCATGCGGCCAGCCGCGTTGAACCTGGGAGCCACATGGAAGGCGATGTGGTGGCTCCGGATCACCTCCCTGATGCCGGCCTTCTCCAGCAGAAGGGCGAGGCCGGGGCTGGGCGTGAACTCCATGGCGCGGAAGCCGGCCTTGCAGGCCCTGCGGTTGACGGCCGACATGGGAACCAGGTCCGCCACGGTGGCGATGGCCGTCAGGCGGAGAAATGGGTCCAAGGGAAGATCCCGCCCCAATTCGGCCGCCACCTGGCGAAGCGTCTGCAGGGCGACGAAGGTGCCGCACAGGCTCCTGTCCGGGTGATCCGGCACGAGGTGCGGGTTCACTACGAGGGCCGGGGGCTGCTGCCCCTCCGCGGGGCGATGGTGGTCCGTGACGATGACCTCCACCCCCCTCGCGGCGAGCTCTTCGCCGATCTCTCTCGAGTTCGTTCCGCAGTCGGTGGTCACCAGCAGGGATGCGCCGCTCTGCCGCACCGCTTCCAAACTCGCCTCCGAGAGGCCATATCCGCCTTCGAAACGGGAGGGAATGAAGGCCTCCACTTTTCCGCCCAGGGCCTTGAGTCCCCCCATCAGCACCGCCGTCCCCATGAGCCCATCCACGTCGTAGTCCCCGTGAATGAGGATCGCGCGGCCGGCGCCTATGGCCGCCTTGATCCGGGCGGCGGCTTCGGCCATGCTCGGGATTCGCAGCGGATCGGGCCAGGGCACGTCGTCCGGCCTCAGGAAGGACTCCAGGTCTCCGTTGCCCCACGAACGCCGGGACAGGAGCATGGCCATGGTCTCGCTGACGCCGAGGCGCTGTACGGCCTCGCGGGCCCAATCTTGCCAGCCTTCCGCCTGGATCCATCCTGCGTTGCTCAACGCGTCCCTTCCTCCCGCCCGACACGAAAAAGGCGCCGGAACCTACGTCCCGGCACCCCAGCCGCCAGTTCCCCGCCTCACATCGCGGGACAAACCGTCAATTTTTTTGGTGGAGCTAGGGGGGATCGAACCCCCGACCTCTTGAATGCCATTCAAGCGCGCTCCCAGCTGCGCCATAGCCCCACCGAGCCCACAGTATAGAGAAAACGGGCCCGCGGGTCAAGTACGCGGCGGAGGCCAGACATTCGACGGCCGCGCTCTGCGGCCGCGTCTTGGTCGGAGCCGGGTGTCAGTAAAGGCTCGTGATCCCCTTTTCGTCGGGGGCATAGAGGACGCGGTAGAACTCGGTGGCGAAGCGATCCGTCATGCCCGCGAGGAAATCCACCACCACCTGGAATTTCCCCACGGCATCGGGCGCCTCATCGAGGCGCTGGCGGGTAGTGTGAGGCAGGAGCCGGGCGGCCATGGAGTCTTTGTCCAGCAGGTCCGACGACAGGCTCTCGAAGAGCCGATCCAAGATGGCGGCCGCCTTGGCGGACATGCGCTCCACGACGGGATGGGTGTAGACGCGGGCGTACAGGAACTCCCGCAGCTCGCCGACGGAGGAGGCCATCTCGGGAGAGAAGTGCACGACGGGCTCGCGCCGGGCCATCAATTCCTCCACGGATCTCATGGCCGAGAGGCCTTTGGCCGATACCGCGAGCACATCGTTAATCAGGAGATCGATCATGTTGCGCACCATGATCCGCCCCCACAGAATCCGATCCTTCTCCCAGCCCGGCGCGCCGCCCTGGGCCCGCTCCCACGCCCTCTGAAGCAGCGGAATGGGAAGGTCGCGCAGCTCTTCCACCGTTATGAACCGGACCCGGAGGGCGTCCTCGAGATCGTGCGTGACCCAGGCGATCTGGTCGGCCAGATTGACGATCTGCGCCTCCGCCGAACAGCCGTTGGTTGTGAGGTAGGATTCCCGCACGCGCTCGGCCTCCTTAGGCTGACTGACTTCGAGGGGGTAGGGCAGCGTGGGGGAATCGAAGGCGGTATGGTGTTTGAGGACGCCGTGGAGGGCGGGCCAGCTCAGGTTCAGGCCCGGGAATTTCGGGTAGCGCCGCTCCAGCCGGCTCACGATGCGGTACGACTGGAAGTTTTGTTCGAAGGCCTTCCCCTGTTCGGGCCGGCCAATGCCCAACCTCTCCTCCAGGGCCCGGCCGAAGAGGCGGTCCAGGGCCGCTTCCCCCCGATGGCCGAAGGGGGGATGGCCCAGATCGTGCGCGTAGGCGATCACCTCGCAGAGGTCTTCGCTCGCCCCAAGGCCGCAGGCCAAGCCTCTGGCCACCTGCGACACCTCAAGCGTGTGGGTCAGGCGCGTCCGGTAGAAATCCCCTTCGTGGACCACGAACACCTGCGTCTTGTACCCGAGGCGGCGAAAGGCTTCGGAGTGGAGCACCCGGTCCCTGTCCTGCTGGAAGAAGGTCCGCAGGGCGGGGTGCTCCGCCGGGTGTTCGTGGTTTACGGAACCGCCGCACGCAGTGGCCCAGGCCTTCAGGCCACCGTTCCTGGTGGCGCAGGCCGCGTTGTGGTGGTCGCTGCGGTTCATGCCTGACCTCCCGTCTCCCTGGCGCCGACCCTTCTCCGAAGGAGCCACCTTACCACGCGCCCGCCTGGGGGGTCCATGCCCATTGGCGGGCGAAGGTGAAGGACGAATGGAGATGATGCTCCGGCTCGTGGCGCCGGGCGGCAGGCTCTGCTATCGTGAAGCTCGGTTCATGACCTTGCGGGGGGAGAGGGGGCACATGAGACGCCGGTGGGGGTTGCGGGCCGCCCGAGAGGGCTGGCGATTCTTCTTGCTTGTGGCCGGCACGCTCTGCTTTGTTCTATCCGTCCGCAGCTTCATCATGCCCAACCACCTGCTCAGCGGCGGCGTCACGGGCCTCTCGCTCCTGCTCAACGCCGTCTTTCGCACCCCCGTCGGCCTGGTGGTGCTGATCTTCAACGCTCCGATCTTCCTGCTTGGGTTCCGCGACGTCGGCCGACGATTCGTGGTCTATTCGGGCCTCGCGGTGGTGCTCTTCTGGCTGCTCGTGGATCACGTTCCCTTCCCGGTCCTCACGCGAGATCCGATGCTGGGCGCCATCTTCGGGGGCCTCTTCGGGGGGCTCGCGAGCGCCCTGGCCATCCGCTCGGGGGGCTCGCTCGCGGGATTCGACATCCTGGGCGTAGTCCTCAACCGGAGGTTCAGCCTCGGCATCGGAGAGGCGGGTATGATCCTCAATGGGTTGATTGTCCTCGCCGCAAGCCTCATCGAGAACCCCGAACGGGCCATGTACACCCTGGTGGCCATCTACGTGTCGAGCCGCACCCTGGACGCCATCCAGTCGCCCAGGCCGCGCAAGGCCGTCCTGATCGTCTCGCGCGAATATCGCGGCATCAAGGAGCGGCTGCTCCTTCAGATGGGCCGCGGAGTCACCCTCTTGAAGGCGGAAGGAGCCTACACGGGCAGCGTCAGCAACGTCCTGCTCTGCGTCGTGACCCGATTTGAACTCAGGGAGCTGCGCGACATCATCCGTTCAGAAGATCCTTCGGCCTTCGTCACGGTCATCGAGGCCTCCGACGTCATCGGCCGTTTCAAGCGTCCTTCGGCCTTCGACATTTGGAAGCGCCAGCAGAAAAGCGGGGACCCGGAGCCCTGAGGCAAAGCCGCCGAAGAGTCGCTATCTCCTGCGTCCCTGGGGCCCCAGCACCAGCCGGTTCAACACGAAGGAGACCAGGGAAATCAGGACGGCTGCGGCGAGCGCCCAGCCGAATCCCGCCAGGTGAAAGCCGGGCACGATCCACGCGGCCAGGTAGAGCAGACCCGCGTTGATCACGATGATGAAGAGGCCCAGACTCACCAGCACCAGGGGAAGCGTGAAAAAGATGAGCACGGGCCGGAGCAGCGCGTTGGCCAAGCCCACCGTAAGGGCCGCGAAGAAGAGAGCGAGCAGGCCGTCGAACCGGATTCCCGGCAGGAGCATGCCGACCACCCCCATGGAGGCCATCAGCAGGAGCGTCCTCAGCAGGAAGCGCATGATCCGGAGGTCAGCGAGCCCGGAAGTCGATGGGGCCGAAGTCGCTCTCGGCCAGGGAATGGGTGTCGTTGGAGTCGATCTGAATGCAGAAATAGTTGGGATTGGGAGGCGGAGCACCGAAGGCCTGTTCGAAGTCGGCCACCACGTCCCGGCTCTCGGTCTTCCAGACGTTCAGTCCGTCCTTTTCGTTTCGCAGGACGAAGATCCGTGTGTCGGCGGGCCTTGGAGAGTGATAGAAGGTGCCGGGCGCGGGGATCGTCTCCCAGGTATAGCCGAGGATGCGGCTGCTCCACGCCCCGAAGCCGAAGAGTCCCGAGCCCGGGAAGACCACGTATACCTGGGCCGCCTCGTCATCCGTGGCCCGGAAACGGCCGTCTCCCCCCTTGGGCAGCGCCTTCACCCTCCAGCTCCAGGTGAGGATGGGGGTATTGCGAATATTGACGTTCACGTTCCGCACGAAGGCCCACGAGGAGCTCGGGCAGACCAACTGCAGGTAGGGGTCCTCAGCGTTCCGAAGGAAGGAGAGGTCCACCTGCCCGGTCCACTTCTTGATCCTCCAGGTGGAATAGAACGCTCGGGCGCTGGAGAAGGACTCCACCATGGTGTCTGGAACGGGAAAACCGTTCAGGTGCGAGGGAATCAAGATCAGAAACAAGCCCAGCGCCAAGGCGCTCAGAAGAGCCTTCCGCATCGGGGGAATGATACGCTCCGCAGAGGTTCTTGTCCAGTCACCTAATCGCGCCATCTAAAATCTTACCCGAGGGGGGATACGTCGCGCCGTTTGAGATCTCACCGAAGAAAGGGCGCGGATGAGATGGCTGGTGAAAGGGCAAGACCGCTGTGGCAGGCGTACTGGCGGGAGAACACCATTCAGGAGGCCGAGCGAGCCAGCGCGTCCAGCCGGCC
>JAJYCJ010000003.1:0-38964 GCA_021778515.1 Acidobacteriota bacterium
TCGCCGGCGGACCTCAGGCGCGAGGTGGCCTCGGGCGGGATCCCGATGTCCAGAATCCTGACCTCGCCGCACAGGGGGGCCGATTCGGGGGTGAAGAGGGGCGGCTTGCCCAAGCCGAGCGTCAGCGTGAGCTGCGCCCGGATCACATCGCCCGTCGGGCCGCAGGCATCGCCGGAGAGGCCGGAGGGAATGTCCACGGAGGCCACGAAGGCCCCCGACTCGTTCACCGCCCGAATGACCTCCGCGCTCAACCCGGCGGCCGGCCCGCCCAGCCCCGTCCCCAGCAGGGCGTCCAGGACGAGCTCGGCGCAGCGCAGTCGGTCCGAAAGAGCCGGAATCGAGTCGGAGCCGTGCAGGGTCTCGCACGGCACCCCGGCCGGCCCGAGCCGCTCGTACTGGACCGAGGCGTCGCCGGAGAGCCGCGCAGGGTCCCCGAGCAGGACCACCTCCGGTGAGTGGCCGTGCTCCTTGAGCATCCTGGCCACGGCCATGCCGTCTCCTCCGTTGTTCCCCTTGCCGCACAGAATCAGCACCCGGCCGCGCAGCCTTTCCGGGAGCTCCTCCAGAAGGGCCTGCGTGATCGAGCGGGCGGCATTCTCCATGAGGGCGAGCGAGGGGACTCCCATCTCCTGGATGGCGATCCGATCGGCTTCCCTGACGTCCCTGGCCCAGTAGAGCTTCATGACCTCCCCACGCTCAACGCGGGTTCATGGCCGCGCCCCTGGCGAAGATGGGGATGGCCCCAATTCTCTGGCGCCCCATCGCCATCCCGTCAGAAACCGCCCGCCATGAAGCGCCACTGGATGATCTTGAGGTTGATCTCCCGCAGGCGCTGGGTGAGAATCCGGCACAGGATGGAGAGGAACTGGTAGGCAGACTCCACGTCCACCGAGAGGATCTCCTGGAGCACCGAGCGCGAGATCGTGAGGAGGGTGGTCCCGTTCACGTGGGCCTTGGCGTCCGCGGAGCGGGGCTCCTGGTCCACCAGCGCCATCTCGCCGAAGAAGTCGCCCTTTTCCAGAATGGCCAGGGCCTCCTCCCCGACCCCCGGAATCATCTTGGTGATCCTGACCTTGCCGTCCAGGATGATGTAGAGCTTGTCGCCCTGGCTCCCCTCCCTGAAGATGACCTGGTTCTGGTTGTACAGCTCCTCGCCGGAGAAGGCGGCCAGCAGGCGGAGCTCCTTGGAGGAGAGGCCGCGCTCCTGCAGGACCTTGATCTTCTTGTCCAGGTCGATGGAGATGGCCTTGGACCGATCGGCCTCTTCAGGCGCCAGCGAGATCTTGGTGGTCGCCTCGGATTCGTCGAAGAAGGTTTCGAGCAGGTTGTTGGCCTCCCGGGTCCTCAGGGAGAGCGATTTCCAGAAGTGCCAGTAGAACTGAACGGCCACGTCCTTCCGGGTCTCGAAGAGCCCTTCGAGATCGGAGCGCCTGAGGCAGAAGAGCTCCGTGTCCTGATTGGCGATGGCATCGGCGCTGCGATGGCTGGGATCGATGAAGTTCATCTCTCCGAAGAACTCGCCCCGGCCCGCCCGGGCGAGGCGCTGCTCGCCGAACGGGGTCTTCTTGGCGATCCGCACGTCGCCCCGTTCGACCAGGTAGAGTTCGTCGCCCTCGTCGTTCTCGTCGAAGACGAGGCCTCCCTCGGGCACCTTGAGCTGCCGGGCCGCCTTGGCGACGGTGAAGAGGCTCTCGTCGGAAAGCTCCTTCAGAAGCTCGAAGGCCCTAAGCCTGAGGGCCAGCTTCAGGAGGTCCTGCCTGGCTTCATCGCCCGACGGGCCCTTGGACATCTCGTGCAGCCCCTGGACCGCCCCCCGCCCCAGGACCGAGCTCTTCTGAAGATCCAGCTGGGTCATGCAGCGGTTGAAGAGGGCCAGCCGGGACTTCACCAGCTCGCTTCGCGCGGCCTTGCTCGAGATGCCCAATTTGTCCAGGAGGTACTTGAACTTCTCCTGCAGCTCGGGGGCGGGCGCGCGGCCGGCGGCGTTGTCCAGAATCATGGCGTCCACGATGCTCGCCAGGGCGGCGCGGTGGTTCTTCAGGTAGAAGAGCGCGCGGCCCAGCAGGGCGTGGGCCTCCGGAATGAAGGGGTTGATGGCGAGCAGGGAGCGGATCTCCCGGATGGAGGAGGCGAAGTCGTTGTTCTTATAGAAGAAGCGGGCGAGGTTGAGGTGGGCCCTCTCGTTGCTGGGGTTTTGGGCCAGCGCCAGGTGGTAGCACTGAAGGGCCCGCTCGTCCTGCCCCTTCCGCTCGTAGAGCTCCCCCACGGCGCTGAACTGGTAGGAGAGCCGGTCCCGGCCCGCGCGCTCCTCGCGGAACTTCCCCATCATGCGCTCTCTCTCCTGCTCGTCCTTCTCCTTGAGCAGGTTGCGCATCTTGCCCAGGTTGATCTTCATGGCGAGGCTCTGGGGGAAGAGCTTGATGCCCCGCTCGTAGAGCTCCACCGCCTCCTCGAAGTGCCCCTGATCGGCGAATTTGTTGGCGATGGAGGCGAGATCCTCGGCGCTGATGCTCAGGCCCCCCTCGCCCGTCTTCCCCTCGCGTTCCTGATTCACGGTTGCCTCCGCCGAGCCATTCTAAATGCGGCCCCCGGCTGCGTCAACGAGCGATCCGGTCCCCCCTTCGGCGGCGGGGAGCGGCGGCCCGTCGCGCCGTCGGCGGGGACGGTGTTACCCTCCCGGCTCCCCTGCATCTTGGTGAGTGGTCCGCGATGGGACCGCTTTTCGCGCTGGGGTATACTCATAGGGCCAAGCAAACCCAAGCTGATCGCTAAGGGGGAACCATGAGAGGACGGATAAACGCCACAATCGCACTTCCGCTTCTGGCCTTTCTTCTCCTGGCGGCGGGGCCCGTGGCCAGGGCGGCTGAGGCCGACCCGCCGGCCCAGACCGTCACCCTCCAGGAGGCGGTGCTCGAAGCCGGGAAGAACAACGCCCTTCTCCAGGCGGCCCGGGCCGACGTGCAGGTCAAGCAGGGCCAGTTCAAGGAGGCCCGCTCCTACTTCCTCCCCAACGTCGCCTTCACGGAGAACTACAGCCGCACCAACAATCCCGTCTACGTCTTCATGGACAAGCTCACCCAGGCCAACTTCGGGATGATGGATTTCTCCATCCCCCAGCTCAACAACCCGGAGCCCCTGACCAACTTCCAGTCCAAGGTCGAGCTGACCATGCCCCTCTTCACGGGCGGCAAGCTCTCGGCCGCCTACCGGGCCACCAAGATGGGCATCGAGGCGGCCAAGGATCGCAGCGCCTTCGCCGAGGGCAGCGTGGTCAAGGGGGTCACCGAGGCCTTCTACGGCAGCCTCCTGGCCGGGCAGGCGGTGCAGGTCATGCAGGAGTCGGTGAAGACGGCCGAGGCCCACCTGAATCAGGTGGAGGCCATGTACAAGCAGGGTCTCGTCCTCGACTCCGATCTGCTGAGAATGCGGGTCTTCGAGTCCGACATGAAGCAGCAGGAGTCCTCGCGGGCCGCGGATGAAGAGGTGGCCCGCTCCTACCTCGGCTACGCCATGGGGACCACGAACGACGTGCGGCCGGAGGGCGACATGGTGCCGCCCGAGAGCCCCCTCCCCAGCCTGCAGTCGGCCCTCCAGGCCGCCATGGCCAAACGGGGCGACCTCCTGGCGTCCCAGATCCAGGCCCGGCAGGCGGGCGAGGGGGTCAAGATGGCGCGGGCCGACTACCTGCCGCAGGTGGGGCTCATGGCCTCCTACGAGCAGGACACGGAGCGCTGGACCAACGCGGCGTGGGGAGACAACTGGATGCTCGGGGTCCAGCTCCGCATCCCCCTCTTCGACGGCGGCGCCCGAGCCGGCCGGCTGCTCTCCGCGAAGTCGCAGGAGATACAGGCCCAGAAAGCCCTGCTGGACCAGCAGCAGAAGGCCCAGCTGGAAGTGAAGAGCGCCTGGCTGCGGGCCCGGGCGGCGGCCCAGAGGGTGGCCGTGACCACCGAGTCCGAGGCCCAGGCCCGGGAGAACCAGCGCATCGTGGCCCTCCGGTACAAGGAGGGGCTGGCCACCATCACCGATCTTCTCGATGCCGACACCACGGTCACGGCCGCGGCCCTCACCCGGGCCCAGGCCGTGCACGACGAACTGGTGGAGCGCGCCCACCTCGCGTGGGCCATGGGGGAATGATGGCACGGACGAGCCGGAGTGCTGAAGAGATGGAGAGAACCATGGTGAAAAAGACGATGTTGGGATTGGGGGCTCTGGCCCTGGCTCTCCTGGCTGGCTGCTCTCATCCGGTGGAACGGCGGGGGCCCGGAACCGCAACGCCGGTGAAGACGGTTCAGGTGGAGGAGCACTCCCTGCCCTCCCCGGAGGATTTTGTCGGCAACGTGCAGAGCCGCCAGTCGGTCATGATCTCCACGAAGATGATGGGGCGGATCCTGAAGATCGACGTGGAGGAGGGGCAGGCGGTCAGGAAAGGCCAGCCCCTCGTGGACGTGGACGCCTCCGAGGCTCAGGGCGCCTACGCCCAGGCCAAGGCCGGTCTCGACGCCGCCGACGTGGCGCTTCGCAACGCCGAGAGGGACGAGGCGCGGTTCAAGGCCCTCTACGCCCAGAAGGCCGTCACCAAGCACCAGCTCGAGCAGGTGGAGATGGGGCTGGCCGGGGCCAAGGCGCAAAAGGCGCAGGCCGAGGCCGGCCTCAAGATGTCCGGTACGATGCTCACCTATGGCAGGATTCTGGCCCCCGACGACGGCATCGTCACCAAGAAGTGGATGGATGCGGGCAACCTGGCCTACCCCGGGGCCCCCATCCTGACCCTCGAAAATCCCAAGGACCTGGAGGTTTCCGTGGCCGTGCCCGAGGGCAAGGCCCGCCTGCTGGCCGCCGGCCAGAGGGCGCAGGTTAGCCTGGAGGGCAGCGCGGAGCCCATCGAGGTGTCGGTGACGGCGGTGGTGGAGGCGGCCGATCCCATGAGCCGGACCTCCACGGTGAAGCTCTCCCTGCCCAACGACCGGGGGCTCAGGCCCGGCCAGTTCCTCCACGTCCGCTTCGACGCCCTGTCGGTGAAGGGCCTGGCCGTGCCGGCCGGCGCCCTGATCAGCGAGGGACAGATGGACGGGGTCTTCGTGGCGGACAGCAGCGTGGCCCGCCTTCGGTGGATCCAGACGGGACAGCGGACCGGAGGACTGGTTCAGGTCCTGTCGGGCCTCCGGGCCGGTGACCTTGTGATCTCGCCGGTGCCCGAGGGGCTCGCCGACGGGACGCCCGTCGAGGTGCAGCCATGATCAAAGTCGGGCCTTCGGGGCGGGTGGCCCACTATTTCATCAACAACAAGCTCACCCTCCTCTTCATCATCACCTCCCTGATCCTGGGGGTCTTCGCGGTCATCATGACTCCGCGCGAGGAGGACCCACAGATCCGCGTGCCCATGGTGGACGTCATCCTGCCCATGCCGGGAGCTTCACCCCGGGAGGTCGAGCAGCGCGTCGTCACTCCCATGGAAAAGCTCATGTGGGAGATCCCCAACGTGGAGTACGTCTACTCCACATCGAGCGCCAACATGGGGCTGGTCATCGTCCGCTTCAAGGTGAACTCCAGCGAGGACACGGCGCTGCTCAAGATCTACGACAAGGTGGCAGGGCACATGAACGAGATGCCCAAGGGCGCCATGATGCCGCTGATCAAGATGCACTCCATCAACGACGTCCCGGTCCTCGCGCTGACCCTGTGGGGGAAGGGCTACGACGCCTACACGCTGACGCGCATCGCCCAGGAGCTCGAGCTCAAGTTGAGGGACGTGCCCGACACCTCCTCCGTGGACCTCCTCGGTGCCCAGCGCCGGGAAGTCCGGGTGGTGCTGGATCCCGTCCGCATGGCGGCCCACCACGTGAACCCGCTGGCCATCGCCCAGAGCCTCCAGGCCTTCAACTCGCGGCTGCCCGCCGGAGACCTTGTCAACAACAACCGGGACATCCGCCTGGAGGTGGGCTCCTGGCTCAAGGACAAGCAGGACGTGGCCTCGGTGCTCGTGGGCTTCTTCATGGGCAAGCCCGTCTACCTCGGCGACGTGGCGACCATCGAGGACGGCCCCCCGCTTCCCAACCAGTACGTCCTCTTCGGCGTCGGCCCCGCCGCGGGCGAGGTGGCCGGCATGCCTAAGGACGCGCGCGGCGACTACCCGGCGGTGACCCTGACGGTGGCCAAGCGCCCCGGCGTGAACGCCACCATTCTGAACGAGCAGCTCCTGAGGAAGGTGGACGACCTCAAGGGGACGCTGCTCCCGCGCAACCTGAACGTCACCATCACGCGGGATTACGGCCGGACGGCCGACGAGAAGTCCAACGAGCTGATCAAGCACCTGCTCCTGGCCACCCTGTCGGTGGTGCTCCTCATCGCCCTCATGCTGGGTTGGCGGGAATCGCTCGTGGTGGGCATCGCGGTCCCCGTGACGCTGGCCTTCACCCTGCTCATCTACTACCTGGCCGGATACACGCTGAACCGCGTCACCCTCTTCGCCCTCATCTTCTCCATCGGCATCCTCGTGGACGACGCCATCGTCGTGGTGGAGAACATCTACCGCCACTTCACCATGAAGGACGGCAGGAGCCTCATGCGCAAGGCCATCGAGGCGGTGGACGAGGTGGGCAACCCCACGATCCTGGCCACCTTCACGGTCATCGCAGCCATCCTCCCCATGGCCTTCGTGCGCGGCATGATGGGGCCCTACATGCGCCCCATCCCCGTGGGCGCCACGGCGGCCATGCTCGTCTCGCTCCTCGTGGCCTTCATGGTTTCGCCGTGGGCCGCCTACCGCCTCCTGAAGAACAAGGTCCACCCGGAGGAGAGCGAGGGCAAGATAATGGGCCGGCTCCTGGCCTTCTACCGCAAGGTCATGACCCCGCTGACGCACAACCGGAAGTACGGGCTGATGTTCCTGGGGCTGACCGCCCTGCTGCTGGCGGGGGCCGTCTCCCTGGTCCTCTTCAAGGTCGTGAAGGTCAAGATGCTCCCCTTCGACAACAAGAGCGAGTTCCAGGTGATGGTGGACATGCCCGCGGGGACGCCCCTCGAGAAGAGCCTGAGCGCGGCGCAGGCGCTGGCGCACAAGCTGACCGAGATGAAGGAGGTGACCGACTACCAGATCTACGCGGGCACCTCGGCGCCCATCACCTTCAACGGGCTCGTGCGTCACTATTACATGCGCCGGCTGCCGTACGACGCCGACATCCAGGTGAACCTCGTCCCCAAGGACGAGCGCAGCCTCCAGAGCCACGACCTGGCGAAAAAGGCCCGGAGGCTCCTGGAGCCCCTGGCCCAGAACCTCGGCGTGGCCCTGAAGGTAGTGGAGATCCCGCCGGGGCCGCCCGTCCTCTCCACCCTGGTGGCCGAAATCTACGGCCCCCACTTCGAGGGGCAGGAACACGTGGCGCAGCAGGTGCTCCACCTCTTCAGGACGACGCCGGGCGTCGTGGACAGCGACATCTTCGCCCTGGCGCCGCAGGAGCAGATCGATCTCAAGGTGGACCCCAAGAAGGTGGCCTCCGCGGGCTTCTCCGTCATGGAGGTGACGCAGGCCGTCTCCATGGCCGTCCACGGGGCGCCGGTGACGGACGCCCACCTGCCCCGCGAGCGGGACACCGTTCCCATCGTCATCCGCATGCCCCGGGCGGCGCGCTATGACCTCTCGGCCCTCGGCTCTCTCCAGCTCCAGAACCGCCAGGGCACGCTGGTTCCACTCTCGCAGCTCGTGGACGTGGAGAAGACCACGGTGCCGCAGGAGATCTACCACAAGAACCTCAAGCGGGTGGTCTACGTGGTGGGCGACGTGGCCGGGAAGCTGGAAAGCCCCGTCTACGCCATGTTCAAGCTGAACGACAAACTCGCCAAGCTCCATCTGCCCGACGGCCGGGTGGGCCTTCCCCGTTTCTACACCGAGGCGCCCTTCACGACTGACCATTACGCCATGAAGTGGGACGGCGAGTGGCAGATCACCTACGAGGTCTTCAGGGACCTGGGCATCGCCTTCGCCCTGGTGCTGGTGCTCATGTACATCCTCGTGGTGGGGTGGTTCAAGAGCTACCTCACGCCGCTGGCCATCATGGCGCCCATCCCCCTGTCCCTGGTGGGCATCATCCCGGCCCACGGGCTGCTCGGGGCCTTCTTCACGGCCACCTCCATGATCGGCTTCATAGCCCTGGCCGGAATCGTGGTGCGCAACTCCATCCTCGTCATAGACTTCGCCGAGATGAAGATGCGGCAGGGCATGCCCGTCAAGGACGCGGTGGTGGAGGGCGGGGCCGTGCGTTTCCGTCCCATGCTCCTCACCGCGCTCGCCGTCGTCGTCGGGTCGTCGGTGATGCTCACCGATCCAATCTTCCAGGGCATGGCCATCGCCCTCATGGCCGGCGAGGTGGCCTCGACCCTCCTCTCGTGGGGCGCGGTGCCGGTTCTGTACGTGCTCTTCTACGGCGACAAGGCCCCCGTCCACGACGAGGACTTCGAAGAAGAGGAATAGGATAGGAGATGAACCACCCAGGCACCAAGGCACCAGGAGTGAGGATATGCGCAGGACTGAAAACGGTTTTTCTTGGCGTCCTGGTGTCTTGGCGGTGAATTCTTTAGGGGCCTTTCGATGAAGATGCTCTTTCTGGTGACGGATAGCGAGTACGAGCCGCACTGCATGAATACCCTGAAGGAGAGGGGGGTGACCGGCTACACGGTGATCCCCGAGGTCCTGGGCTTCGGGCGCACGGGGGCCAAGATGGGAGACCGGGTTCACCCGGGGGCGTCGGTGATCGTGGTTTCGGTGGTTCCCGACGAGGCGGTGGAGGGTCTGCTGGGATGCCTTCGGCAGTGCATCTCCGAGAACAAGCTCTCGGAATCCACTCATGCCTGGGTGCTCCCGGTGGAAGACGTCCTTCAGGCGAGCCCCAAGATCTGAGATCGGCGGGGGGCCGGCGACCGCCGGCCCCCCCCGCCACCCTTTGGATGGGGCTGGGGTTGACGCCCTGTCCGGATGCTCCTAGCATGACGCGGGGGATGTCCATTCAGGACGGCAGCGAGGGGATTTCGCGTTGCGCGCGGGGAGTCGTGCTGTGCCGCGTCGAAAGAGTTCCGATCCCGTAGAGAAGGCCCTTCAAGTTCTTCCCTGGCCGGCCCTGATCCTGAGACCGGAGGGGACCATCCTGTCCGCCAACCGGGCGGCGGGGGTGTTGCTGGACCGCGCGCCGGCGAAACTGCGAATGAAGAACATCAAGGAGCTGGCCTGGCCGGATGAGGGGCCGAAGCTTAATCGTCTGCTGGCCGGAGAAGACGGGCCTTCCATCGAGGGGGTTCGCATGTTGACTCCCGGCGGGAGGGACATCAGGGTTCGGATCGGCTTGGCGGGACCCCCGCCGGAAGGGGACGGAGGCCGTCTGCTGGCGGTCATCTCCCCCCTGCCCTCCGGGGGAGTGAGCCGCGATTCGAGGCCAGCCCCGGCGTCGGAAGCCCGGTGGGATTGGGACCGCGCGGAGGGGCGCGTCACGTGCTCGCCCGAGTGGTGCTCCCTGCTGGGCTACGAGGAGGACGAAGCCCCGAAGACGCTGCGGGCCTGGGTGGATCTTCTGCACGCAGACGACCAACCGGTTTTCCAGTACAAGCTGGAGGCCCTCCTCTCGGGCGAGGCGCCCGACCTGGAGCACGAACTCCGCATGCGACACGCGGACGGCGAGTACCGCTGGCTCCTGACTCAGGTCGAGGTGGTTCGCGACTCGGCTGGCAAGGCCGCCCGCCTCTCGGGCCGGCAGCGTGAACTGGGCGAAGAGCCTGGCCTGGAAGAGGGGGCCTTTGCCGAGGGTTTTCGCGATCCCCTCACGGGTCTCCCGACGAGGGCGCTCCTGCTGGACCGCCTCGGACTGGCCATGGCCCGGGCCCGCCGACGAACGGGCCACCTCTTCGCCATCCTCAGCCTGGGGCTGGACCGCTTCCGTCTGATCAACGAGGGGCTCGGCTACGCCGTCGGAGACCGGCTCCTGCAAGAGGTGGCACGGCGGCTCGAAGGATGCCGCAGGGGTTCCGATACGGTGGCGCGGACCGGGGGCGACGAAATCGGCATCCTGCTGGACGACATCCGCTCCGTGGGAGACGCGACGGCCTTCGCGGAAAGGCTCCACCAGGCCCTCAAGGCTCCCGTTGTGGTGGAGGGACACGATCTCTTTACCTCGGGCAGCGTAGGGATCGTCTTGAGCTCTCCCTCCTACAATTCAGCGGAGGACATGCTCCGGGACGCGGACATCGCCATGCACAGGGCGAAGGGCATGGGGCGCGGTCGCTACGCGCTATTCGACGCCACCATGTACATCCGCACCGTGGAGATCCTGGAGCTCGAGACCGAACTGCGGCGCGCAGTGGAGCAGTCCGGTTTTCACCTGCACTACCAGCCGATCGTCTCTCTGCTGACGGGCCGCCTCGCCGGGTTTGAGGCGCTGATCCGCTGGACGCATCCCACCCGCGGGTTGGTGAAGCCGAGCGAGTTCGTCCCCCTGGCGGAAGAGACGGGCCTGGTGGTTCCCATGGGCCGATGGGTTCTGGAGAGCGCCTGCAAGCAGCTGAAGAGCTGGCTGGTCCGCTTCCCCCAGAACCGCTCCCTCTGGGTCAGCGTTAACGTATCGGGCATCCAGCTTTTGCAGCCCGAACTCATCATGCAGATCGACTTGGCCCTGAGGGAAAGCGGCCTGGCCGGGCGGAACCTGAAGCTGGAGCTGACGGAGAGCGTGATCATGGAGAACGCCCAGTACGCCTACGACATGATGGTGCAGTTGAGGGCCCAGGACATCCGGCTCTGCATCGACGATTTCGGCACGGGCTACTCATCCATGAGTTACCTGAGGCGCTACCCCGTGGATGCACTGAAGATCGACCAGTCCTTCGTTTCCCGAATGGAGGAGGACGAGGAGAGCCGGGAGATCGTCCGCTCAGTCCTGCAGATGGGCAAGAGCCTCAAGATGGAAGTCATCGCGGAAGGGGTGGAGACGGTCGGGCAGCGCGATGTTCTCAAGCGGCTCGGCTGCGAACTGGGGCAGGGCTTCTTCTTTCACCGACCCATGGAGGCGAAGGCGGTGGAATCCCTCCTCGCGCCCAAGCGTTCAAGGTGAGGGCGGCGGAACCGCGCTGGCGTGCGGCCTCTGGCCCCGGAAACGGCAAATGACTGAGAAGTCCTTCCATCTGACGGCCCCCTTCGAGCCGACGGGGGACCAACCGGCCGCGATTGAGGCCCTGACCCGCCAGATTCTGGCGGGCGGGAAACACTCCACGCTCCTGGGGGTCACGGGTTCGGGCAAGACCTTCACCATGGCGGCCGTGGCGGCAGCCCTGAAGCGCCCCACCCTGGTCATCGCCCACAACAAAACCCTGGCCGCCCAGCTCTACTCGGAATTCCGCCAGTTCTTTCCGGACAGCGCCGTGGAGTATTTCGTCTCCTACTACGACTACTACCAGCCGGAGGCCTACGTCCCGGCCAGCGACACCTACATTGAAAAGGAAGCCACGATCAACGAGGAGATCGACCGCCTGCGCCTCTCGGCCACCCGCAGCCTGCGCGAGCGCCGGGACGTGCTGATCGTGGCCTCGGTCTCGTGCATCTACGGCCTCGGCGAGCCGGAATCCTACTACGGCATGACCCAGCCGCTGCAGGTGGGTGAGACCCAGGACCGCCAGAAGCTCCTGAGGCGATTCGTGGACATGCTCTACACCCGGACCCCGTCGGTGTTGGAGCGAGGCCGTTTCAGGGTCCGCGGAGACGTGATCGAGGTCTATCCGTCCTACGCTGAGGAGGTGTACCGCATCGACCTCTTCGGGGACCAGGTGGAGCAGCTCCTTCGGGTGGACCCCCTCACGGGAGAGATTCTCGAGGAGATGGAGCGGCTCACCATCTACCCCCGCACGCACTACGCCACGCCGAGGGAACAGGTGGTGGCGGCGGTGGAATCCATCAAGGCGGAGCTTCAGGCGCGGCTGGCCGAGCTGGAGGGCCAGGGGCGGCTGCTGGAGGCCCAGCGCCTGGCCCAGCGGACGCAGTTCGACATCGAGATGATGCTGGAGATCGGCTACTGCAACGGCGTGGAGAATTACTCCCGGCACCTGACCGGGAGGGCCCCCGGCGAACCTCCGCCGACCCTGATCGAGTATCTGCCCACGGACGCCCTCATCTTCCTGGACGAGTCGCACATGACGGTTCCCCAGCTTCAGGCCATGTACCGAGGGGATCGGTCGCGCAAGGAGACCCTGGTGGAGTACGGCTTCCGCCTTCCCTGCGCCCTGGATAACCGGCCGCTCAAGTTTGAGGAGTTCATGGCCATGGCCCCGCAGATCGTCTACGTCTCCGCCACGCCGGCCGCCTACGAGGTGAAGGCCGCGGGAGGGATCACGGCCGAGCAGGTGGTGCGGCCCACGGGGCTGATGGACCCCGAGATCGAGGTTCGGCCGGCCACTGGGCAGGTGGAGGACCTCTACCGGGAGTGCACGGAGGTCACCGCCAGGGGTCAGCGGGTGCTCGTGACCACCATGACGAAGAAGATGGCCGAGGAGCTCACGCGCTACCTGAAGGAGCTGGGGCTCAAGGTCGGCTACCTGCACAGCGACGTGGAGACCCTGGAGCGGGTCCGGATCCTGAGGGACCTGCGGCGCGGTGAAATCGAGGTTCTGGTGGGGGTCAACCTCCTCCGTGAGGGGCTCGACCTTCCCGAGGTGAGCCGGGTAGCCGTCCTGGACGCCGACAAGGAGGGTTTCCTGCGAAGCCGGGGTGCGCTGATCCAGACCATGGGCAGGGCGGCGCGGAACGTGGAGGGAAGGGCCATCCTCTACGCCGACCGGGTCACGGAGGCCATGCGACAGGCCCTGGAGGAGACGAGCCGCCGGAGAGGGAGACAGGCGGCCTACAACGAAGAGCACGGCATCACCCCGCAGAGCATCGTCAAGAACATCGATACCATCCTCTCCAGCGTGTTTGAGATGGACTACTACGGCGTTCCCGGGGTGGCCGAGGAGCCCGGCGAGACCATGGATGCAGAAGAGGCCGCGCGACGGATCGCCTCGCTGGAAAAGGAGATGTTCTCCGCCGCCGAGGCCATGCGGTACGAAGAGGCCGCGTCCCTGCGCGACCAGATCACCGGTCTGCGCGAGCGGTTCGTCAGGCCGTAGGCCTCGCCGTGTCCCCACCCGGAGGCCATCCACCGCCAGCGGGTGAATTCCCCCTTCACACCCGGGTGGGCAGCATCATGACGAGAACGGCGCTGACCGCGGCGTAGGCGACCAAGGACCCCAGGTAGGCCAGCTTCGGGACCCCGATGACGCCCATTTCACACCTCTTTCAGTGGGAGGGGACCGGGAGCCCGGCTGCCGTTCCCCGATCCTCTCCCGCGCTCTGCCTGTCCGGATAGAGCGCGGCCAACTCCGCACGAAGGTCATCCAGCCCGGGTCCCTCCAGCGCGAGGCGGATCCGGTCCATGAGAGACAGATAGTAGGTAAGGTTGTGCAGAGTATTGAGGACCAGGCCCGTCGGATCGTTGGCACGGTAGAGATGGTGGAGGTAGGCGCGGGAGACGTTCCGGCAGCCCCAGCACGGGCAGGCCTCATCCAGCGGCCCGGGGGCCTCCCGGTGCTCGGCATTCTTGATGGAAACGGCGCCCTTGGAGGTAAAGAGGGAGCCGTTTCGAGCGTTGCGCGTGGGCAGCACGCAATCGAACAGGTCGTAGCCCCAGCCGCTCGCTTCCACTAAATCGAGGGGAGTGCCCACGCCCATGAGATACCGCGTCTTCTCCTCGGGGAGGAGGGGCGCCGTAAAGCGGGCCAGTTTCCGGAACAGCACCTTGGACTCCCCCACCGAGAAGCCGCCCGCGGCGTAGCCGGGCAGGTCCAACTCCGACAGCTCCTCGGCGGAGCGGGCACGGAGCTCCTCGAACATGCCTCCCTGGACGATGCCGAAGAGGGCCGGCCCCTCCCGTCCGAGAGCCTGGGCGCACCGGTGGGCCCAGCGCGTGGTCCGGGCGGCCGCCGCTTCCACCTGGGCCCCGTCGGCCGTGCCCGGCACCAGCTCGTCCAGGGCCATGGCCACGTCTACCCCTAGGTCTCTCTGGATGCCCACGGCCCGTTCCGGCGAGAGAAACAGGTCCGCCCCGTCCACGGGGGAGCGGAAGGCGATCCCCTCCTCGGTGACGCGACGCAGGGAGGCCAGGGAGAAGACCTGAAAGCCACCGGAGTCGGTCAGGATCGGACCCTCCCAGGCCATGAACCGGTGAAGCCCGCCCAGCTCCCGGATCCGCTTGCTCCCCGGCCGCAGGCCCAGGTGGAAGGTATTGGACAGGACGATCTGGGCACCCGCCTCCCGGAGCAGGAAGGGAGGCATGCCCTTGACCGAGGCCCGGGTTCCAACCGGCATGAACGCCGGCGTCTCCACCGCGCCGTGCGGCGTGGTCAGCCGACCGCGGCGGCCGCCGCCTCGGGCCCTTCGAAGAAGTTCAAAGCGGACCGTCATGGTGGTGCCTCCCCAGTTCAGGATAGCAGGGGCGCCCGGAGGCGGGAAGAACGGGGCGACATGCGAGGTGACGTCATCAGAAAACTTGACAAATTAACACTCAAGTATTATCTTCATACCTTGCTCAGGGCAGAGGCCTGAGCAGAGCCAATCCGCAAGGAGGAGTGATTCTATGAGCAAGATCATCGGCATCGACTTAGGGACCACCAACTCGGTAGTCGCCGTCATGGAGAGCGGACAGCCCGTCGTCATCCCCAACCAGGAGGGTGACCGGACCACCCCGTCCGTCGTGGCCTTCACCGAGAAGGGCGAAATCCTGGTGGGGAAGGTGGCCAAGCGCCAGGCCATCACGAACCCCTTGAACACCGTCTTTTCCATCAAGCGGTTCATGGGCCGCAAGTTCGGCGAGGTGGGCCGCGAGATCGAAACCGTACCCTACAAGGTGGCCCCGGCCGACAACGGGGATGCCCGGGTGGAGGTCAGGGGCAAGCAGTACTCCCCGCCCGAGATCTCCGCCATGATCCTCCGGAAGCTCAAGGAGGCGGCCGAGGCCTACCTGGGCGAGAAGGTGACCCAGGCGGTCATCACGGTGCCCGCCTACTTCAACGACAGCCAGCGCCAGGCTACCAAGGACGCGGGCCGCATCGCCGGGTTGGAGGTGCTGCGCATCATCAACGAGCCCACCGCGGCGGCTCTGGCCTACGGTCTGGACAAGAAGAAGGAGGAGACCATCGCCGTCTACGACTTCGGCGGCGGCACCTTCGACGTCTCCGTGCTCGAGGTGAGCGAGGGGGTAATCGAGGTCAAGTCCACCAACGGGGACACGCACCTGGGCGGAGACGACATCGACAAGATCCTCATCGACTGGGTGGTGGATTCCTTCCGCAAGGAGAACGGCATCGATCTCTCCAAGGACCCCATGGCCCTCCAGCGCCTCAAGGAGGCCTGCGAGCGGGCCAAGATCGAGCTCTCCAACACGCTGGAGACGGAGATCAACCTTCCCTTTATCACCGCGGACGCCAGCGGCCCCAAGCACCTTCAAATGAAGCTCACGCGGGCCCAGTACGAGAACCTGGCGGGAGCCGTCTTCCAGCGCACCATGGATCCCTGCAAGGCGGCCCTCTCCGACGCCAAGCTCGGGCCCCAGCAGATCAACGAGGCGGTGCTCGTGGGCGGGTCCACGCGCATCCCCAAGATCCAGCAGATGGTCCAGAGCTTTTTCGGCAAGGAGCCCCACAAGGGCGTCAACCCCGACGAGGTCGTGGCCGTCGGCGCGGCCATCCAGGCCGGCGTGCTGGGCGGCGACGTGAAGGACATCCTCCTGCTGGACGTGACGCCCCTGACCCTCGGCGTCGAGACCCTGGGCGGCGTGGCCACGGGCCTCATCAACCGGAACACGACCATCCCGGCCCGGCGCAAGGAGACCTTCACCACGGCGGCGGACAACCAGACCGAGGTGGAGATCGTCATCTTCCAGGGCGAGCGGCCCATGGCTCGGGACAACAAGGTTCTCGGCACCTTCAAGCTCATGGGGATCCCTCCGGCCCCCCGGGGCGTGCCGCAGATCGAGGTGAGCTTCGACATCGACGCCAACGGCATCCTCAACGTCCACGCCAAGGACATGGCCACGAGCAAGGAGCAGGGCATCACCATCACCGCCTCCTCGGGCCTCACCAAGGACGAGATCGACAAGATGGTCAAGGACGCCGAGGCCCACAAGGCCGAGGACTCCAGGCGCAAGGATGAGATCGAGGCCAAGAACCAGGCCGACCAGATGCTCTACAGCACCGAGAAGCTGCTCAGCGAGAACGCCGGCAAGCTCGGGGCCGACGATGAAAAGCACGTCCGAGAGGCCCTGGACGAACTGCGGCGGGCGAAGGATTCGGGCGGGCTGGAGGCCATCCAGAAGGCCATCGACAACCTGAACCGGGCCACCCACAAGCTCGCCGAGGCGATGTACCAGCAGGCCAAGACGGCCCAAACCCCGCCCCCCACCGAGGGAGCAGCCGGAGCGGCCCAGGAGCCGGGCGGCCAGGCGACCCCCGGCAAAGACGGCGAGGTCATCGACGCGGAGTTCGAGGACGTGAAATAATGGCGCGGTAGGGAAGTTCTTTGCCCTGAGCGGGGCGAGGCGGGCGGGCCCCTGCGCATTCCATGCGGGATCGCTTGCTTCGCCCCCCGGCTCGGGGCCATTTCACAAGGAGGATCCATGGCCGTTGGAGGCGAATCCCTCAGGGAGCTGATTCATCTGCGTCGCAGGCTGAACAAGCTCTTCGACGAGATGATCCAGCCCGACCGCGCCTCGGGACCTCTCCCAGAATTCACCTGGATGCCCTCCGCGGACGTCTTTGAAGATGATCGGTGCTACTGCGTCGAGGTCGAGCTTCCGGGCGTCGCCATCGAGGACGTGGTGGTCACCGTGGATGGCAGCGTTCTGAGCGTTTCCGGCCAGAGGAAGCCAAGGAGCGAGATCTCCAAGGAGAGCGCCCAGCGCATCGAGCGCTACGTCGGTCCGTTCCTTCGGGAGTTCTCCTTTCCCGAAGCACTCGACGCCGAGCCCGTGGAGGCGAGCCTTCGGGACGGGGTACTCCGGCTGACGGTCCCCAAGAAGGAGCAGCGGCGGAAGGTCCAAGTGCGCTGAGGCCCTGAGGGCCCACGCAGCCGAGGTGATCGACCGATGCCGAGCAAGGACCTTTACGCCGTCCTGGAACTCCCCCACGGGGCCTCCGCGACCGAGGTCAAGAAGGCCTACAAGCGGCTGGCCCGTAAGTACCATCCCGATTTGAACCCGGGGGACAAGAACGCGGAGGATCGCTTCAAGGAAATCTCCGAAGCGCACGCCATTCTCACCAACCCGGAACAGAAGAAGCAGTACGACGCTTACGGCACCGCCGGCCCGGAACCTCCCGCCGATCCGAGGGTCCATTTCACGGGATTCGACTTCAACGCCGGCCCCGTGGCGGGAGGGTTCTCGGATCTATTCGAGACCATCCTGGACCACGCGCATCAAGGCCGCTCGCGAGGCCCGGCGCCGGGGCAGGACCTGGTCTACCCCCTGACCATCACGATCCAAGAGGCCTTCCACGGCAAGAAGGCCCGGATCGCTGTCACCCACACGATCTCCTGCGAGCGCTGCGGGGGGGAGGGCCGCCTGTCGCCCTCCCGAAAGCGCCCCTGCGCGAAATGCGGGGGCACGGGGAAGGTGGGGCTTTCCCGCGGTCCCTTCTCGTTCGCCAGCGTGTGCAAGGAGTGCGGCGGCACGGGAAAGGACCCGGGCGAACCGTGTCCGGCGTGCGGCGGCACGGGAAGCCGGGAGGGAAGAGAAACGGTGGAAGTGACCATCCCTCCGGGGGTGGATACGGGTTCCCGCATCCGCCTGAAGGGCAAGGGTCAGGCAGGCCTCATGGGCGGCCCCTCCGGCGACCTGTACATCGAGACCCACGTCCGGCAAGATTCCCGATTCACGCGTGAAGGGCCGCACGTTCGGGTCCACGTCCCCATCACCTACGTGGAAGCCGTGCTGGGGGCCAAGATCGAGGTCCCCACGCTCACGGGCCACGCCCTCCTGAAGATCCCTCCGGGCACCCAATCCGGCCAGGTCTTCCGGCTCAAGGAGCGGGGCATGCCCTCCCTGCGCCACGGCCCAGCCGGTGACCTGCTGGTGGAGGTCCACCTCCAGACGCCCCGCGTGGTGGACGAGCGCAGCAAGGACCTGTTGCGGGAGTTCGGCCGGTTGAACCCGGAGAACCCTCGTGCCTATACTGATCCCACGGAAGGATAGGACCATGGCTCGCCGGCCCAACAAGGGAGAAGGGAAGCGGTACTACATGATATCCGCCGTCTCTCAGCGCTTCGGCGTTCATCCCCAGACCCTTCGTCTCTACGAACGGGACGGGCTGCTCAAGCCCTCCAGGACGGACGGAAACACGCGGATGTACACCGACGATGACCTGGAGCGCCTGGAGATCATCTTGAACCTGACTCGCAATCTGGGCGTCAACCTGGCCGGAGTGGAGATCGTCCTGAACATGAGGCAGAAGATGGCCCTCATGCAGGACCAGATGAACGCCTTCATGGAGTTCTTCCTGGATCAGTTGGGGCACAAGGGCGTCACCCGCGAGGAGGTCAGGGAGCGAGCCCTGGCCAGGCTGCCCCAGCGATCCCTGCAGGTCCTTCTCGACAGGCTGGCGAAGGGCGACGATCGTGAGGAATAGCGGAAGCAGCAGCGAGGAATCGGCCCTTCTCAAAAGGTACCTTCGGGAGATTTCCCGCTTTCCCCTCCTGACCCCCGAGGAGGAACGCGAGATCGGCCGGCGCATCCAGGCGGGGGACAAGGAGGCGCTTCAGCGCCTGGTTGAGTCCAACCTCCGGTTCGTCGTCTCCTTCTCCAAGAAATACCGGGGATGGGGCCTGTCCTTCCAGGACCTCATCAACGAAGGCAACATCGGCCTCATGGAGGCCGCCAAGCGCTTCGATCCCAACAAGGGGGTGAAGTTCATCACCTACGCCGTCTGGTGGATCCGGCAGGCGATCATCCACGCCCTCTCCGAGCAGGGAGGGCCCTTCCGGATTCCCCAGAAGCAGGCCAACCTCCTCTACAACATCCACAAGACCATCGCCGCCATGACCCCCGTCCTGGAGCGGGCTCCCACGGTGGGAGAGGTGGCGGAGGAGCTGGACGTGCCTCGTGAGAACGTGGAGGTCCTGATGCAGGCCGAGAGCGAGGACCTTCCCCTGGAATCTCTCGCGGACGAGGACTCGGACTTCCAGCTCCTGGACAAGATCGAGCAGTTCACCATGCCCCCCGTGGACCAGAACCTCATGGAGGAGTCCTTCAAGAAGCTTCTGGCGGGCATGCTGAAGGACCTGGACCAGAAGGAGCAGCAGGTGCTCGTCCTGCGCTTCGGGCTCGATGGCAAGGAGCCGCACACGCTCAAGGAGGTCGGGGACAAGCTGGGCCTCTCCCGTGAGCGCATCCGCCAGATCGAGACGCAGGCCCTCAAGAAACTCAAGCACAGCAAGAAGAGCAAGCAGCTGATGGGCTACCTGAATTGAACCCGCCGGGGGCGGGCGAAATCCGGGTGCCCGGGCCTCTGGAGGTCCCGATGCGCGCGCCTTGGATTTCATGCCTCACGGTGGTGGCACTTCTCGTCTTTGCCTTGCCCGCATTAGGGCAGGATGCGGACCAGGGTTTCAAGCCCCAGCCGCTGCTGGAACAGGGGGTCGAGCTTCTGAAGAAGGGAGAGGCCGACCAGGCCGAACCCCTCCTGCGCCAGGCCGCACTGGCCGCCCCGGAAGACGCGCTGGTCTACTTCTACCTCGGTTCGGCTCAGATGGCGCAGTCGGAGTACTCGGAAGCGGCTTCCTCCCTGCGCAGGGCCCTGCGCCTCAATGAGGCCAAGTCCTCCCTCGGCAGGGCCAACTGGCGAGAGGCGCAGGACAACCTGGGCCTGGCTTTGGCGTTCCAGCAGGAGTACGGGCAGGCCAAAAAGGTGTACGAGGAGGCGCTCGCCAAGGATCCTGACTATCCGGCTTTCTCCTACAACCTGGCCTGCGTCTGCTCCCGGGCCGGGGACCGCCTGGGGGCCATCGCGGCCCTGCGCGAGGCTCTGCTGGCGGATGCCCGTCAGGACAGCGGCCCCACCCTCCCGGACCCGTCCGTGGACCAGGACCTGAAGGGACTTCTCGGAGACCCGCGGTTCCAGGCCACCCTCCTGGTGGCCATCGGTCCCCAGCCGAATGACGGCCCCGGCAGCGCCCTCATGCGCGAGGGCGCCCGGCTGCTCTCCGCCGGAGAGGCCGCCGCCGCGGAGGCCAAGGAGCGGGCGGCGATCGCCGCCGAACCCTCGTCGCCCAGGGCCTGGTTCTTCCTGGGGGGCGCTCTCGAGGAAGAGCACCGGCTGCCCGAGGCGGCCGAGGCTTACGCCAAGGCGCTCGCGGCGGACGACCCGCCGGGGCGGGTGCTGAGCAAGCCCATTCGGCGCCATGCCTTCATGGCGGAGGGGATGGAGGCCCTGGCGAAGGGCCAGGGTGAGGCGGCGGCCGGCTTCTTCCAGGCGGCGTCGGCGCTGGATCCCTTCCACCCCATGGCCTTCTACGACCTCGGAAGGGCCTTCGCGCTTCAGGGGAAGATGAAGGAGGCCGCCCAGGCCGTTCGGAAGGCGGAGGATCTGAAGGACAACCTCACGGCGGTGGAGGGGCCCCTGCCCGACCCCGCGAAGGATCCGGCCTTCGACCGATGGTCCAAGGACCCGGCCTGGCGGGCGCTTCTCGGCGGCGAGACGGCCGCACCCTCGCCCGGTTCCCCCAAGGCTCCGGTCCCCTGAGGACCCGCGCAGGGACGGGTCAACGGAATTCGCACCCAGATCTCGCGAAGAGTCGGAAGCGAAGACGTTCGGTTGGCTCTGCGCGGGCCCTAAGGGCTGGGACGCATTGACAATTCTGGCGCCTCCCGGCACAATAGGCCGCTAAGGAGGCTCAACTCGTGCGCCGATGCCTGCTGATCCTCATCCTTGCCCTGGTGGCCGTCCCCCTGCTGGCGTTGCCGGGAGACGATCCCGTGGCGATCGTTCCCACGGCCCACGGACCCACCCTGTGGCTGCCGGCGCAGACCTCCCAGGCGGCCCAACAGGTCGCCGCAGGAGAAGTGGCACGCTACCAGGAAGCCTGGGCCGGTTTCTTCGGCTCGCCGCCACCGCTTCCCGACCCGCTGACCGTATCCGGAGCAGGCCCCCTGTCCGAACAAGTTTTTTCTGCCCTGTGGCAGGCCTGTGCGTCCGGGCTCCGGCCGGAGGAGAGAGAGGGGGCGGCTTCCGCGCTGCGCGCCGTGGTGCTCGATGATCCCGCCCCGCTTCTGGTACCCGTGGCGCGCGCCCTTTCCGAGGGCCGCCTCGACGGAACCCTGCTGTCGGGAGCCCTGCCCTACCTGTTTCTTCGATCCGAAGTGCAGACCCAAGGCTTCCTGCCGAAGGCTCTGCCTCCAGGCCCCGGCGCTTCTCGCCTGCGCGCGGCCCTGACGGACCAGGGCGTCTCCTGGGACCAATTCTGGAACCGGTTCACCTCCTGGGTTGTAGAACGCGGGCTGCGATACCACCTCCTCTCGACCCAGACCGGAACCCTCCCGGCCGTGTGGCTGCTGGACTCCGACCTGGCGCCCGGCCATTTCACGGCCTGGCGGTTCCAGCTCTCCGAGGTGGACGAGGGAGTGGACCTCCAGGTGGCCGGCGAGGCCCCCAGCGGGATCCGGATGCTCAGCTTCTACACCGATGGGGCGGGGCGCGTGATTCAATCGGGCGTATGCGACCTGAAGGGGCCTCGGCTTCTCTTTCCCCGCAATGGCCGGACGCTGTGGCTGGTGTTGCTCAATGCCTCAAGCCAGAGCGAGGGGGCGGACCTCACCATGACGCTATGGAAGGACCTCGCCGCGCCGTTCTTGGTGCGCCGCGCCTCCTTGGACGGAAAGAGCTGCGATCTCTTCGTGGAGGAGCAGTCGGGGGTGGCCTTTTACGATCTCACGGGACGCTCCTCCGGCAGCGAAAAGTTCACCTCGCTGGGCGTCGCGCCCTTTCCCTCGGAAGGGGGCGGGAGCCACCACTACCGGCTTCCCATCCAGGGCAGCCAGCCGGACCTCGCCGAGATCCGCCTGACCTGCACCACCCTCGCGGGCGGCACCTACACGGCCAGCGCCCCGCTCTCCCCGTCGGGCTCCCACTTGCCATGATGGTCCGCCTCCACTCCGCGGACCTGGCGGGCATCGAGGCCGTCCCGGTGGAAGTGGAGGTGGACGTCCAGCCGGGCATGCCGGGTTACGTCACCGTGGGACTGCCCGACACGGCCGTCCGTGAGAGCCGCGAGCGCGTGAAGAGCGCGCTTTTGAACGCGGGTTACCAGTTCCCCCTCGAATCGGTCACCGTGAACCTTGCCCCGGCCGACATTCCCAAGGAGGGATCCCAGCTGGATCTGCCCATCGCCATGGGGCTGATGACCGCCAGCGGGCAGATCCCGGCCTCCTCCGGGCAGGCGGGCTTCCTGATGGCGGGTGAGCTGGCGTTGAATGGCCACCTGCGGCCCATTCGGGGTGCTCTGGCCATGGCGGTGCTGGCGCGCTCCTCGGGCGTCGCGCTCCTCTGCCCGCCCGCGAACGTGCCCGAGGCTGCTCTCGTGGAAGGCTGCACGGTCTACGGAGTGGCCTCCCTCAGCTCGGCCGTGAGGTTCCTGCGAGGGGAGGAGCTCCTGGAGCCGGCCCCGCACAGGTCCTTCGCGGAACTCCTGAAGGAGGTGCCCAGCCCGCTGGACCTCCAGGAGGTACGGGGGCAGGTGCACGTGAAGCGCGCGCTGGAGGTGGCCGCCGCCGGAGCGCACAACGTCCTGCTCATGGGCCCCCCAGGCTCGGGCAAGTCCATGCTGGCCAAGCGCTTTCCGACGATCCTTCCGCCCATGTCCTTCGAGGAGGCCCTGGAAACGACCCGCATCCACTCGGCACGGGGCGAACTGCCGCAGGCCGGCGAGGGCATCGTGGCCGTTCGGCCCTTCCGATCCCCCCACCACACCATCTCCTACGCCGGCATGATCGGCGGCGGTGCGCGAATTCTTCCCGGGGAGATCTCCATGGCCCATAACGGCGTGCTCTTCCTGGACGAGCTCACGGAGTTCAGGCGGGACGTGCTGGAGAGCCTGAGGCAGCCCCTCGAGGACCGCTCAATCTCCATCGCTCGCGCCAGGCAGAGCCTCTCCTTCCCCGCCGCCTTCACCCTGCTGGCGGCCAGCAACCCCTGCCCCTGCGGCTATTACGGGGACGCCGCCCACCGGTGCCGCTGCACCCCCTTGCAGATCAAGCGCTACCTGGACAGGCTGTCGGGGCCCCTGCTGGACCGGATCGACATTCAGGTGGAGGTGACCGCCATGGCGCCCGAAGAGCTGCGGCAGGCCCCGCAAGGCGAGCGCTCGGCGGACGTGCGGCGCCGGGTTCGCGAGGCTCGCGAGCTGCAGTGGGAAAGGTTCCGAGGGACGGGCATCTTCGCCAACGCCCAGATGGACGAGAAGAGGGTGGACCGCTACTGCACCCTGGAGCCCGGGGGCGAGGACCTGTTGATGAAGGCCCTCCGGACCATGGGCATCACCGCCCGCGGCCACCACCGAATCTTGAAGGTGGCAAGGACCCTCGCCGACCTGCAAGGGAGGGAGCGGATCGGCTCCGCGCACATCGCCGAGGCCATCCAATACAGGACCTTCGATCGAAAGCTGTTCACCGCCTGATCGGAAACGGAGCCGCTGCTCCCTAGCGGGGGACGGCGGGCCCTCCGCTCCGAAGGCGCCATGTCAGCCGCCCCAGAATGCGGTTCAGCGGGTTATCCCGGGAAAGAACGGGGATGGGGGGCTTTCTGCGCATGCCGATCGTCTTGTAGAAGCCCATGAGGAACTCGCGGTGAGGAGAGCGGAGCCGCAGCCCACGATGAAGGGCGCGGACGCACAGGAAACGGTCCCCACACGCGAGATACGCCTTAGAAAGATTGAGGTAGCAGAGAGGCTCCTCGGGATCCTTTTGGGCGGCCTCCTGGCAGAGGGCGAGTCCTCTGGCCTCGCGGCCTTCCTCGCAGGCGGTCAACATCCCGATGTAGGACATGGCGATGGGGCTTTCGGGATAGATCTTGAAGTAGTCCTCGAAAAGAACCTTGGCCCTCTCCAAAAGCCCCTTCTCGACCAGCTCGATCCCCTCCTTCAGCCGAGGAGGGACGTCCACCACGCTCAAGTCCGGCATGTCGTACCCCCGTTGCCCTTCGCTCCCCCGCGTCAGAGACCGATTCTCACAGGTTCGGAAATCGCCCCTGGGCTCTCCCCGCAGAGACGCTCATCATACCCTAAAGCGGCCCCCTTTTGCTAAGGCCCCTCACCGCCGACCCAAGCGACCGAGGTCCCGACCTTGCCCGTGGAAGTGAGTGAAAGCTTTCATGGAATGAGTGCCTTTCCCACTTGACATCGACCGCCGGTAGGGGTAGCGTCACCGTAGTGAGTGAGTGGGCACAAGCGAGGAGGGGCAATGGACCTGATCATGGAAGAAAGCAAGCGGGATACCAAGTTGCCCGCCATTCTGCGGGCGGCTCTGGAGCTCTTCACCGAAAAGGGGATCTACGCGACCACGACCAAGGACATCGCCCGCCGCGCCGGGGTCAGCGAAGGGGCGCTATACCGGCACTTTCAGAGCAAGCAGGAGTTGGCCGAGGACCTGTATCTGACCCACCTCTCCTACTTCACGGCGCAATTGGATCGGAGCGTCCTGGTCTACGACAACCTCAAGGAACGCTTGGAGGCCCTCATCGAGGGCTGTTTCCGGTTCTTCGATGAGGATCGGACGCTGTTCACCTACCTCATCCTGAGCGAACACAACGAGCTGGGAAGAACCAGCCGAAAGGTCCGCCACATCCGCCACCTGGTTCGGGACATCCTGGTCGAAGCCCGCGAGCGCGGCCAGGTGAGGGAGGGAGACCTGGAGCTGTTCGGCGCCATGGTGATCGGAATTATCATTCGGGTGGCCATCTTCCGGATCTACGGTCTCATCACGGGAGATCTGAAGACGCGCGCCGCCGAGGTCTCGGACTCCTGCTACCGCTTCCTCGCCCCCTGATCGAACCCCAAGTTCAGGCCATCCCTCGCCGTTGACATCCCCCGTGGTCGAGTGCGAGCCCGCTCGCAAGCCGTGTTAGACTACTCGGCAGAACCGTCTTGCAGCGCCGCCTGCGCCGGCCGGAGTTGGGCGTCACGGGACTCTTGAGACCCGGGGAGGAGCCGATGGATCTGAATGAGCAACTCGAGGGCATCGTCAGGGATAGGGGGGCCTCCAAGGCGGGACTGGAAGCCGGGGCCCAGGCGCTTGCCCAAGGCGTCTCCGAGGCGCTCAAGGTGAAACTGGAGGAGGTGGCCATCCTCGTGCTGACCTCCACGGAGCAAAGCCTAAAGTTCATCTGGCCCCCCGCCCTGTCTCAGGGAAACGCGGTCTTCCCGGTGAACCACAAGAACGCGGTTGCCTCGGGCGTCCTGGCGACCATGAAGGGCAAGGTGGACAATCGCCTGTCGGAGAGCAAACACCTGAAATTTTACGAAAGCGTGAAGGGAATGGAGTCCAGCGGCCTGCCCATTCAGAAGATGGTGGCGTTGCCCATGGTGGCAGGGGAGCGAACGGTCGGAGTACTCGAGGTGTCGCGAAAGGGCAGGACCCCCGAGGAGGCGGGCCCCAACTTCACCTCCCAGGATGCCCAATTCCTGGTCGGTCTATGCAGGACCTGCGTTCCCCTCCTGGCGCAGCTCATTCCCAAGCCCTTCTTTTGAGCCCCGCCGCTGGGCCCATCGGAGCGCCACTTCCTCTGGAACCGAAAGAGCATGCCCATCACCGGCCCCGGCCCCCTGGATCCTTCCCTCTGGCTCTCGGCGTCACCCGTCACGGTGGAACTTCGCGGCGCCTCCATGGAGCCGTTCCTTTACGACGGTGATCGCGTGGAGGTGGTCCTCGCCGCGCGGGAGGAGCTGCAGGCCGGCGATCTGGTGGTTTTCCGGCGCGGTGAGGAGACGGTGGTCCACCGCTTCTTGAAGGGTCTGCCGGGGCGATTCCTCGAAAAGGGAGACGGCCAGGCGTGCGGAAACTGGCACCCCTGGCCCGCCCAAATGGGCCGGGTGACGGCGATCCACCGAGGAGACCTGAGGAGTCCGGTGGATGCCCCCCCAGCCGCCGCGGCGCTTCGGAGGGCCGCGCGCCGCCACCTCTGGCGGCACCGGGTGGGCCGAGTCGCCCTCGGCCTTCCCGGAGAGTTGCCGCGCAGGATTTTGCTGCGCCTCTGCGGCTGGTTCCTGCCCGTCTGAACCTCTCCCGCGAACCGCCAAAAGCATCGCGGTTTCTTGAAGCCAGCCATGCCGGAGAGTACAATCTCTGGATTCAGGAGGTTGCCGTGAGCACGGACTGGAAAGAGACGCTGAACCTGCCCAAGACCCCCTTCCCCATGAAAGCCAACCTGACCCAGCGGGAACCGCTGCAACTGAAGGCCTGGGAAGAGAAGGGGATCTATGGCCAGATTCTGGCGGCCCGCGAGGGGGCGCCGGTCTTCTCGTTTCACGACGGGCCGCCCTACGCCAACGGTCCCATCCACCTCGGCCACGCCCTGAACAAGGTCCTCAAGGACTTCGTCATCAAGTCCAAAACCATGGAGGGACTCAAGGTCACCTACCGCCCCGGCTGGGATTGCCACGGCCTTCCCATCGAGCTCCAGATCGAGAAGGAGAGGGGGCGGAAGGTCCGGGAGGAGGACGTCCACACCTTCCGCCGGCACTGCCGCGAGTACGCGGAGAAGTTCATCGCGTTGCAGCGGGAGGATTTCATCCGCCTGGGGGTGTTCGGCGATTGGGGACATCCCTACAAGACCATGGATTACGCTTACGAGGCCGCCGTCGCCCGGGCCTTCACCGACTGCTTTCTCAAGGGCTACGCCTACAAGGGCATGAAGTCGGTGCAGTGGTGCATCCACTGCGAGACCGCGCTGGCCGAGGCCGAGGTGGAGTACCGCGACCACACCTCCCCCACCATCACGGTCAAGTTCGCCCTCGGGCCGGGCCAGGCCGAGAGGCTTCCCGAGGGGCTCCCGGCGGAGGGAAGCTTCGCCGTCATCTGGACCACGACCCCGTGGACGCTGCCGGCCAACCTGGCGGTGGCCTTCCATCCCGATTTCACGTACGTGGGCCTGCGCTGCGGAGGAGAGACCTACATCGTGGCCGAGGAGCTTCGGGAATCCTTCCTCAAGGAGACCGGTCTCACCGGACAGGTGGTGGTCCGATTCAAGGGCGCCCGGATGGAGGGGCTGCGGTTTCGGCATCCCTTTCTCGACCGCGACTCACTGGGCATCCTGGCCACCTACGTCACGGCCGATACGGGCACGGGCTGCGTGCACACGGCGCCCGGGCACGGCCAGGAGGACTACCTCTCCGGCGTGCGCTACAAGCTGCCCATCCTCTCCCCGGTGGATCCCCGCGGCCGATTCCAGGCCGGCGTGGAGCACTTCGCGGGCCAGAACGTCTTCGAGGCCAACCCCAGCGTGGTGGCTCTCCTCCGGGAGAGGGGTGCCCTGCTGGCGGAGGGACGGATCGACCACTCCTACCCCCATTGCTGGCGGTGCAAGAACCCCCTCATCTTCCGGGCCACCAACCAGTGGTTTATCTCCATGGCCCACGAGGATTTGCGGAGCAGGGCGCTGAAGGCCATCGATGCGGTTCAGTGGGTACCCGTCTGGGGGCGAAACCGGATCCACGCGATGATGGAGGGAAGACCCGACTGGTGCCTGAGCCGCCAGCGCCGGTGGGGCGTTCCCATCACGGTTCTGTTCTGCAGGGCCTGCGGAGAGCCGGTGCGTGAGCCGGCCCTCTTCGACAACGTGGTGGCGGCCTTCGCGGAGAGGGGCGCGGGCGTGTGGTGGGAGGGAGATCCCGCCAGGTTCCTGCCGGAGGGGTTCACCTGCCCCCGCTGCGGCGGGGCCGACTTCAAGGGAGAGACGGACATCCTGGACGTCTGGTTCGATTCCGGCGTGAGCCACCGCGCCATCCTGGGACGGGAAGCCGACATGCCCTGGCCGTCCGAAATCTACCTCGAGGGCAGCGACCAGCACCGGGGCTGGTTCCACACCTCCCTCCTGACGTCGCTCATGCTCCAGGGCTCCCCTCCCTACCGCCAGGTCCTGACGCACGGCTTCGTGTTGGACGCCGAGGGACGCGCCATGTCCAAGTCCCAGGGCAACGTCATCTCCCCGCAGGAGGCGGTGAAGAAGAGCGGCGCGGAGATCCTGCGGCTCTGGGTCTCCATGGTGGACTACCGCGACGACGTGCGCTTCTCCTGGGACCTGTTCCAGCGGATCGCCGAGGCCTACCTGAAGATCCGCAACACCATCCGCTACCTCCTGGGCAACCTGTACGACTTCAGGGCGCTGGACGCCGTGCCCGTGGAGCAGCTCCCCGAGCTGGACCGGTACGTCCTCCTTTTGCTGGACCGGCTCATCGAGCGCGTGACGAGGGCCTACCGCGAGTACGCCTTTCACGTGGTGTACCACGAGCTGCTCCAGTTCTGCACCGTCACTCTCTCGGCCTTCTATCTCGACATCCTCAAGGACCGCCTCTACTGCAGCTCGCCCTCCGGCCCCGAGCGCCGGGCAGCGCAGACGGTGCTCTACAAGCTGGCCGACGCCCTGGTGCGCCTCATGGCCCCCATCCTCTCCTTCACCGCCGAGGAGGTGTGGAGCAACCTGCCCGACCGGGAGTGCCCGTCGGTCCACATGGCGCTCTTCCCCAAGGCCGCCGCCGTGAAGGAAGACGGCATCGAATCCCGCTGGGAGGCTCTCCGCGCCGTCCGCGAATCGATCAACAAGGCCCTGGAAGAGGCCCGGCAACGCGGCGAAATCGGCAAGTCGCTGGAAGCGCGCGTCCGCATTGCGCCCGACGCGAAGAGCGGAGGGCTGCTGAGGGCCTACGAAGACCAGCTCCCAGCCCTCCTGATCGTCTCCCAGGTGGAGATCGCGGCGCAGGGAGAGAGCTTGGCGATCGAAATACTGCCCGCCCAGGGGGAGAAGTGCACCCGATGCTGGACGGTGACGGCTGCCCCCGTGAGGCGGGACGACGGACCCCTCTGCCCCCGCTGCGCCGCCGTGGTGGGAGGGCCGCGCTAGGATGAGGAAGGCCCCCTACCTCCTCATCGGCCTGATCGTCCTGGTCATCGATCAGATCACCAAGGCCATGGTTCTGAGCTCCATCCCCCTGGGGGGCGGGCGGGAGATCACGCCGTGGTTCTCCATCATCCACTGGCAGAACCCCGGCGGATTGTTCGGCATGATGAACCAGCTCCCGTCGGTGGCTCGGGTGGGCGTGTTCCTCCTCCTGCCCCTTTTAGGCATCGCGCTCCTGGGCTTCCTCTTCGCCAAGTCCCGGCGCCGAATCGAGTGGATCCTCCTCTCCGCCGTGCTGGGCGGGGCCCTCGGGAACATGGTGGACCGGTTCCGCTTCGGCTCCGTCGTGGACTTTCTGGACTTCCATCTGCCGGGGGGGCCGGCCTGGCCCACCTTCAACGTGGCGGACGCATCCCTCTCCACAGGCATTCTGTTGTACCTGGCTCTCGTCCTGCTGCGCCCGGAACCGGAGGGGGAGCATGCACCCGATTCTCTTCACCATCGGTAATTTCCCCGTCGGCACTTACGGGGTGCTCATGGCCCTCTCGGCCCTGGCGGCCCTGTCCCTGGCCAGGATCCTGGCCCCCAAAGCGGGTCTGGATGACGGCCAGATGGTGGACCTGTTCGTCTACTCCATCCTCGCGGCCTTCGTGGGGGCCAAGCTGGCCATGGCCATCGGGGACTTCCGGGAGTTTTCGGACCATCCCGTCCGGTTTCTGGTGGAGAGCCTCCGCTCCTTCGGGGCTTTCTACGGCGGATTCATCGCGGCCGTCGCGGTGGCCGTCTTCTACCTCAGGCGTCACCGCATCCCCTTCTGGCCGGCCGCCGACGTCACGGCCGTCTGTCTTGCCCTCGGTCAGGGAATGGGCCGGTGGGGCTGTTTCTTCGCGGGCTGTTGCTACGGAAAACCCACCAATCTGCCCTGGGGCATGGTCTTCCCGGCCGTCCCAATCTGCGCCGACGGCACGCGCATCCATCCGTGGCCCCTCTACGAGAGCGCCGCGGACCTGGCGATCTTCGGGCTCCTGTTGTTCCTGTTCAAGAGGCGGCGATTCTCCGGTCAGGTCTTTCTCGTCTATGCGGCGCTCTATGCCGTGGCCCGAGGTCTCCTGGAGTTCCTCAGGGGCGACGCCGTTCGCGGCCTCTACTTCGGCGGAGAGGTCTCCCTCTCCCAGATCGTGGCGCTGTTCGTCTTCGTCGCGGCCGTGGGCACCTACCTCTGGCGTCGGCCCCGGACCGCGGGACCGGGAGCCTGACGTGCCGCGATTGGAGATCGTGCTGCCCGAGGGGGCCAGGCGGATCGACCACCTGCTGGCCACCCTCCTGGCCGAAAAGGGCCTGACCCGGTCGGCCGTCCACCGGCTCATGGACGAGGGACGGGTTCTCCTGGACGGACTGCCCGTCAAGCCTTCGAACCCGGCGAGGAGCGGACAGAGGGTGGTGGTGGACCTCCCCGAGCCGGAACCCAGCGGCCTGGTGCCGATGGAGTATCCACTGACCGTCCTCTACGAGGATGAGGCCTGCGTCGCCGTTGAGAAACCCGCGGGGCTGGTGACGCATCCCGCCAAGGGACACGCCAACGACACGCTGGTGAACGTTCTCGTGGGAAAGGCCATCGGCATGGCCGCGGGGTTCGGCCCCGCGCGCCCGGGAATCCTGCACCGCCTGGACAAGGAGACCTCGGGAGTTCTGCTGCTGGCGAAGAACGATGCGGCGCACTCCGATCTGGCCGCCCAATTCAAAGACCGGCAGATCGAGAAGACTTACTGGGCCCTGGTCTGGGGGGCCCTGGAGCGGGACCCCTCGGAGGTGGATGGGCCCATCGGAAGGGACGCGCGAAACCGCAAGCGCATGGCCGTGGTGTCAGGCGGCCGCCCCGCGAGGACCTCCTTTCGGACGCTGGAGGTGCTCCCCCACGTGAGCCTGGTGGAGGCCAAACCCTTCACGGGGCGGACCCATCAGATCCGGGTGCACCTCGCCTCGCTCCGGCACCCGGTGGTGGGTGACGCCCTCTACGGGGGGCACCCGGAAAACGGTCTGCCCTCCTCTCTTCTGCGGTCCCGCGTGCGGGCGGCGGGGAGGTTCTTTCTGCACGCGCATTCTCTGACCTTCGTGAGTCCGGCGGCCGGGAGGGTGACGGTGACCTCTCCCCTCCCCGAGGAATTCGAGGCGATCATCGAGGAGTTCCGGCGCCATGGATAAGAAGATAGCCCTGATCGGATGCGGCAAGGCCGGACTGTCCCTGTCGCTCGCCCTGAAAGGGGCGGGCTGGGAGGTCGTGGGGTGCGCCTCTCGCACGTCCGCCGCGGCTCGCGCGGGAGCGGACTGGCTCGCCTGTCCCCTGCTTACCTCCTTCGGAGAGATCCCCGCGGAGGCGACCCTGATCCTCGGGGTCCCCGAAGGGGCTCTGCCGGAGGTGGAGTCCAGCGTAGCCCGGCAGGACCCGAGCCTGAAGGGCCGCGTGATCCTTCACCTGAGCGGAGCCCTCCCCGCCAGGGTCCTTGAGTCCTGCCGCCTTCGGGGCGCCAGCGTGGGGTCCATCCATCCGATCATGGCCCTTCCCGATCCGCTCACGGGCGCCAAGCGCCTGAAAGACGCCACCTTTGCCATCGAGGGTCGGCCCGCGGCCCTGGAGGTCATGAGGGCCATCGCACTGGCTCTCTCGGGGCGCTATTTCATCCTTTCTCCTCGGGGCAAGACCCTCTACCACGCCGCAGCCGTGGTGGCCTCCAACCACCTGGTGGCACTCCTGGCCGACAGCCAGGAGCTTCTCGGCAGGGCCGGGGCCGACGCCTCCGTGGCCTGGCCGGCCTTTCAGGCGCTGGTTGAAGGGACGGTGAAGAACTTCTACGCGGGCGGACCGGTCTCCGCACTGACGGGCCCCGTGGAACGCGGTGACCTCGAAACCGTCAAGAAGCACCTGCAGGCGCTCAAGCGCTGGCCAGAGGCACGGGAGCGCTACCGGTCCATGGCGTTGGGGGTCCTGGGGCTGGCCCGTCTGCGCCACCCCGAGCGGAGGGACGCCCATGACGCCCTTGAAAAGCTCATCACCGGGTGGCACAGTAGCTAGGCTGGGGGAAGAGGATGGCCTTTTTCAATTACGCGACAATGCAGATGGCCGCCAAGGTGGTCTACTACGGCCCGGGCCTCTGCGGAAAGACCACCAACCTCCAGTACATCTACAACAAGACGTCGCCCAAGTCGCGGGGCGAGATGGTCTCTCTGGAGACCGAGTCGGACCGCACGCTCTTTTTCGACCTTCTGCCCCTGGAGGTGGGGGTCATCGCCGGCTTCAAGACGCGGTTCCAGCTCTACACCGTTCCGGGCCAGGTTTTCTACGGGGAGACCCGGCGGATGGTGCTCAAGGGCGTGGACGGCGTCGTCTTCGTGGCCGACTCCCAGCGCCCCATGCGGGAAGCCAACATCGAGAGCCTGAAGGACCTGGAGAAGAACCTCCAGGACATGGGGGTCAACCTCGCCGACGTTCCGCTGGTGCTCCAGTTCAACAAGCGGGACCTGCCCAGCCTCCTCACCGTCGAGGAGTTGAACCGGGATCTCAACTGGTGCGACTGGAGCCACTTCAGTGCCAGCGCCGTCAACGGGATGGGGGTATTCGACACCCTCAAGGGCATCAGCCGCCTCACCCTTCACGCGCTCAAGGGTAAGCTGGCCCGCCCTGCCGAAACCGTGGCCCAGCCGGCGGCGCCCCCCGCCCCTGCTGCCCCCCTGCCGAGTCGGCCCGCCGAGACATCGCCCGCGACCGCCGCCCCGCCACCGCCACCGCCGCCAGCCCCCCCGCCGCCCTCCGCGGTGGAGGTGGAGTTCGCCACCCTGGTCACCTCGGCCAGCGACAAAGAGTTAGCCCGGCGGGCCCCCAAACTGAAGACGGTCACCACCACCAGCCTCCGCGTGGCTTCCGAGCTGGACAGGATTCGGGAGAGCCTGCTCGGTCCCATCCTCTCCTCCTCCCGCCCCAAGGTGAAGGACCTGACCCCGCAATTGGACGACCTCCGCCGGCACTCACTCCAGCACGCTCCGGCGGAGCCGGTGCTCGAAGTCCCGCCCGAGGTCCTGCAGGGCCTGGATTCACTGGGCCTGCGGGTGATGGTCATGGACGCCGGGGGCCGCGAGGCTTTCGCCGGCGATCTCGCCGTCAGGTCTGAAGAGCTCCAGCGTACGGGAGACGGTTGGATCGTGAGGATCAGGCTGGCTCCCAAGCAGGAGGCGCCTTAGGGCCCGCGACTTCAAAAGAGCTTGAAGCGCTTCCGCTTGCGCTCCCCTTCGAGGGCCAGCACCCGGCCCGAGAGGTCCTCCACCGCCTGTTTGAGCTTGAAATTCTCCTGCACGAGATTCTCGAAGACGTCGAGCAGGAGGTCCACGTCCCTGCGCAGCAACACGGGATCGCTCGTGGAGACGAGGGCCTCCTTGACCTCCTTGAGGGGCCGTCCCTGCTCGTGCACCAGGGCGTGAATGTGCTTGAGCTTCTCGATGTCGTCCTGCCGGAACCGTCTGTGCCCGCCGGGGGTCTTGGGGACCTCCAGGTAGTGTTTGAACTCGCGTTCGTAGAAGCGGATGGTGCTCACCGGGAGGCCCGTGGTCTCGGCCACGTACCCGATGCTGTAGGTCTTCGGCTCCACGGGTGCGGGAGAATTCATGGCGCCCTCATCGCGGTTCATCCGTCTCGAACATAGCAGATCGAAACCGGAGGATCAAACCTCGATGGGCTGGCGGCAAGGCTAGCGTGCCGCGCGCTGGCCAGTCCGCATGCTGCCGGACGCGCGGCCCAGCGGGTGCTCCTCGAATGGGGGGCAGTTTTCGCCCTGATCTGGCCCGCATTTGCGTGGAGACGTTGCTGGGGCACGCTGGCCCGCCTACATTGTCATTGCAAGGGCGAAAGGCGGAATCTGTCCTCGTTCGCGGACAACTGGCCACCCCCCCGGGCAACGGTTGCTGAGGCCAGCAGCGGCGGGGCCGCCCGTGCCGGAGATCGGGCATTCGACGCTGTAGTGGCATGGACCTTGCACTTCGGCGCATGTCGAAAAGGAGGTGCTGGATGTTAAGACCCAAGCTTTGGTTTGCCGCGCTGGCCATGGGACTGCTGGCCGTGGGCGTCCTGGCGGCCAAGGAGAACGTCAAGAAGCTCTCGACCTACGGCTACGTGGGCCGGCAGGGAGATATCTCCCTCGTGGTGGACATGGACGTCGCCCGCTATCGGGGCGGAGAAAAATACATCCCCCTGCTCATCTGGCTGGGCAGCGCTGGGAACAAGACCCTCCACGCCGAACGGGGCTCCTTCACGCTCGTGGACCCCAAGGGTGAGTCCCATCCCCTGGCAACTACCCAGGCGGTGACCCAGAATTACGGCCCCGCCCTCATTTCCAACGATTACTCCTACGTGCGCACCATGCCCGACTATGCCCGGATGATCTATCTCTCCTGTCAGCCCATCCGCCAAGTCGCCTTCTTCCCCAACCCCGCCGGGCGGCCAGGGGTGCTCTACGATCACGTGGAGCTTCCCAACCACACCTTTTTCCGGACGCTGCTCTACTTCGCCAACCCGGCCGGCAAGGATCCCGGAAAGTACACGCTCATCTACGACGACCCGGGGAGCAAGACCCACATCGAAATCCCCTTCACCATCCCCTGGTCCAAAAGCTAGAACCGACATTTCGCCGCGCGGCACCGAGGGCCGGGACCACCCGGCCCTTTCCTTATCTCCGTGGGCGATGTGCTATAATCCGCCCTCCCGAGGGGGGCGGTGCGCGCATGGGTGCGTTGTACGTAGTGGCCACTCCAATCGGCAACCTGGGTGACATCACCTTCCGGGCGGTGGAGGTCCTGAAAGAGGTGGACTGCATCCTCTGCGAGGACACCCGGGTGACGCGCAAGCTCACCCAGCGGTTCGGCATCCAGAAGCCGCTGCGCTCCCACTTTGCGGGCAACGAGGAGGGGAGGGCCGCGCAGGTGGTCCAGGAACTCAGCGAGGGCGGGAGCATGGCCCTCGTCACGGACGCGGGCACCCCCTGCGTCTCCGATCCGGGCTATCTGCTCGTCCGGGCCTGCCGGGCGAAAGGCATCCCGGTGATCGCCATACCGGGCCCGTCGGCGTTGTCCGCGGGCCTGTCGGTGTGCGGCCTGCCCACGAGCCGCGTCCTCTTCCTCGGCTTCCCTCCCAGGCGAAAGTCGGAGCGGCAACGACTGTTGCAGTCGCTGAGGACCGACCCCGCGACCCTCGTTTTTTACGAGGCCCCGCACCGCATCCGCGCGCTTCTGGCGGATGCCCTGGCGCTTCTCCCCGACCGGGAGTGCGTGGTCGAGCGGGAGCTTACCAAGCGGTTCGAGTCCGTGGCGGTGGTGACGGATGCCGCCGCCGTTCCCGAGCGGGGCGAGCTCGTGGTGATTTTCGGCCCCCCGAGCGGGGCCATGCCGAATGAGGAGGTGTCGCAGGAGGACGTGGCCGGACACGTGGCCCGCCTCATCGCGGAGGGCGTGGAGGAGAAGGAGGCCCTGCGCCGAGTGGCCAGGGAGCGAAAGATCTCTCGCCGTGAAGTCTACCGGATAGTGAAGGTGAAAGAACCGTGAATCTCACGAAAGCGGATTTCGAGCCGGTTGCCAAAGCCCTGCTGGAGGCCAGGACCCTCTGTCTGACCACCCACGTCAAGAGCGACGGCGACGGGATTGGCAGTGAGCTGGCTCTCCTGCGGGCTTTGCGAGGCTTGGGGAAGAGGGTTCGGGTCATCAACGACACCGTGGTGCCCCGCGGGCTCCAGTTCCTCGCCGAGGACGGCGAGATCCTCCTGTACGATCCCAAGCGCGATGAGCCCTTCCTCGAAGAGGCGGACACGCTGGTCGTGCTGGACGTGGCCTTGACCTACCGGCTGGGCCGCATGGAAGAGGCCTTCAAGAGGAGCCGGGCGGTCAAGATTTGCCTGGACCACCACACCGAGTCCGATCCGGCCTTCGACCATCTCCTCTCGGACATCACCGTGGGGTCCACCGGGGAGCTGCTCTTCGAGCTCCTGAAGGTGGCCGGCATCCCCCTGGACTCCAACGTGGCCAGGCCTCTCTACGCCTCCATCAGCGTCGATACGGGCTCCTTCGCCTACGAGCGGTGCACGCCGAGGACCTTCCGCATCGCTTCCGAGTTGGTGGCGGCGGGGGCTGAGCCCTATCAGGTCCACCTGAACCTCAACTGGCAGCGGCGCCTGGCCGAGGTCAAGCTGGAGGGGGACGTGATCCAGAGGCTGCGGTTGGACGGCTCGGGGGAAATCGCCTATTCGGAGGTATCCAGGGACACGCTTCAGCGCTACGGCATTGACCCCATGGAGATCCCCACCGTCGTGAATATCCCCCTCTCCATCGGAGGGGTGGAACTCGCCCTGCTCTTCGTCGAGCTGGAACCCTGCTGCGTGAACGTCTCGGCCCGCAGCAAGGGGAAGCTCCAGGTCAACGCCCTGGCGAGGCGGTTCGGAGGCGGAGGCCACCCGCTGGCGGCGGGCTTCTGCGTGCGGGCCCCGCTGGATGTGGCCCAGGCCAGGGTTCTGGAGGCAGCCCGGGAGCTCCTGGGCCACCCTGCCCGCTTGTGTGACTCGGCCTGACGGTCCGGCAGGAGGCCAGCAGCCGGCAAAGGGAGGGGGACGTGAAGCGCCTCAGAGTCCAGGTCGTTCTCCTCCTCGGCAGCCTGCTCGCGCTGTCGGCCGGCGGCACGCTGGGCTACATGGCCATCGAACACCTCTCGCCCATCGACGCGCTCTTTCTCACGGTCATCACCCTCTCCACCGTCGGCTTCGGGACGTTGATCCCGCTGAGCGATGCCGGTAAACTCTTCACCATCGGATTGATCGTCGTCGGCGTCGCGACCTTCTCCTTCTACCTGTCGCGGCTTTTCTCGATGATCGTTGAACGCGGGTTCCTGGAGGTCCTGGAGAAGCGCCGCTTGCACCGAAAAATCGATGAACTCTCGGGTCATTACGTGGTATGCGGCCACGGGCGAATCGGCTCCGTGGTGGCCTCCGAACTCCGCCAGAAGCAGGTCCCGCTGGTGGTGCTGGAGAGCCGGGACGAGGAGGTGGAGGCACTGACCGGGGCCGAGGTTCTCGCCTTGCACGGCGATGCCCGGGAGGAGGCCCTCCTCCGGCAGGCCGGCGTCGAGCGGGCCAAGGGGCTCATCGCCCTCATGCCCACCGACGCCGACAACCTGTACATCATCCTCACCGCCAAGGAGATCAACCCTTCGCTGACCATCATCGCCCGGGCCAACACCCTCGGCGCCGAGCGCCGCCTCATGGCAGCCGGGGCGCACCACGTCATCAGCCCCCACCGGGAGGGCGGCAAGCGGATCGCCCGCATGATCCTCAACCCGAACGTGGTGGAATGCCTGGAAATGGTCACCGGCCGGCGAAACGTCGAACTGCAGATGGAGGAGATCGCCATCGGCGAGCGGAGCCCCCTGGCGGAAAAGTCCCTGCTGGAATCAGGGCTCCTGCAAAAGCACCGCATTCTCGTGGTGGCCGTCAAGCACGGCGACGGCACCATCACCTTCAACCCCGAGGGCAGCACCCGTATCCACGCTGGAGATGCCCTGGTGACGCTGGGGCCGGCCCGGACCGAGGCGCTGTTCTAACTCACGATTCAGGAGGCCGAGATGTCTGAAGTCGTTATTCTGTCTGGCGCCCGAACGGGTATCGGCAAGTTCGTGGGGGCCCTTACTCCCTTCACTGCCCCCGAACTCGGCGCCTTCGCCCTCAAGGAGGCCATGGCCCGGGGCAAGGTGCAGCCTCAGGAGGTGGAAGAGGTGATCATGGGCAACGTGCTGCAGGCGGGGGTGGGGCAGAACCCAGCGCGGCAGGCGGCGCTCAAAGCGGGGCTCCCCGTCTCCGTGGCGGCCTTCACGGTCAACAAGGTCTGCGGCTCCGGCCTCAAGGCGGTGATGCTCGCGGCGCAGGCCATCAGGGCCGGGGACGCGAAGGTGCTCCTGGCCGGCGGCATGGAATCCATGACCAACGCCCCGTACATCCTGCGCAAAGCCCGCATGGGACTTCGGCTAGGCCACGGCGAGGTGACCGACGTGATGGTGGCCGACGGCCTCACCGACGCCTACGACGGACAGCACATGGGGATGACCGCCGAACTGGTGGCCAAGGAGTACACCGTGTCCCGCGAGGCCATGGACGCCTATTCCGTGGAGAGCCACCGACGGGCCGCGTCGGCGTGGAGCGCGGGGAAGTTCGAGGCCGAGACGGTGAGCGTGCCCATCCCCGCGAAGAAGGGGGATCCCGTCCCCTTCCGGGCGGACGAGGGCATCCGGGCCGACGTGACGGCCGAAGCCCTCGGCAAGCTCAAGCCGGCCTTCGCAAAGGACGGGGTCGTCACTGCGGGCAACGCCAGCCAGATCAGCGACGCCGGCGCGGCGGTGGTGGTGTGCCCCCGGGAGTTCGCCGAGGCGAAGGGGGTTGCCCCTCTGGCCCGGATCGTCGCCTACGCCACGTCGGGGCTCGAGCCCAAGTGGGTCATGATGACCCCCGAGCCGGCCGTACGCGCGGCCGCCGCCAAGGCGGGCTGGGACCTCAAGACGGTGGACCTCTTCGAGCTCAATGAGGCCTTCGCCGCCCAGTCGTGCGCCCTGCTCCGCGTGCTGGATCTTCCGGCGGAGAAGGTCAACGTCCACGGCGGGGCCGTGGCGCTGGGCCATCCCATCGGTGCTTCCGGTACGCGCTGTCTGCTGACCCTGCTGTATGCCATGAAGGATAGGGGCGCCAAGCGCGGCATCGTTTCCCTGTGCCTCGGTGGCGGCAACGGCGTAGCGATGGC
>JAJYCJ010000003.1:39064-78070 GCA_021778515.1 Acidobacteriota bacterium
CTATTTCAGGTCGATCCAGCGGATTTTGCTTGACTCCCGCCCCCGTTCATGTACAATGAATGGGCATGGGCGGGGTCGTAGCTCAGTTTGGTTAGAGCGCCGGCCTGTCACGTCGGAGGTCGCGGGTTCGAGCCCCGTCGGCCCCGCCAAAAGGATGCGAACGATGCCCCGGGCGGAGACGCCTGGGGCTTTGTTGTTGGGGAGGGCGAGGAGCCGCGGCCGGCGGGGGGGAGCGGGGGGCGGGAAGGCCCCCCGCCCGAAGGGCGTCCCGCGGGAGAGCAGGGAGGAGCAGCGAGCGCGGCGAAGCCGCGGGAGCGCCGAGGAGGGGCGGCTGAGCCCCTCCTTGGGGAGCGAGAGCGACGGGAGCGGGTTCGAGCCCCGTCGGCCCCGCCAAAAGGATGCGAACGATGCCCCGGGCGGAGACGCCTGGGGCTTTGTTGTTGGGGAGGGCGAGGAGCCGCGGCCGGCGGGGGGGAGCGGGGCATTCGGGTCGTCAGAGCAGCGACAACAACTCCAGAGGGTGGTGCAACAGCAAGCGGGCGCCCGCGGCCCGGAGTTCGGCCTCCGATCGAAATCCCCAGAGGGCTCCCACGGGAATCATCCCCGCGGCGAGGGCAGCCAGGACGTCCGTGGGACCGTCACCCAGGAAGAGGACCGCCTCACGGGATACCCCCAGGCGCGCGGCGATTGCGACGGCCCCCGAGGGGTCCGGTTTGCGGGGGACCTGCTCTCCGGCGCCGAGAACTGCGGAGAAGCTCCAGCGTGGGAGCAGGTGGGCCACGCATGCGCGGGTGAACTCATCGGGCTTGTTGGAGAGCACGGCGATGGGTAGAGATCGTGCGTCGAGAGCGTCCAGCAGGTCGGGGATCCCCGGGTAGGGGCGCGTGGTGCTCTCCCACCGCCGCGCGTACTCCTCCCGCATGTCGCGAACGCACTCACGCAGAAGGCTGCCGCTTCGGCTTCCCTCGGGGAGTGCGCGCTGAACCAGACGCTCCATCCCCTCGCCGACGAAGGCTCTGTAGGCATCCTCTGGGTGCACGGGAAGTCCCCTCGCGCCCAGGACCGCGTTCATGGAGCCGGCCAGATCCTTCAGGGAGTCGAGGAGGGTGCCGTCCAGGTCGAAGAGAACGGCCTGGATGCGACCGAAAGGGCCCATGAGCAATTCCTCTCTTCCGTACCGGCCGGCGCCGGAAGTCCCGTGGCTACGGCCCTGGCACGGCGAAAGGCATTTTACCCTTCACCGCGAGACCCCGCAAAGGCCTGGGCCGGCGAAAACTTGCCGGGCACGGTCGGCCACCTCCCCTGTGCACCCTCGCCAGCAGTTCCCTATATTCACGACAACGTGACCCGTGCCTTCGGGAGGTCCCCCATGGGGTGGGATTCCGACGCGACGGGAGAATCACTCCTGGGAGGTGATCCATGAACCCCGATCCATCGAGCCGCGTCAGCCCCTCTGAGCCATCCACGAAGAGCAAGGGATTCACGTTGAAGGGGGCTCTGGCTTACGTCGATGCCAGGTTCGGTGAGGAGGCGAGGGGGCGCCTCGTAGCGGCCCTGGACGAGGAGTCCAAGACGATCCTCTCGGGCTCAGTCCTGCCCTCCTCCTGGTATCCCCTTCGGGTTCAGGTGGATCTGTACCGGACCATCGACCAGCTCTTCGGAAGCGGGAACCTGGCCCTCTGCCGGGAGATCGGACGGTACACCGCGGAGCATGAGATTTCCACCATCCACAGGGTGACCCTGAAGGTGGCAAGTCTCTCCCTGTGGCTTCGTAGCGCGGGCATGATGTGGAGGCAGTACTACAGCGCGGGAACGCTGCGGAGCGAGGGAATGGGCGAGAGGGGAGGCCAGCTGGTTCTTACGGAGTTCAACCCCCTTCACAGGGCCTTCTGCGAGGACCTCTCCGGCTGGTTCGAACGGATTGCCGAACTCAACGGCAAGGACCGCGTCACCGTGAGCCACCCGGACTGCATCCTGGACGGCCGGCCCGCCTGCCTCTTCCAGGCCAGCTGGCGGGGATAGCCCGCGGGGCGTTCGATGAGGTCGGCCCCCTGGCCGCCTCCAGCGATGCGAGCTCAACGGGTGCGCCGTGCGCCGCCTCGCAAGATGCCGGCAATGGGGGAGCTCAATCCCAAATTCCGCGATTGAAATGCGGGTGGCTTCGGCTATGGTTCCGGTTCACGGGGGGAAGACGTTGTCTCTTGGACGGGGAGGGCCATGGGCTTCCTCCTCCGATTCGCAGGCCAAGCCTGACGAATCGTCGCGTTGCCCTCCGGGGCCCCGCCCCACGGGCAAAGCCCGATGGGGCCCCACCCTCGGGGCTTCCTCCCCCGGATCAAGTCCGGGGTCGGAGGCAACGCAAATCCCTTGGCGGGTGAAGATCGCCTTCCACGGAAACTACCATTCATGAGCCTTTCGGAGCCGCTCCAATATCCAATCGCGGGATTTGGGTTAATGGGCCGGCACCTCCTCCGTCAGTAGCCCCTGAACCCACAGGAGATTGACCCGTGCCACCAGGTAGTCGCGCCGGGCGCGGGCCAGGTTGCCTCGGGCCTGCATGAAGCTGAGCTGGGCGTCATCCACGTCCAGTTTGGTCTTGACCCCGTACTCGAAGCCCCTCTCCGCCATGCCCAGGAGCCGCTCGGCCTGCTCCACCGTGCCCGAGAGGGCCTTCACGACCTCCGCGGACTCGGTCATCGCGTCAGAGGCCACGCGCACCTCCAGGGAGACCGAATCGCGTACCTTCTGAGTCTGGATCTCCAGGCTCGTCCGGTCGCTCACCGCCTGCATCACGCGGCCCTTTGTGCGCAGGCCGTCGAAGAAGGGGAAGCGGACATATAGGCCCGCGTTCCAGAGGTCGCCCTGGGTCGTCACGTTTTGGATCCAGTATTGCCGGCGGCCGTAGCCCGCCTGGAGGTCGAGGCGGGGCTTGTCTCCCGCCTTGGCGATCGTGACGAGGTGGCGGGCGATGGCGGTCTGGTGCTCCAGGTCCCTCAGGTCCGGGCGATGGGCGAAAGCCGCGGCCACGGCCTCGTCGTAGGCGGGAGGTGAGCTCGGCTCGGCGCCCAGGGAACCGTCCACGTCGATGTCGGTGGCCGGATCCGCGAGGAGAAAGCGCAGCTTCTCGCGGGCCGTCCGCACGTCGTTGGCCGACCGGATGACCGCCGGGCGGGCGTTCTCGACGGCCACCCGGGCGGCCAGGACGTCGTAGTCGGTGGCCGTCCCGAGGGCGAACCGCTTCTGCGCCTCGTCCAGGTGCCGCTCCTTCTGGGCGAAGTTCTCCCGGGCGATGGCGAGGATCTCCTTGGCGAGCAGGACGTCGTAGAACGACGCCGTCACGTCGCGGCGGGCGTCCTGGCGGGCCTTCTCCAGGCGGTCTGAGGCGTCGGCGATGCCCTCCTTGGCGGCCCGGATGGCGGCGCCCACCTGGCCCCAGGTGTAGAGGGCCTGGGAGAGGGAGATTTCCCCTCCGGCGAGGTCTTGAGTGGCGGGGAAGAAGGCCCTCAGGTCCGCGGGGTAGAGAGCGAGCAGGCTCTCATCGGCGTTCCGGGTGCCATAAGCCGTCAGAGAGAGTTGGGGCAGGGCCGCCGCACGCTCCTCCACGTACTTCCCGCGCACCCACTTCTGATACTCCTCGGCCCGCTGGACGTCCCGATTCCGCTCCATGGCGATGGACACGGCCTGGTCCAGGGTGAGGATCCTCGTCGCCTCCTGGGCGGCGAGCTTCGAAGGCGCCTGCACGCCGAGCACCGCCGCGAGGGTAAGGGACAGAACCAGGGAGCCAGAGAACCAGGGAACCAGGGAAACCACGAGACGGGCCTTCTTTCTCTGGTTCTCTGTGTCTCTGTTTCCCTGGTTCTGGTCGAAAGGGGCACGGCGGTTACTCATGGGAGGTCTCCTTCCCGGCGACCGGCGCCCCCGCCCACCTCCGATGCACCCAGGCGCCCAGGTCCTCGAGGATGGTATAGACGACGGGGACCACGAGCAGGGTCAAGAGCGTCGAGGTGACCAGCCCGCCGATGACCGCTCGGGCCATGGGGGCGCGCATCTCGGCGCCCTGGCCGAGGCCCAGCGCGAGGGGGAGCATGCCGGCGATCATGGCCAGGGTGGTCATCATGATGGGGCGAAGTCGCGTCCGGCCGGCCGTCACAAGGGCCTCGCGTCGCGAGAGGCCCTTGCGGCGCAGGATCTTTGTGTAATCCACCAGGAGGATGGCGTTCTTGGTCACCAGGCCCATCAGGAGGATGAGCCCGATGAGCGACATCATATTCAGCGTGTCGCCGGTGAGCAGCAGCATCCCCGCCATGCCCACGATGGAGAGCGGCAGGGAGAGCATGATGGCCAGCGGATCGATGAAGGACTCGAACTGGGCGGCGAGAATGAGGTAGACGAGGATGATGGCCAGGACGAGGGCCTCGATTAGGTAGCCGAAGCTCTCCATCATGACCTCCGTGTCGCCCGCCATCCGCACCCGGTAGCCCGGCTCCCAGTGCATTCGGGAGGCCGCCTTCATGACGGCGCTGCTGGCCGTGCCCAGGGGCAGGTGGTCCAGGTCGGCGCTGAGCACCACCTGGCGGCTCAGGTCCTGGCGGCTGATCTCTGAGGGGGAGACGGCGCGCTCCACCCGGACCAGATCGGCGATGGGGACGAGGGCGACGCCGTCGGCCGAGGGCACGGCGATGCGCAGGTCGCCCACCTGGCCCACGTCGGTGCGGAGAGCCTCGGGAAGCCGCACCCGCACGTTCACCGCCTCGCCCTCCTCGTCCTCGTAGGTGGAGACCACCTGCCCTCCCACCAGGGCACCGATGGTGTGCACGAGGGCCGCCGTGCCCAGGCCGAGGGCCGCGGCCCGCTCCCGGTCCACGACCAGCCGGTACTCCGGCAGATCCTGCTCGAGGGTGGCGTCCAGGTCCACGATGCCTGGCACCTTGTAGATCTCCCGCTTGAGTTCCGCCGCGTAGCGTTTGAGCTTGGGGATCTCCTCCCCCTGGATGAGCACCTGGAGCGGCTTTTGGAAGCTGTCCGGGTCCTCCAGGATCGAGACCTGGATGCCGGGGATCTGCTCCAGGCGCGTTCGAACATCCTTCATGAGGGTCGCCTGGCTGCGGCTGCGCTCCGATCTCTCCTTGAGCTTCACGTAGACCTGGGCGTCGCGCACGGTGTCCGTGTCGGCCGGTGCGACGGCCGCGTAGGTGTGCTCGATCTCGGGGCAGCCGGAGAGGACTCGCAGGGCGGCCATCAGGCGGCCTTCGGTTTCGAGGATCGAGGCGTCGGGAGCCGTCTTGAGGCGGATCAGGAACTCGCCGTGGTCGTAGCCAGGGAAGAACTCCCCCTGAAGGGTTCCCAGGACCACGAGGCCCGCGAGGAAGGCGCCCGCGGCCACGGCGAAGACGGTCTTGCGATGGTCCAGGGCCCAGCCGATGACGGCCTTGTACCGATCGGCGGTTCTCTCGAACCAGCCGTTGAACCGGTCCAGCATGCGCGCCACGGCGTGCCGGCGGCCCTTCCGCTCGATGTCCGGGTCGAGCCAGCGCGAGGAAAGCATGGGGTCCAGCGTGAAGGAGACGAAGAGGGAGACCAGCACGGCGAAGGCCACGGTGATGCCGAAATGGTAGAAGATCCGCCCGATGATCCCCTTCATGAAGGCCACGGGCAGGAAGACGGCGATGATGGAGAGACTCGTGGCCATGACGGCCAGGCCGATCTCCGCCGTGCCCTCCCTGGCCGCCGTGAAGTGGTCTTCGCCCCGCTCCAGGTGGCGCACGATGTTCTCCCGCACCACGATGGCGTCGTCGATGAGAAACCCGATGGCGAGCGAGAGCGCCATGAGGGTGATCACGTTCAGGGTCATGCCGAAGAAGTACATGGCGATGAAGGTGGAGACGACGCTGATGGGGAGCGTGAGGCCCGTGATCACCGTGGAGCGCCAGGAGTTGAGGAAGCAGAAGACGATGAGGATGGTGAGCAGGCCCCCCAGGACCAGCGTCGTCTGCACGTCGTTGACGGACTCGCGGATGAACCCGGAGCTGTCGCGGATGAGGTCTATCTTCGTGCCGGCGGGCAGCTCGGGCTGGAGGCGTGCGATCTCCCTCTTGACGGCGTCCGCCAGCGCCACCGTGTTGGCCTTCGACTGCTTAAGCACGTCGATGGCCACCGCGGGCACGCCGTTGACGAGGGCGAGCGAGCGCCGCTCCTCGATGCCGTCCGTTACCTGCGCCACCTCGCCCACGGTGACCGGATGCCCGCCGCGCTGGGCGATCACCATGGAGGCGTAAGCGGGCACGGCGCCCGGCTTGCCCTCGATCCGAAGTGGCGTCTCGGTCCCCGCGCGGTTCAAGCGTCCCAGGGGTGTGTTCACGTTCTCCGCGGCCAGGCCGGAGACCACCTCGTCCACTCCCATGCCCAGGGCCTGGATGCGGTCGGGGTCCACGTCCACGCGGACCTCGCGCTTGGAGTCGCCCACGAGCTTCACCTTGCCCACCCCGGGAAGGTTCTCGATGCGGCGCCGGATCTTGCGGTCGGCGAGCGTGGTGAGATCCCGCGGGCTCAGGGTCTGGGAGCGCACGGCGAGGGAGACCACGGGCATGCCCGCGATATCCAGCTTCTGGATCACGGGCTCCTTCATGGCCGCCGGCAGGTCGTTCCGGATGGCGTTGATCTTGGCGCGCGCCTCCTGCGAGGCCTCGTTGATCTTGACGTTCAGCTCGAACTCCACCATGACCGACGAGAGGCCCTCGCGCGATGTTGAGTAGACGTGCTTGACGCCCGGGATGGGGTTTACCGCCTCCTCGATCTTCTTCGTCACCTCCCGCTCGACCGTCTCCGGGGCCGCGCCTGGGAACTCGGTGAGGATGGAGAGGATGGGCAGCTCGATATCCGGGAAGAGCTCCACCGCCAGACGGCGATAGGAGAAGAGGCCCAGCGTGAGCAGGGTGAGCATGAGCACGGTCGCGAAGACCGGCCGCTTGATGGAGAGGTTGGAGAGGAACATATCAGCTTCCCCTCTCCGAGCGGACCAGGATCCTGTCCCCATCCTGGAGGTCGAAGGCCCCTCGGGTCACGACCTCCTCGCCGGGCGCCAGTCCCTCGGCCACCTCCACCCGGCCGCCGGAGACGGCGCCCGTGCGGACCTCCCGTTGCCTCGCCACGCCGTCCGCGGCCACGAAGACCGTGGCCCGTCGCGCCTGCAGGTCCCAGGCCAAGAGGGCCTCGCGGGGCACCTGGAGCACCCCCGTGCGGTTGCCGCACAGGATCGACCCCTTCGCGAAGAGGCCAGCCCTGAGCTCCCCGGTGGTGTTGGGCACGTCGGACTGGACGGCCACCGTGCGGCTGACCGGATCGGCGGCGGGGTTGATGTGCGAGACCGTTCCCTCGAAGGTCCTTCCGGGCACGGCCTCGGTGGTGAAGGAAAGGGGCTGGCCGACCCGGACGAGGTGGATGGTGGACGCCGGGACGAGGACCGTGAGGTCGAATCGGCGCGTGTCCACGATGCGGAACATGGGCCCTCCGCCCATGCTCTCCACGCGGTCGCCCTCGCTCACGCCGCGGAAGGAAATGACTCCGTCCATGGGTGAGCGCACGACCAGCTTGTCCAGCTTGGTGGCCGCCAGATCCTCAAGAGCCCTGGCTGTCTCGCGCTGGGTCTGGGCGTCCTCCAGGCCCTGGGCGGTCATGAGGCCAGCCTCCTTCAATTTGAGCGCCCGCCCGTATTCGCGCTCGGCCCTCGCCGCCTCGGCCTGGACCTGTAGGAGCTGGGCTCTACTCTCGCGCTGGTCCAGGCGCGCGAGCACCTGGCCCTTGCGCACGGGAACCCACTGGGTGACCAGCACCTCGGTCACGGTGCCCGTGACCTCCGATTTGACGGCCGCCTGGGCCCTGGGCTCCAGCGTGCCCACCACCTCAACGGACTGCAGAAAATCGCCCGCGGCGGCGCGTTCGGTCTCCACGGCCACGGGTGGCCTCGATTGGGAGCCCCCTCGCCCGGCGGACTGCGAACAGGCCGCGACGGCCCACAGGGCGGCCAGCGCCGCCCCGGCAAGAAGCATTGATCTCATTGGAAAAGTCCCCCTCCCTATCTCCGTTTTGCCGCACGCCGCGGAGCTCTCCCCTCCTCCGAGGCGATCCCGTCGAAAACAACGCCGACCACGCGTTGCAGGTCTTTTTGCGTGAGTGCCAGATCGGGGTGGCACAGCTCCAGCTCCGTGGCGACGTTGAGGGCGCCGATCAGCGCCCACATCGCGTCCTCGGTCTTCGCGATCTTGAACTCCCCGGCGTTCCGGCCCTCCACGAGTCGTTTCTTGACCCACTCCTGAAAGGCGAAGTGGACGCGGTCGGCGTCCCCGCGCGGCACCCCCTGTGGGGGGCCGTAGTAAATGGAGTTCATCACCCGGACCAGGGGGATGCTCCGCTTGAACAGGTCGAACACCTCGCCGAAGAGCTTCTCGATGCGGTCCCGCGCTGAACCTTCAGAATGGGAGGCCCGTTCGAGGAGCTCGTCGAACTGATCCATGGCCTGACGCATCAGGGCGTTGAAGATCCCCTCCTTGCTTCCGTAGTGGTAGTAGAGGACGGGTTTGGTGACCCCCGCGGCCTCCACGATCTCCCTGACGCTACAGGCGGCGTACCCCTTTCGATCGAAGCAGTCGATGGCCGACGCCAGCAGTCGCTCTCGGACTCCTGGATCGGGCGGCGCCTTTTCTGGCGGTTTGTTCACGAATCGCTCCCCTTCGGCCGACAGCCTCAACCCTTACCTACCTACCGGTAAGTATATTCGCCTCGGCAGCGGAGTCAAGGCCGGATGTCCATACGGTCAACCCCGGCAGCAGCCGCGGGAAGAGGGGCTCATCATCGCAAACCCCGATGGTCCGGATGAGCCGGGGCTGGAGTAGAATGTGAGCTTCGGCGGAGGCAGTCATGAAGCACCGAATGGGGGAGTGGGCCATGGAATTTCCGGCGGCGATCACCGTGACCGACGCCGATGGGGTCATCGTGGAGATGAACGCCCGCTCGCTGGAGTCCTTCGCGCGAGATGGAGGGGCGGCGCTGCTCGGCACCCAGGTCCTGGACTGTCATCCCGAGCCTGCGCGCACCAAGACCGCCCGGCTTTACGAAGTGCGGCAGCCCAACCACTACACCATCAGGAAGAACGGGCGCCGCAAGATCATCCATCAGTTGCCGTGGTACCGGCAGGGGGAGTTTGCCGGATTCGTCGAAATCTCCATTCCCATTCCCGATGAGCTTCCCCATTTCGACCGGGATTCAGAGGACGAGCGGGCGGCGGCTGCGGACCGGGAATAGTCGCACAAGGCGCGGGCGTTGCCCACGCGGCGGCCCGCGTGGCGATGCGGGGCTGGGGCCGCGGCGGCTCAAGGCCGCGGGAGACGGGAGCGGAGGCGTCATGGCGCGATACGACGCGGTCATCCTGGGGGCTGGAGCGGCGGGCCTGGCTGCGGCCAGGGGGCTGGGCAGGCTCGGTGCGCGGGTCGCCCTCGTGGAGAAGGAGGCCCTGGGCGGGGACTGCATCACGTGGGGATGCGTGCCCAGTAAAAGCTATCTGCACGTCGCCCGCATGCTCAACGAGGTGCGGTCGGTCGGACGAGTGGGGATCGACGTGGGTCCTGTCCGGTTCGACTTCTCGGCCGCGCGGCGCTACGTGGCGCAGGTCCAGGACACGCTGACCCACCAGGACACTCAGGAATTTCTCCGCAGCCAGGGCGTGGAGGTGCTCTTCGGACAGCCCCGGTTCCTGAGTCCGAACCGGATCGAGGTGGAGGGACGGGAGTTGCCCGCGCGCCACGTGGTGATCGCCACGGGGGCCCACGCCGTGGCCCCGCCCATCGAGGGGCTGGCGGAGACCGGATTTCTGGACAGCCGTTCGGCCCTTCAAATCGAAACCCTTCCACGGTCCATGATCATCCTGGGAGGGGGACCCATCGGGACGGAATTCGCCCAGATGTTCCAGCGGATGGGAGTGTCCGTGACGGTGGTGGAATCCAACCCCTGCCTCTTGCCCCGCGAGGAGCCGGAGGCCGGCCGGTTCCTCCTGGGCATCCTGGTGAAGGAGGGTGCCCGTTTTCTCGGGGAGCGCAGGGCCGTTCGTGCGGAGAGGACCAGTGCCGGGAAAGCCCTTGTCCTCCGGGGAAAAGATGGTCGGGAGGAGACCGTCGAAGCGGAGGAGATCCTGGTGGCCACGGGCCGCGCCCCCAACGTGGAGGGCCTCGAGCTGGAGAGGGCCGAGGTCGCCTTCGACCGGCACGGGATCACCGTGGACAACACCATGCAGACGACGCGGAGGCGCGTGTGGGCCATCGGCGACTGCAACGGCCTCTACCAGTTCACCCACATGGCCGAACACGAGGCCGGAGTGTGCGTCAAGAACATCATCCGCAGCCGCCTCCTGCCCTTCCTGCTGGAGCGCATGCACTTCCGGGCCGTGGCGTGGGTCACCTTCACGGATCCCGAGGTGGCCCACTGCGGACTGACGGAGGCCGAGGCCAAGGAGCGGGGAATCAAGCACCGCGTGCTTCGCTACAATTTCGACCACCTGGACCGGGCCGTCATCGAAAACGAACCGGGCGGCGTGGCCAAGGTGATCACGGACGGCCGTGGCCGCTTGCTGGGGGCGCACATGGTGGGGGCGCACGCGGGGGAGCTGCTCCAGGAGCTCGTGCTGGGGGTGAGGATGGGGCTCAAGGTCATGGACATCTCGCAGACCGTGCACCCCTATCCCGCCTTCGTGCAGATGGCGAGGCGCGCCGCCAACGTCTATTACATCCAGACCATCTATGAAAATCCGCGCCGGGTTGCCCTGTTACGCTGGCTGGGCGGCTTCGGGAGGGCCTGAATTCTCGATCGGCTGCTCAAGCCGATCATCCCTGGCCCGCCAAGCCCCGGGAGCGCTCTAATCTACCGTAGCTTTTAGGGGTCGGCGCAGACCTTCGCGATCGAAACGGCCTTTCGCACCGTCCGCGGAGGGTCTGGAAAACCTCCCGAGAACCCGAAAAGGAGGAGGACCATGTCGCCCATCGTTGGCCTTGGAAGGAAAGCTTTGGCGCAGGGAGCGCATCAGGCGGATGGAAAAAATCTATTGGTGGCCGTAGCTTGATAACTGTTGAAGCAAAAGGTAGTCCGCGAGGAAGTGGAAGAAAAATTAACTTCAGGCTATGGCCCTCACAGCCGCCAAGCTCGCACGGTTTTTCTTCGTTCCGCACCACGGTTGAAAGCCGTTCCGGCTCTCGACGCCCTGCACCCGACGGAATCCAGGGAATGGTCCTCGCCATTTTCCGGCGCACCTAGGGAGGGACCGCGGCGGTCCCCCCGGGGCGATGCTTCGCAACTTGAGATTTCTGGGGCCAGCCACAGGGGCGCCATGACCATGGAACGGAGATGAACCCGCCGCCCCTGCCAAATCTCAAGCGAAAAGGAGGGGCGGCGAGGCGAATGGTGGTGGCCACCATCCCCGAACATAAAGCGGGAGGAGCTGGCGCCCCTCCCGTCTCGTGACTTTACCCTGTGCGGAGCAGCGCTACTCCTGCAGCAGCTGCACCTGATCGGCCTGGGGGCCTTTGCCGCCCTCCTTGACCTCGAAGGTGACCCGGTCTCCTTCGCTCAGCTTCCGGAATCCGTTGCCGATGATCCCGCTGTAGTGGACAAAGACGTCCTTGCCCTCGTCCATCGTGATGAAGCCGTAGCCCTTCTTCTCATCGAACCACTTCACCGTACCCTTGGCCATGACCACTCCTTACAGAACGCTCCCTTCGGCGAACCGGTCACCGGAAACGAAAAAATAGCACCGCCGTTTTTCGGGAGTCAAGCGGCTCCGGAGGCGGCCTGAAACGGCTCCGGTCCGCCCCCCGGGCCGCGTTGACAGGGCATCATCGTCGGGCTACACTGCCCGCGCTTGGGGCATGGTCACGGGGTTGCTCCCTCACGGCCAGAGAGAGTTTATGTGGGGATCGGTTCCAGCGGGAAGGCTCCGGTTTCTTTGAATCCCGCGTCCATAGCCCTGCTTTTCGAGGAGTGCCGATGAAGCGCAAGACTCTGTTCGATGCGGCGGGAATCCAGCGTTCCCTCGGGCGCCTCGCGCTGGAGATCACGGAGCGGCTTCAGGGGTGCGAGGGGGTGGTGCTGATCGGGATCCATCGGCGGGGTGTCCCGCTGGCCCAGCGCATCGCCCGGTTGCTCGAGAAGGCGGAAAAGGCGAGGGTCCCCGTGGGAAGCCTGGACATCAACCTCTATCGGGATGATTTCTCGACGGTGGGAGCGGCGCCCGTTCTCAGGGGAACCCAGGTGGACTTCGACATCGGCGCCAAGACGGTGGTCCTGGTGGACGACGTGCTCTTCACGGGCAGGACCGTGCGGGCGGCGCTGGATGCTCTCGTGGACCTCGGCCGGCCGGCGCGGGTCCAGCTCGCCGTGCTGGTGGACCGCGGACACAGGGAATTGCCCATCCAGGCTGACTACGTCGGTCTCTCTCTCAACACGCGCAGGGAGGACCACGTGGAGCTGCTCCTGAAGGAGACGGACGGGGAAGACGCCCTCATCCTGGAAAGCGCGGCGTCAGCCGCGCGAACGGGCTCGGAGGGGAAACGCCCATGAGCTTCGCGCACAAGCACCTGATGGGCATCGAGGAGCTCTCTGCCGAGGACATCGCCCTCATCCTCGACACGGCGGAGAAGATGTCGGAGGTTTCGAGGAGGCCCTTAAAGAAGGTCCCGGCCCTGCGGGGCAAACTCGTGGTCAACCTCTTCTTCGAGAACTCCACGCGCACCCGCTCCTCCTTCGAGATCGCGGAGAAACGCCTCTCGGCGGACACCCTGAATTTTTCGGCCAGCACCTCCTCCCTCCAGAAGGGCGAGACGCTGGTGGATACGGTCCTCAACCTGGAGCGCATGCAGCCCGATTGCTACGTGATCCGCCACGCGAGCCCCGGCACCTGCCAGCTCATCCACCCGTTCACCAAGGCGGCCCTGGTCAACGCGGGCGACGGCACGCACGAGCACCCCACGCAGGCTCTGCTGGACGCCATGACCATCCGGCAGAAGAAGGGCGATTTCAAGGGACTGGAGGTCCTCATCTGCGGCGACATCAGCCATTCCAGGGTGGTACGTTCCAACATCTTCCTCCTCAGCAAGATGGGGGCCAAGGTGACGGTCTGCGGGCCGGCGACCTTCATGCCGCCGCACCTGGAGAGCCTGGGGGTCACGGCCACGACGGACTTCGAACGCGCGCTCAGGGGCAAGGACGTGGTCATGATGCTCCGAATCCAGATGGAGCGGCAGACCAAGGGGCTCTTCCCCTCCCTGCTGGAGTACTACAAGACCTTCGGGCTTACCGAGGAGCGCCTCAGGCTGGCCGACAAACAGGTGATCGTCATGCACCCTGGCCCCATCAACCGGGGCGTCGAAATGGCCTCCGAAGTTGCGGACGGACCCAGCTCGGTGATCCTGGACCAGGTGGAGAACGGGGTGGCCGTGCGCATGGCCGTCCTCTACCTTCTTCTGGGTGGGAGCGAAGATGAAGCGACTCATTAAGAACGGACGCGTGGTCGACCCGCAGTCGGGCACCGACGACACGCTGGACATCCTGCTCGATGGGGACCGGATTGCGCGCGTGGAGAAGAAGATCCCGGAAAAGGGAGCGGAGGTCTTCGACGCCACGGGTATGGTGGTGGCCCCCGGATTCATCGATATGCACGTCCACCTCCGGGAGCCCGGATTCGAGCGCAAGGAAACCATCGCGACCGGCCTCGCGGCGGCCCTGGCGGGTGGGTTCTCGGGTGTGTGCTGCATGCCCAACACCCGTCCCGTGAACGACAACGCCTCGGTGACGCAGTACATCCTCGACAGGGCCCGATCGTGCAGTCCGGTCCGCGTCTATCCCATCGGGGCGGTCACCAAGGGCTCCAAGGGCGAGGAGTTGGCTCCGTACGCCGAGATGAGAGAGGCGGGCGTTCGGGCCGTATCCGACGACGGCCATCCCGTGGCCAGCTCCGCCGTCATGCGCCGCGCCCTGGAATACGCGGGCTCCCTGGGCATGCTGGTCATCGACCACTGCGAGGACCTGGATCTGGTGGGCGACGGCGTCATGAACGAGGGCCCCGTGTCCGTTCGCCTTGGGCTCCACGGCATCCCCGCCGAGGCCGAATCCATCCCGGCGCGAAGGGACATCACCCTCGCGCGATTGACGGGCCAGCGGGTCCACATCGCCCACGTCTCCACCAGGCTCGCTGTGGAGGCCATCCGCGCGGCCAAGAAGAAGCGGGTGCCGGTGACGGCGGAGGCCACCCCTCACCACTTCTCCCTCACCGAGGTGGCGGTGCTCGGCTTCGACACGAACGCCAAGATGAACCCGCCTCTCCGCGAGCAGGATGACGTGGATGCCGTGATCGAGGGGCTGGCCGACGGGACCATCGACGCCATCGTCACGGATCACGCCCCGCACGCCTATGAAGAGAAGATGGTGGAGTTCGACCGCGCTCCCAGCGGCATCATCGGTCTCCAGACCGCGGTGCCGCTGGCCCTGGACCGGCTGGTGCGCACCGATCGCATCTCCCTCAAGCGCATGGTGGATGCCTTCTCCTCGGCGCCCGCCCGGCTCCTCGGGCTGGAGGGCAAGGGCAGGATCCAGGAGGGGGCCGACGCCGACCTCACGATCTTCTCCCTCCGCAAGGAGACCTGTCTCGCCCCGGGCGACATCAAGTCGCTGAGCAAGAACAGCCCCTTCCTGGGCATGAAGCTGAAGGGGGCCGTGGTGGCCGTGATCATCGCGGGAGAGCCCTACTCCGCGGCGAAAAAGGGCTGAGGCGGGAGGCCGGGAACATCCCCGGCCATGGCCATGAAAAGCGCTACCGTTTTCGTCTGTCAGGCCTGCGGAACGCAGAGCCCCAAGTGGCTGGGGCGTTGCCCCGGGTGCGGCGAGTGGAACAGCCTGGTGGAGGAAACCAGCGCGGAGCCGGTTCGCTCCGCCGGGGGCAAGCCCCCGGCGCAGGCCATTCCACTCGCGGAGGTCCGCCCGGAGGAGGGCCGGAGGCTCTGCACGGGCTCCCGGGACCTGGATCGGGTGGTAGGCGGCGGGCTCTTCCCGGGCGGCGTGGTGCTCCTGGCCGGCGATCCCGGCGTTGGCAAGTCCACCCTCCTCCTCCAGATCTTCGGCGAACTGGCGAAAGAGCGGGCCGTCCTGTACGCCAGCGGTGAGGAGTCGCTGGCCCAGGTGGCCGGGCGGGCTCATCGCCTCGGCATTTCCGGCGAGCGGCTCCACCTGATGGCGGAAACCTCCGTCGAGGCCGTCCTCGCCGAGGTGGAGCGACTGGCGCCGGCGGTCCTGGCGGTGGATTCCATCCAGACCAGCTCGGTGGGGAGCCTGTCGGGGGGGGCCGGGTCCCTGGCCCAGGTCCGGGAGAGCTCGGCGCGGTTCATCGACGCGGCCAAGCGGCGCGCCATGCCCGCCCTCCTCGTCGGGCACATCACCAAGGAGGGCATGATCGCCGGACCCAAGGCCCTGGAGCACATGGTGGACACGGTGCTCTACCTGGAGGGGGAGCGGTACAGGCACCTGCGCGCGCTCAGGGCCCACAAGAACCGCTACGGAGCCACCTCCGAGATGGCGCTCATGGAGATGACCACGGAGGGGCTGAAGGCCGTGGAGAATCCCTCGGAGGCGTTGCTGGCGGACCGCCCCGTGGGCGTTCCGGGCTCCGTCATCGGCGTCTCCCTCCAGGGCACGAGGCCGCTGCTCTTCGAGATCCAGGCTCTCACCTCGCCATCCGCCTTCGGCCTGGCCAAGAGGATGAGCCTGGGGCTGGATCGCAACCGGGTCCAGCTCCTTTCGGCGGTCCTCGAACGCTCCATGCGCATCACCCTGGGAGACCGGGACCTCTTCGTCAACGTGGTGGGAGGCGTGGAGGTGGAGGAGCCCGCGCTGGACCTGCCGCTCTGCCTCGCGGTCGCTTCGGCCTACCGCGGCGTGGCCCTATCTTCAGACCTGGCGGCCTTCGGTGAGGTGGGGCTGGCGGGGGAGGTGAGGGGCGTCGGGTCGCCCCAGCCCCGGATCGCGGAAGCGGCCGCGCTCGGCTTTCGGCGCTGCGTCCTGCCGGCCTCCGACGCCAGGCGCCTGGAGCCCGCATCCGGCCAAATGGCCCTTACGCCGGTGGCCACCCTGTCGGAGGCCATCGAACATCTCTTTCCCTAATTTTTCGAGTCAGAACGGTCATTCATGGGCGGGGAAAGCACCGGAGGGGAACGGCCGGTCCCCCTCCGGTGCCCTGCGTGGCGGTTACTTGGCGGGCGTGGCTGGAGCCTGGTGGGCGGGTTCCATGGGAGGGGGTGCCTCCCCCACGGAGGGATGGCCGGGCGGCAGTCCGGCTCCGGAGTTCATGTCTCCGGCGTGGCCCTCGCCTCCCTTGGGCCGAGAGGCGGTGACGGTCCACGTCCCATTCTGGCGGGCGAGATCGTAGAGGTAAACCATGGGGGGCATCTGGCCCTCCTTGAGGCCGTAGGACACCGTGCAGGTGGCCTTGTCGCCCTCCGCCTTGATGTCGCTGACGGTCACCGTCATTTTGTCGGTATTCACGTGGCGGACGGTCTGAATGTACGTCATGACGGCTTTCTGCATCTCCGCTTCGAGGGGCGATGCGGCGGGCTGTGCCGCCGCTGGCGCCTGCTCCTGGCCGGAGGGCGCGGGCTTGTTTTCCGCGGCGCTCCCGGCGGGAGCAGGCGCCTTCTGGCAGGCCGCCGCGATGACGAGAACCAGGGGAAGGGTGAGGGTCACGATTCGAACCACGCTTCTCTTCATCGGCAAGCTCTCCATGGCGAAAAAGACTCTGGTCTGGAACACCTGCAACCTCATGCGCGGCCCAGGCACGCCGACGGCCAAAGCCACGGGATCGGGCACGGCGACGTCCGCGCCCTCGTCTCCCGATGCAGTGTAGCGCAAAGCCATTCCAGGCTCCAAGGTGACCTGCCGCCGGGATTCGGGGGGAGGGATGAAACCTTGGCGGCCTCTCTCGCGTTCAATGAAGCTGAGGTGATGGTGGAGGTGCTCCCGTGAGACGGATTGCGGTTGGGATTGCGGTTCTCTCGGCCATGTCGGTGCTGGCGGGGTGCGCCCGACAGATCCTGGGCTCCTGTGCGGAGGAGCGCGTTGAGAGGACCGTCCCCATGCCGGCGGGGGGTGCCTTCGACCTCGACAACATCAACGGCTCCATCACCCTCACCGTGGGGAAACCCGGCGAGGTGCACATCGTGGCCATCAAACGCGTCCAAGCCTTCAGCGAGGGGAAAGCGAAGGAGGGGCTGGCCAAGCTGGAGGTGGAGGTCACGGACACCGGCAAGGGGGTCAGCGTGGAGACGCGCTATCCCAAGAGCGCCGGCTTCCTGGCGGGGGTCGGCTTCAGCGGGGCGGTGACCTTTGACGTGGCCGTTCCGGAGGGAACCGCGGCCAAGCTCACCACGATCAACGGCACCATCACGGCGGATGTCCCAGCTTCGGCCATCAGCTGCGAGACCACCAACGGCAAGGTCAACGCGCTGTCCTGTGGCCGCATCGATGCCGCCGTCGTGAACGGGACCATCCACTTCAAGGCGCAGAACGCCGGAGAGGTGACGACCACCAACGGGAGCATCGAGGGCCAGATCCTGTCGCGCTCTCCCGAGAAGGCCCACCTGGAGACGGTCAACGGAAGCATCGCCCTCGCCCTCTCCCCCGATGCGGCCCTGCATCTTTCCGCCGAGAACGTCAACGGCGGCGTTTCGACCGAGATCCCAGGACTCAGCGAATCCAAGCACGAGCTCTTCGGCGATCTTAACGGCGGCGGCCAGACGGTGAGCGTGGAGACCGTGAACGGCTCCATCCACATCCGGCCGATCCGCTGACCCCTGTTCGCCTTCACTCCCACTCCTTCGAAGCCGGCCCCGGCCACAGCGCCGGGGCCGGCCAGCACGGGCCTCGGGAAGAAGGCGGCGCCCGCACCCGTTGATCCAAGAGGGTGCGGAGGCTACCCCGTCGGTCTTGGCAGGGCCGCATCTTCGTGATAGAAAGAAAGTTTCGGAGGATGCGCGAGCCCATGGACCTGATCCGAATCAAGGGCGCCCGGGAACACAACCTCAAGAACCTGGACGTCACCCTCCCCAAGAACAAGCTCGTGGTCATCACGGGCCTTTCGGGGTCCGGCAAATCCTCGCTGGCCTTCGACACGCTCTACGCCGAGGGCCAGCGCCGGTACGTGGAGTCCCTCTCCGCCTATGCGCGGCAGTTCCTCGATCTCATGGAGAAGCCCGACGTGGACTCCATCGAGGGGCTCTCGCCGGCCATCTCCATCGAGCAGAGATCCACTTCCCACAATCCCCGCTCGACGGTCGGGACCGTGACGGAAATCTACGACTATCTCCGCGTGCTTTTCGCCAGGGTGGGCAAGCCCTTCTGCCCCCAGTGCGGCCGGCCCATCGAGAGCCAGACCGTACAGCAGATGGTGGATCAGATCCTCTCCCTTCCGGAGGGCGAGCGGATCTACGTCCTCGCGCCGGTGGTCAAGGGGCGCAAGGGCGAGTACAGGAAGCTGCTGGCCGGGCTCCTCAAGGAGGGGTTCGTCCGCGCCCGGGTGGACGGAAAGGTGCTGGACCTTCAGGAGGACCTGGATCTGGCGCGCTACCGCGCCCATACCATCGAGATCCTCGTGGACCGCCTGGTGGTCAAGGCCGGTGTGCAGAGCCGCCTGACCGAATCGGTGGAGCTGGCCCTGCAGAAGGGGGAGGGGCTGGTGGTGGTCCACAGGCTGTCGGACGAGACCGACCTGCTCTTCTCGGAGCGGCTCTCCTGTCCCACCTGCGGAACCTCCCTTCCCGAGCTGGAACCGCGGCTCTTCTCCTTCAACAGCCCGCACGGGGCCTGTACCGAGTGTTCGGGACTGGGCGTCAAGATGGAGCTGGATCCGGCCAAGATCGTGCCCAACCCCAACCTCTCCCTCGCTCAAGGGGCGGTCGTGCCCTGGCCCGTGGAGGGCGGCTTCTGGTATCGCGAGATGATCGAAGGCGTGGGCAGGGACATGGGCTTCTCCCTGAAGAGCCCCTGGTGCAAGCTCCCGGAAGAGGCCCGGCGGGTCATCCTGTACGGCAGCAACGGCCGCAAGATCGCCTACGACGTGCAGCGAGACCGGAACCGCTACCAGTTCGAGCACGCCTTTGAAGGGGTCATCCCCAACCTCATGCGGAGGTACCGGGAGACCAAGTCCGACGCCTCCCGGGAGGAGATCGAGGCCTACATGTCCACCTCTCCCTGCCCCGCCTGCGGTGGGAGGCGGCTGAAACCCGAAGCGCTCTCGGTCAAAGTGGGGGGGCACACCATCGCGGCGCTCACGGATCTGTCCGTGCGGCAGGCGCGGCGGGCCCTGTCCGAGCTGGAGCTGTCGCCCCGGGACCAGGAGATCGCTAGGATGGTCCTGAAAGAGATCCGCAGCCGGCTCTCCTTCCTGGACAACGTGGGCCTCGGTTACCTGACGCTCTCGCGGACGGCCACCACCCTTTCGGGCGGAGAAAGTCAGCGGATCCGCCTCGCCACGCAGGTGGGCAGCCAGTTGACGGGAGTGCTCTACGTCCTGGACGAGCCTTCCATCGGCCTCCACCAAAGGGACAACAGGCGCTTGCTGGACACGCTCATGGCCATGCGCGATCTGGGCAATACGGTGGTGGTGGTGGAGCACGACGAGGAGACGATCCGCACGGCGGACCACGTGGTGGATTTGGGCCCCGGCGCCGGCATCCACGGTGGAGAGGTGGTGGCCGAGGGTGGGATCGAAGACCTCTGCAGCGCACCGAGGTCCGTGACGGGCGCCTACATCGCCGGCCGGAGGAGCATCCCCGTGCCCGCCGCGAGGAGGAGACCCAGCGGTTGGCTGAAGGTGCTCGGAGCCCGCGAACACAACCTGAAAGGGCTGGACGTGCGCATCCCCCTCGGAGTGTTCACGGTGGTGGCCGGGGTTTCCGGCTCGGGGAAGTCCACCCTCGTACACGACATCCTCTACAAGGGGCTGATGCAGCGGATCTACCACAGCATCGACATGCCCGGCATCCACCGCTCCATCGAAGGATGGGAGAGGGTGGACAAGGTCATCGAGATCGACCAGTCGCCCATCGGACGCACGCCGAGATCCAACCCCGCCACCTACACCGGGCTCTTCACGCCCATTCGCGACCTTTTCGCGCAGGTGCCCGAGGCTCGCGCCAGGGGATACCGGCCAGGCCGTTTCTCCTTCAATGTCAAGGGGGGGCGGTGCGAGGCCTGCCAGGGAGACGGGGTCCTCAAGATCGAGATGCACTTTCTGCCCGACGTCTACGTCACCTGCGACACCTGCAAGGGCATGCGGTACAACCGGGAGACGCTGGAGGTGCGGTACAAGGGAAGAAGCATCGCCGAGGTGCTGGACATGACCGTGAGCGAGGCTCTCGAGTTCTTCGACAAGATCCCGCTCGTCCGGAAGAAGCTTCAAACCCTGGCCGATGTGGGGCTGGGGTACCTGCACCTGGGCCAGCAGGCCACGACCCTCTCGGGGGGCGAGGCACAGCGGATCAAGCTGGCGCGAGAGCTCAGCCGGCGGGCCACCGGAAACACGCTCTACGTGCTGGACGAACCCACCACGGGCCTCCATTTCGAGGACGTGCGCCATCTGCTCAACGTTCTCCAGCGGCTGGTGGAGGCGGGGAACACGGTGGTGGTGATCGAGCATAACCTGGACGTGATCAAGAGCGCCGACGCGGTGCTCGAACTCGGCCCCGAAGGCGGGGAGGAGGGCGGCCGCCTGGTCGCCTGCGGAACGCCGGAAGAGGTGGCGAACGTGCCATCGTCGCCCACCGGGGAGTTCCTGAAGCGAATTCTATTTGGGGGATCCGATGAAAAACTGGCCAGAGCCGTACCGGATTAAGATGGTGGAGGCGATCCGCCTGCCTCGACGGGAGGAGCGCGAGCGCCTCCTGAGGGAGGCCGGCTACAACCTCTTCATGGTGCGGGCCGAGGACGTCTTCATCGATCTCCTGACCGATTCGGGGACCGGGGCCATGAGCGACAAGCAGTGGTCGGCCCTCATGCGCGGCGACGAGTCTTACGCGCAGGCCCGTTCGTGGTTCCGCTTCTACGAGGCGGTGCGGGGATTCACCGGGATGGAGCACGTGCTCCCCACGCACCAGGGCCGGGCCGCCGAGAACCTGCTCTTCTCGCAGATCGCCCGGCCCGGCATCAGCATCCCCAACAACAGCCACTTCGACACGACGAGGGCCAACATCGAGTACTTCGGAGCCGAGGCGGTTGATTTGGTGATCCCGGAGGGCAGGGACATCCACCTCGACCACCCCTTCAAGGGGAACATGGACCTGAACCGCCTTGAAGACCTCCTCAAGGAGAAGGGGAGGAAGTCCGTTCCCCTGTGCATGCTCACCATCACCAACAACACGGGGGGCGGCCAGCCCGTCTCCCTGGCCAACATCAGGGCCACGGGGGAGCTCTGCCGGCGGTACGGGGTCCCCCTGTTCCTGGACTGCTGCCGCTTCGCCGAGAATGCCTACTTCATCAAGCTGCGGGAGCCCGAATGCGCGCACATGAGCATCCGGGAGATCGTGGCGGCCATGTTCGCCTGCGCCGACGGGGCCACCATGAGCGCCAAGAAGGACGGCCTCGCGAACATCGGAGGTTTCCTCGCGCTTCGGGATGGAGATCTGGCCGCGCGGCTCAAGTCGATGCTGATCCTCAAGGAGGGGTTCCCCACTTACGGAGGCCTCGCCGGAAGGGATCTGGAGGCCCTCGCCCAAGGATTCGAGGAGGTCCAGGAACAGGATTACCTGGAGGCCCGGGTCGGCCAGATCGCAAGGTTCGGCGAGGCGCTCAAGGCCCGGGGCGTACCCATCCTGGAGCCCACGGGGGGGCACGCCGTCTACCTGGATGCCCGCGGGATCCTGCCGCACGTTCCCGCCCATGCGTTCCCCGCCCAGAGCCTCACCGCGGAGCTTTACTTGGAGGGAGGCGTACGCGGTGTGGAGATCGGCTCGCTCATGTTCGGGAAGACGGGAAAGGATGGCCGGTTCCTCCCCGCCGCCCTGGAGCTGGTGCGGCTCGCCGTGCCCAGGAGGGTCTACACCGACAACCACCTCGGGTACGTGGCCGACGTGGCCGGGGAGATCGTCCGAAACGCTTCCAGTTGCAGGGGCTTCCGCATCGTGGAGGAGGCCCCCTTCCTCCGGCATTTCACGGCGAGGCTCGAACCGCTGGCCTGAGGCCTTGAGAAGCGGTGCCTCTTTGCGTATCGTAGTCCTCATGAAGGATGCGTGGCTGCCATGATCACTGGATTCAACCAGGATGTCGTGCACAAGGGCAAGGTCTATCACGTCCAGACCGAGGACCGCGGGCTGGACAATCCGGTGATCGAGACCCTCATCTACGCGGGAGGAGAGATCCTCGCATCGAAGAAGACCTCCTACAAGGAGCTGGTGGAGCAGGGGTACGAGGAGGCCAAGCTGGCCGCGCTGCTCGAGCAGCAGCACCGCCGCATCGTGGTGGATATCAAGCTGGGGAAGTATTCCAAGGAGCCCGTGGAGACCTTCGGACAGGGACTCATCTCCTCGAAGAGCCTGGATGAGGTCATCCTCGAGTATCTGACGAGCGAGAGCGAGGGGGAGAAACTGGTGGCCGAAATCCTGGACCAGTCTCCCTGCGTGGCCGGCGAACGGGGTTGGGTGCATCTCAAGGTCCAAACCGACATCACGCGGACTCCCTTGCCGGGGGCGACGGTATCGGTCCGCCTGGCGGCGAGCGACGGGCACAGCGCGGAGCTCTTTCGGGGAAGCACGGGCCCCGATGGGCTTTGCAACGCCTCCTTTCTCCTCCCCCCCGTGGAGGGCAACGCGGTGGTCGTGATCCAGGTGACCCACGCGCAGGGCAGCTTCCAGACCAAGACCCTCATCACCAAGAGAAGCCCGCGATGACCCTCACGCTGAACGGTTCCCCTGTGAGCCTCGAAGAGGGTCTCTCGGTGGCGGCCCTTCTTCAGCAGATGAAGCTACCTCGGGAGCGCGTTGCCATCGAACGAAACGGCTCCATCCTGCCCAAGGCCGCCTACGAGGAGACCCACCTGGCCGAAGGCGACAGGCTGGAGATCGTGCAATTCGTGGGCGGCGGCTAGGACGAGGCGCCGAAGCGACGCTCGGCGCCTCGGGAGCTGTGGCAGCGGCACGCCGCCCTCATGGGCCGAGGGCGTGGCGGCTGGTGGGCGGTACCGGGTTTGAACCAGTGACATCCTGCTTGTAAGGCAGGCGCTCTCCCGCTGAGCTAACCGCCCAGAGCGGCAGTGTAGCCGCGGCTCGGGGCCGCGTCAAACGGGCCGCCCGTTTCTCTCTGGGTGAAAAGAAAAGGTGGCCCAGAACTTCTTGACCCCCCGTGGGAAATCTGCTAGGCTGAACCCTCTGATTGGCCCGACCGCTCATGGGGGGGATTGACCGTGCTCGAAGAGCTGATGAAGAGTTACTGGCATATTCCCATCATCATGGGAATGGTCCTGGTGTACGGCATCCTGTTGAACAAGGTCTTCTTTCAGCCGGTCCAGCGGGTGCTGGAAGAGCGGAAGAAGCGCGTCCGGGAGTCGGGCACCCTTTCTGATCAATCCAAGGACGTCCTGACCAAGCGTTTCACGGAGTACGAACAGGCCGTTCTGGAAGCTCACCGCAAAGCCACCCACCTCAAGGAGCAGGCCCGGAACGAGGCTTACGAATACCGCAGCAGCGTTCTGGGCCAAGTGAAGGCCGAGGTGGGAAAAGACCTCCAGCGGGCCGAGGGAGAACTCGGCGAGAACGTCTCCGCGGTGAAGCGGGACCTGGAGGGACAGATCCCGCAGTTCGCCAAGGCGTTGGCCTCCAAGCTCCTGGGCCGGGAGGTGACGGCATGATCAAGAGGCTTTCGCTCGCGGTCCTGCTCTGGCTCCCGGCCATGGCTGTGCTAGCGCAGGAGGCCTCCGGGGGGCATGGGGGAGAGGGGGGCTGGATGGCCCCCATCTGGCACGTGCCCATGATCGCCTGGCAGATCGTGAACTTCCTGCTGGTGGTGGGGTTGTTCATCTACCTGTTGAGGAGGCCCGCCCCGCAGTTCTTCGAATCCAGGGCCAAGGAGATCCAATCGCTCCTGGAGAAGGCGCTCAAAGAGAAGGAAGAGGCCCTGGCGCGGCTCAAGGAGGTGGAGGACAAGATGGCCCGCCTCGGAGACGAGGTGGCCTCCATCGAGCAGGCCTCCAAGGAGTCGGCGGAGGCGGACAAGCGCAGGGTTCTGGAAGAGGCCGAGGCGGCCAGGGTTCGCATCGGGGAGGAGGCGCGCGCCGAGATGGAACGGCGCGTGCTGGAGGCGAAGCGAGACCTCCGGGCCTTCGCCGCCGATATGGCCGTGAAAATGGCGAGGGAACTGTTGGCCCAGAACCTCACCGATGACGATGAGCGGCGGCTCCAGGGTGAGTTTTTGGGGCTGCTGGAGGAGGAGAGCCATGAGCAGCATCGGTAAGCGGTACGCGCAGGCTCTCCTCGCCAACCTCGGGGCGGAGCCCGTGGACGCTGTTCTTGCGGACCTCAAGGCCTTTGGGGCCATGCTGGAGCAGGTTCCCGAGCTGGGCCAGGTGATAGAGAATCCGGGCATTCCCGCGGAGGTCAAGGGGCGGTTGGTGAGGGAGCTGGCCAAGCGGTCGGGGCTGAGGGACGTCTCGATCCGGTTCGTGCTCCTGGCCATCGAACACCGCCGCCTCCGGCAGTGGGACGAGATAGTGGCCGCCTTTTCAGCCATCAGGGACGAGAAGGCAGGGGTGCAGCGCGCGCAGGTCGTGTCCGCGCGGCCCCTGAGCGAGAGAGCGCGAAAGGAGATGTCTGCCCGGCTGGCGTCCATCTTCGGGCGCGCTGTGGAGCTGGAGGCGAGGGTCTCCGGCGAGCTATTGGGGGGCATTCAGCTTCACGTGGGGTCAACCGTGTACGACGGGTCCGTTGCCGGCGCCCTGAAGTCCGTGCATCAGGATCTCGTGAAGGGGTAGGCGAGCATGATCAAGACGGACGAGATCAGCAGAATTCTGAAGGCCCAGCTCGAAGGATACGAAACGAAGCTGGACGTGGCGGAGGTGGGCTACGTGACCTCCGTGGGCGACGGCATTGCCCGGATCTACGGTCTGGAGAAGGTCATGGCCGGCGAATTGCTCGCCTTCCCGGGCGACATGTTCGGCATGGCCCTCAACCTCGAAGAGGACAGCGTGGGCGCCGTGCTCATGGGCGAGACGGACAAGATCCGCGAGGGCGACGAGGTCCGCCGCACCAAGCAGATCATGTCCGTCCCTGTAACCGAAGGGATGATCGGGCGGGTCATCGACCCTATCGGGCAGGTGCAGGACGGCCGGGGGCCTATCGAATCCACCGAGCGCTACCCGATCGAGAGGATCGCCCCGGGCATCGTCCAGCGCGAGCCCGTCAAGGTGCCCCTGCAGACGGGCCTCAAGCCCATCGACGCCATGATTCCCATCGGCAGGGGCCAGCGCGAGCTGATCATCGGCGATCGGCAGACCGGTAAGACCGCCGTGGCGCTCGACACCATTATCAACCAGAAGGGAAAAGGGGTGATCTGCATCTACGTGGCCATCGGGCAGAAGCGCTCGACGGTCGCGCAGGTGGTGAAGACGCTGGAGGATTACGGGGCCATGGAGCACACCATCGTGGTGTCGGCCTCGGCCTCGGAGCCGGCTTCGCTTCAGTACATCGCCCCGTACGCGGGCTGCGCCATCGGCGAGTACTTCATGCACAAGGGCGGTCACGTGCTCTGCGTGTACGACGACCTCTCGAAACACGCCGCGGCCTACCGCGAGATCTCGCTTCTCCTCCGGCGTCCCCCGGGCCGCGAGGCCTACCCGGGCGACGTGTTCTATCTGCACTCCCGCCTGCTGGAGCGCGCTGCGAAGCTGAGCGCGAAGCAGGGCGGTGGATCGCTGACGGCCCTGCCCATCATCGAGACGCAGGCAGGGGACGTGTCGGCCTACATCCCCACGAACGTCATCTCCATCACGGACGGGCAGATCTACCTCGAGAGCGACCTCTTCTACCAGGGCGTCCGCCCGGCCCTGAACGTGGGCATCTCCGTGAGCCGCGTGGGAGGAAACGCGCAGATCAAGGCCATGAAATCCGTCGCGGGGACCCTGCGCCTAGAGCTGGCACAGTATCGCGAGCTGGCCGCCTTCGCCCAATTCGGGTCGGACCTGGACAAGGGTACGCAGGCGCAGCTCAACCGTGGCGCCCGCCTGGTCGAGATCCTAAAGCAGGACCAGTACCAGCCGCTGGACGTGATCAAGCAGATCGCCATCATCTACGCGGGCACGCACGCCTGGCTCGATGACCTGGCGGTGAGCGAGTGCCGGACGTTCGAAGCCGGGCTCTACAAACACCTGGACCTGAACGGCCAGGCATGGATGGACGCCCTGCGAGAGAAGAAGGTGCTCGACGAGACGCTGGCGGCTCAGTTGGACGAGCTTCTGAAGTCCTTCAAGCACCAGTACGTGAAAGAACGGGAAGCGAAGTGAGCCATGCCCAACCTGCGCGACATTAGGCGCCGGATCCGCTCGGTGCAGAACACGCAGCAGATCACCAAGGCCATGAAGATGGTGGCCGCGGCGAAGCTGCGACGGTCGCAGGAGCGGATGTTTGCGGCGAGGCCCTACGCGAACAAGATGCTCGAAGTGCTGAACTCGCTGGCCAGCCGGGCGCAACAGAGCGTCCACCCGCTGCTCGACGTGCGGCCGGAGGAGCGCGTGTTGGTCGTGGTGGTGACGGCGGACCGGGGGCTGTGCGGCGCGTTCAACACCAACATCCAACGCCACGCCGGCCGGTTTCTGAGGGAGCTGGCTCAGGAAGGCAAGGAGATCACGCTGGCCTGCATAGGTAGGAAGGGCCGGGAGTTCTTCCGCCGCCGGGAGTTCACCATCACCGAGAGCTGGGTTGGCATCTTCAACAAGATCCGGTATGAGGACGCCAGCGAGATGGCGGAGTATCTGAGCGGGCTCTACACGGAGAAGAAGGTCGACGCCATCTATCTAATATACAACGAATTCAAGAGCGTCATCGCGCAGCGGATCGTGACGGAGAAGCTGTTGCCCATTCCGCGGCTCACCTTCGAGGAGCCCACGGTGGTGGAGGATTACCTGTACGAGCCCACCGAGAGGGAGCTGTTCGAGACGCTTCTGCCGAGGCACGTGGCGTTCCAGGTATATCGCTCCGTTCTCGAGTCGGCCGCGGCGGAGCACGGCGCCCGCATGACGGCCATGGAGAGCGCCACCAACAACGCGCGGGACATGATCGACCGGCTTACGCTGTACGCGAACCGAGTTCGGCAGGCGGCGATCACCAAAGAGATCATCGAGGTCGTGAGCGGGGCGCAGGCCCTCGGGTGATGGGGAGAGGCGGACATGCCAGTTGAAGGAAGAGTCGTTGCGATCATCGGGCCCGTGGTGGACATCCAATTCCCCGCGGAGCACATCCCGGAGATTTACCACGCTGTGCACATCAACGCGGAAGGGTTCGACGCCCCGGTGCCCATCGACGTCACGGCGGAGGTGGCCCAGCACCTGGGCGAGGGACGAGTGCGCTGCGTGGCCATGGAGCCCACCGACGGCATGGTGCGGGGCATGAAGGCTCTGGACCTGGGCGTTCCCATCACGATCCCCGTGGGCAAGGAGACGCTCGGGCGAATTCTCAACGTGCTGGGCAAGCCCGTGGACGATCTGGGCCCGGTCGAGACGAAGGAACATTTCCCGATTCACCGGCCTGCCCCCGCTTTCGACGAGCAGGCCACCTCCGCCGAGATGTTTGAAACGGGCATCAAGGTGGTGGACCTGCTTGAGCCCTACCTGAAGGGCGGCAAGACGGGGCTGTTCGGAGGCGCCGGGGTGGGAAAGACGGTGCTCATCATGGAGCTCATCAACAACGTGGCCATGCACCACGGCGGCGTGTCGGTCTTCTCCGGCGTGGGCGAGAGGACGCGCGAAGGCAACGACCTCTGGCTCGAAATGACGGAATCCGGGGTCATCACCCCGGGTGACTGGCAGAAGTCCAAGGCGGCTCTCATCTACGGACAGATGACCGAGCCACCTGGGGCCAGGCTCAGGGTGGGGCTCAGCGGCCTGACCGCGGCCGAGTATTTCCGGGACGTGGAAGGGCAAGACGTGCTGCTCTTCATCGACAACATATTCCGCTTTACGCAAGCGGGTTCGGAGGTCTCCGCGCTGCTCGGACGTATGCCCTCGGCGGTGGGCTACCAGCCGAACCTAGCCACCGAGATGGGCGAGCTGCAGGAGCGCATCACCTCGACGAAGAAGGGTTCGGTGACCTCGGTGCAGGCCATCTACGTGCCTGCGGACGACCTGACCGACCCGGCGCCAGCCACGGCCTTTGCCCACCTGGATGCCACGTCGGTTCTCTCGCGGCAGCTCACGGAACTGGGCATCTACCCGGCGGTAGACCCGCTCGCCTCCACGTCGCGCGTCCTCGATCCGAGGCTGGTGGGCGAGGAGCACTACGCGGTTGCGAGGGGAGTCCAGGGCGTTCTTCAGAAGTATAAGGATCTTCAGGACATCATCGCCATCCTGGGCATCGACGAGCTGTCCGAGGATGACAAGATCATCGTGGCCCGGGCACGGAAGATCCAACGTTTCCTCTCTCAGCCCTTCCACGTGGCCGAACAGTTCACAGGGATGAAGGGAAAGTACGTGAAGGTTCAGGAGTCCATTCGGGGATTCCAGGAAATCCTGGACGGGAAGCACGACGACATGCCGGAGCAGGCCTTCTACATGGTCGGGACCATCGAAGAGGCCATGGAGAAGGCCGAACGATTGGCCAAGCAGGGGTAAGGGGCGATGGCACAATTCACGTTGCCCACCAAGATCACGCTGAACATCGTCACTCCGGAAAGAAACGTCGTCTGCGAGGTGATCGACGAGGTCGTGTTACCGGGCACTTTGGGCTATCTCGGAGCGTTGCCGGGCCACACGCCGCTCTTGACTTCGCTCAAGATAGGTGAAATAAAATACAGGGTTGGAAGCCAGTGGTGGTACCTCTGCGTGTCCTGGGGATTCGTGGAGATCCTGCCAGACCGCGTGACGGTGCTCGCCGATATCGCCGAACCCGCCGAGGAGATCGACGTGGAGAGGGCCCGGGAGGCGAAGGCCTCCGCGGAGAAGCGGCTGAAGAACCCGGATGCAGAGTTTCTCCAGGAGCAGATTGCCCTGGAACAGGCATTGATTCGGTTGCAAGTGGCCGCGAAGGCAGCGCGGACCCCTTCGTGACCCCCCCTGAGAGCGAGAACGGCTCATGAAGAGAACCTACCAGCCCAACAGGCATCGCCGAGCCAAGACGCACGGCTTCCGTGCGCGCATGGCTACCAAGGGCGGACGCGAAGTCCTTGCCCGTAGGCGGGCGAAAGGGAGATGGCGTCTCACGCCTGCGTAACGCCCCGGACCGGATCCTTTCGAAAAGAAGACAGGGTTCGAAAGCGGCACGAATACCTGGAGAGCTATCGGCGGTGTAAGCCCATGCACACCGCGCATTTGGTGTTTTATGCCCGGCCTGAAGAAGGCGGGCGACGCCGGTTTGGGTGCACCGTGCCGAAGAAGGTTGGAAAGGCGGTGACGCGAAACCGCCTGAAACGCCTCTTCAGGGAGGTGTTCCGGAAGACGCGCCAGGCGCTGCCGGAGGGGTGCGTGCTGATCGTGAATGCCAAGCGGTCCGCCGCGGACATGAGCCACCAGGACGTCCTGGAAGCCTTCGAGAAGATATGCACGCGGCTGGCTGCGGAGGGATATCCCCCGTGCGAGCCGTGATGCTCCTCCTGATCCGACTCTACCAATGGACGGTGAGCCCCTGGCTGGGTAGGGCTTGCCGATTTTACCCCTCGTGTTCGGAGTACACTTATCGGGCCGTTTCCGAATACGGCGCGATCAAGGGCGGGTGGATGGGGATTCGGCGCGTGTTGAGGTGCAACCCCTTCTGCGAAGGCGGATATGACCCTGTGCCGGCGTCGGCCGGAAAACGGAGCAAGTAGATGGAGCAGCTAGGACAGGACGACCCGCACAGCGGAAGGAACATCCTCTGGGCTACGCTGATCATGGCGGTGATCTTTATCGCGTGGGCGTACTTCATGTCCACGCCGCCAGCCAATGTGCCCGCGGAGGCGAAGCCGGCGGAGAAGGCGGCGGTGGCAAGCAAGCCCGAGGGGAAGGAGCCGGTTGAGGCGGCGGCGCCGGTGCTGCCGGGCGGCGGGCAGCCCGTAGCGGACAGTACAGCACGGACCTATACGGTGAGTAACGGGGACCTGGAATTGCAGGTGACCAACCGTGGTGCCCTGCTGGGCCAGGTGTTGCTCCTGAAATACAAGGAAAAGGGAGGCAAGGCCAGTGATCTGGTGTCGCCCCTGTCGGCCGCCACGGGCAGTCTTCCTCTCGCCATTCAAACCGGGGACAAGGCCTACGACGAGCTCGTCAATTCCGCGCTGTTCCACGTGGAACAGACGGAGCGGAAGGGAGGGGGGGCCTCCCTCGAAATGAGCTGGTCCGACGGCAAGGGAGATGCGGTTGAAAAGAAGCTGGATCTCCCGCCGTCGGGGTACGCGGTGGATTTCGCGGTCAAGGCGTTTAAGGGCGGGCGGCCGATGGATCCCGTTCCCCTGGTCTGGGGCCCGGGTTTCGGCCGGCTGCTCGCGAGCGAAGCCAAGAACCGCTACTACCAGCAGGAATACGTGGGTGTGTCCGAAGGCGGGAGCTTTGAAAAGATCGTTCGGGGAAAGGTCAGCGCCGAAAAGGGCACGGCGGTCGACGAGGTGGGCGGAAAGGGGCCCATCGCGTGGGCCGCGATCACGGACAACTACTTCGGAGCAATCTTCGCTCCTGACTCGCCGATGCCGTGGGCCAAGGTGGAGACCCAATGGCTGACTCCGGAGGAGCGGAAAGTCCATCCAACGGATTCGGACATCAGCCTCGTGGTCGGATTTCCTGGAAGGGGGAAGCTTTACCTCATCCCCAAGGAATGGCACCTGCTGTCCGGCATGGGCGACCACTTCTACAAGCTCACCGACTGGGGAATCCTGGGTCCGTTCTGCGCGGTTCTGTTGTGGGGCCTCAATAAGCTCTATGCCCTGAGCGGGAACTACGGGATCGCCATCCTGCTGCTGACGCTCGTGATCAAGGTGGCCTTCTACCCTCTCACCCAGCGCTCCATGGTCAAGATGAAGGAGATGGGCGAGGGCATGAAGCGGCTCAAGCCGCAGATCGACCGGATCAAGAGCAAGTACAAGAAGCTGCCGAAGGACATGGGCAATCGCACGAAGATGAACGAGGAGATGATGGCCCTCTACCAGCGCGAGGGCATCAACCCCCTCTCGGGCATGGGGGGATGCCTGCCCATGCTTCTCCAGATGCCCGTCTTTTTCGCGCTGTTCGAGCTTCTGCCGAGAGCCATCGAGCTGAGGGGAGCTCCGTTCTTCGGCTGGATTCACGACCTGTCGTCTCCCGATCCGTACTACATCGCGCCCATCATCATGGGTTTGTCCATGGTGGTATCCACCAGGATGACGGCTACGCAAGGGATGGAGGGACCGCAGAAGCTCATGCTGTGGTTCTTGCCGATCATGTTCACGTGGTTCTGCCTGTGGGCTCCCGCTGGGCTGACGCTCTACTGGCTCGCCAACAACCTTCTGACCATGGGACAGCAGGCCATCATCAACCGGCAGGTGGCCCAGAGGAAGGAGGCCGTTGCGAAGGCCAGGAAGTCGACACCAAAGGGGCCATCGAAGCCGTCACATGCCTGACCTGACCGATACCATCGTGGCCGAGGCCACTTCTCCCGGACGGGGTTCCGTGCGGGTGATCCGAATCAGCGGTTCCGCGGCGGCCGCCCTTCTTGGGGCGGCCTTCGTGGCTTCGGGGGCAAGGCCGATGGAGCGGCCGAGGCGCCTGTGCCTCGGAACACTGCTGAGCGCCTCAGGCGAGCCGTTGGACCGGGCGCTGGCCGTGTGGTTCCCTGCCCCCCACTCCCTGACCGGAGAGGATGTGGCCGAGATCCAGGTGCATGGCGGCAGGGGAATCGTACGTGGTGGGCTGGACAGCCTCGAAAGGCTCGGCGGCCGTATGGCCCTTCCCGGTGAGTTCTCGTATCGGGCCTACCTGAACGGGAAGGTCTCTCTGATGGAGGCTGAGGCCGTTAACGCGCTCGTGGAGGCGGAGACCGCCGCGCAGGCCGTGCGGCTCGGCGGTGTTCTGCACGGCCGGCTCGCCGAGGATCTGGCCGGCCTCCGATCGGAGCTGCTTTCCCTCCGCGCCGATTGGGAGGCGCGGATCGACTTTCCAGAAGAAACAGGAGATAACGGAGCCGATCGAAATCGCATCACGGGATTGCTGGAGAGGCTTTCCAGGCTGGAGGGAGATGGAAGGGCTGTACGGTTCATGAGAGAAGGATGGCGGCTTGCCCTGGTGGGCAGGGTCAACACCGGCAAGTCGTCGCTCTTCAATGCCCTCCTCAAGAGGGAACGGGCTCTGGTAACGCCGCACCCGGGTACGACGCGGGACGTCATCGAGGAATCGATCGAAGTCGGGGGATACCCGGTGGTTCTCCAGGACACCGCCGGGGTCCGCACCGCGCATGACCCGGTGGAGGCCGCCGGAGTGGAGCGAAGTCGCGAGACCGCGGGGCAAGCTGACGGGACGCTCTTCGTCTACGACGCGGCCGCGGGATGGTGCTCCGAGGATGAAATCCTTCTGGCCGGGCTAGAGAGGCCGCCGGTCTGCATTCTTGCGAACAAGCGAGACCTTCCGGAAAGAGGGCGGCGCCGGGAAGGTGCACTCCGGGTCAGCGCAAGAACGGGTGAGGGGCTGAAGGAAGTCGTCGATCTTCTCCAGGGCTGGATGGAAAGGTCCCTGCCCCGAAGCATCCCGGCGCTGGTGTGCGAGCGGCAGGTGGAGGCCGTTCGAAGGGCCGCTGATGGTTGCCGCGAGGCCATGGAAGCACTGGAGGCCGGCCACTCCGAAGAGGTGGCTCTGCAGGGGCTGGGGCGCGCGCAGCGCGCCATGGATGAGCTGCTGGGCGGTGGCGGTGCGGAGCAGTTGTACGACCTCATATTTTCGCGATTTTGCATCGGAAAGTAGTCGGGGGAGGTGTGCCCGTGGCCGGGACGCTGGCATTCGAGGCGACGGTGGTTGGTGGAGGCCACGCGGGTGTGGAGGCCGCCTCGGTTCTGGCCAGGAAGGGCCTGGCCACCGCTCTGGTGACCGATTCCCTGGACTCCATCGCCCGGATGTCCTGCAATCCTTCCATCGGAGGCGTTGGCAAGGGGCACCTCGTCCGGGAGCTGGATGCTCTGGGCGGGGTCATGGCGAAAGCGGCCGACGCCACGGGGATCCATTTCAGGCTCCTCAACGCCAGCAAAGGTCCGGCCGTACAGGGACTCAGGAGTCAGAACGACCGGCTGGCGTACCAGCGGGAGATCAGGCGCATTCTTGAGGGAACGCGCGATCTGACTCTCGTCGAGGGGCGAGCCGTCGAGCTGGGAGTCGGAGACGGCGCCGTGGCAGGGGTCGGCCTCGCGGACGGACGCTGGCTGGATTGCAGAGTCGTCGTGGTGTGCGCAGGCACCTTCCTGAACGCCGTGATGCACGTGGGCCAGGAACGCACCGTGGGAGGACGGCTGGGAGAGTTCTCCGCGGAAGCCCTGGGGAGAACCCTCGCACGAATCGGACTCGCCACGAGGCGCTTCAAGACGGGCACGCCGCCTCGGCTGGCGAGGGGTTCCATACGGTGGGAGGCCCTGGACGCCCAGCCGGGGGATGCCGAGCCCGAACCCTTCTCGATTCACAGCGCCCCCTTTCCCGTTCTGCCGCAGGGGGCGTGCCATGTGACCCGAACCACGCCGGAGGTGGCGCGGATCATTCGGGCCAACTTGGACCGCTCTCCCCTCTACTCCGGAATCATCAAGGGTACGGGACCGCGCTATTGTCCTTCCATAGAGGACAAGGTGGTCAAATTTCCACACCACGAGAGCCATCTCGTGTTTCTTGAGCCGGACGGGGTAGACTCGGATGAGGTCTACCCGAACGGAATATCCACATCGCTGCCGAAAGACGTTCAGGAGGCCATCGTGCGGGCCATTCCTGGCCTGGAGAAGGCCGTTCTCCTGAGGTACGGATATGCCGTCGAGTACGATTTCATGGACCCCGTTGGGCTGCGTCCGACGCTGGAATCCAAGACGGTGCGCGGCCTCTACCTGGCTGGGCAGGTCAACGGCACCACCGGCTACGAAGAGGCGGCGGCCCAGGGTTTCTGGGCCGGGTTGAACGGGGCCAGGGCCCTGCGCCGCGAACCTCCCTTCCTGCCCGGCCGCGACCTGGCCTACGCCGCGGTTCTCGTGGACGACCTGGTGACGAGGGGCGTGCTCGAGCCCTACCGCATGTTCACATCGAGGGCCGAATGCAGGCTCTTGCTGGATCGCCATAGCGCCTATCGTCGGCTGAGCCCGCTCACGGAGGGCGACCGCCTTCGCGGTCCCGAGGAGGAGGAGCGCATTCGAGCGCGTGAACGCACGGTGGGATCGCTCTTGGAGCGCGTGTCGCGAAACACCGTGACGATGGATGGCGAGACCCTCACCCTGAAGCGCCTGCTGGCGAGACCGGAAACGAGCTACCGCGACCTATCCCCGTTTCTGAAGGAGACCGAACCGCCTTCCAGGTCGATCGGTCTGTACCTGGAGTCGGAGGTCAAGGGAGAGGGCTACCGGGAGCGGGAGCAGGCGCTGGCCAGAAAGACGCTGGCCGCATTCGGCATGCGGATTCCGGAGGATTTCCGGTACGAGGGGGTGCCCGGACTGAGCGCTGAGATGGTCGACCGCTTGAGGGCGGTGGCGCCGCGTACGCTGGCCCAGGCGGCGCGGATCCCCGGAGTCACGCCTGCGGCCTTGACGATCGTGCGCCTGAGCGTGGAAGCGGCGCGGAGGGAGGGGCGTGACCGATCGGCTGGATGAGTACCTGAGTCTCCTGCTGAAGTGGAACCGGGCAGCGGGGCTGACCGCCTTCGAAGACCGAGAGGAGGCGCTGGCCAAGGGCGTGCTCCCCTCATTGGCAGCCGAATCGCGGCTTCGAGAGGGGTGGAGAGTGATCGATGCGGGGAGCGGAGGAGGCTTCCCCGCCATCCCGCTGGCGCTGAAGCGCCCTGATCTCCGCTGGACGCTGGTGGAGCCCAGCGCGGCCAAGGCGGCCTTTCTCCGGGAGGCGGCACGGCACCTGGCCCTGGAGGCCGAGGTGATTGAGGCCACCCTGGAGGCGTTGCTGGATGAAAGGGGGCGGCAATGGGACGCCGCGACGATACGCGGCCTGCGACTGCGGAAAGGCCCCCTCAGGAGGCTCGTGCGGGCCTTGGCGCCGGGCGGGCGCATCCTGGTGTGGAGCGCAGGCGAGAGGGCGAGGGAGTACCGGCGGTGGCTGGAAGAGATCGGCCTGGCCGTCAAGCCCGTCCCGACGGGCCAGCATGGGCTCGTGCTCCTATCCGGCGATGTTCCACGTGGAACACTTGAAGCGCCGCCCATGCCGTGAAGGCTCGTCTGGGGCCGCCCCAGGGCCGCGCGATACTCGCCAAGGCGTTGAGCCTGCCCGCGCGATGTGGTACAAACGGGTGGGAGGATACCCCGTGGGCCAGATCATCGCTGTAGCCAACCAAAAGGGCGGAGTCGGCAAGACCACCACCGTCATCAATCTGGGCGCTTCGCTGGCCGCCGCCGAGAAGCGGGTCCTGCTGGTGGATTTCGACCCGCAGGCCAACTGCACATCGGGCCTGGGGTTTTCCAGGGACGGGAGCGAGGCCAACGCCTACACGGTGCTCTCGGGCCACCACCCGCTGGCCGAAGCCATCGTGGCCTGCGGGCTACCGAACCTTTGGCTCCTGCCCGGGGCGATCGCCCTAGCCGGCGCGGAGGTGGAGCTGGCGTCCATGAAGGATCGCGAGTTTGTGTTGCGGAGGCTCGTCGACCCTCTTCGCGGCGAATACGACTACCTTCTCGTGGATTGCCCTCCTTCCCTCGGCCTGCTCACCCTGAACGCCCTGGTGGCAGCCGACCAAGTGCTGATTCCCATCCAGGCCGAATACTACGCCCTGGAGGGAGTGACCCAGCTTCTCCAGACCATCGAGAGGGTCCAGAATTTCCTGAACCCGACCCTGCGAGTGCGCGGCGTTCTCCTGACCATGGTGGATGAGCGCACGAACCTCGGACGGCAGGTATCCAGCGAGGTTCAGCGTCACTTCGGCCGCAAGGTCTACCAGAGCTACATCCCCCGTAACGTCCGCCTCGCCGAGTCCCCCTCCTTCGGCAAGCCGGTCATCCTGTACGACATTGCCTCGCGAGGGGCGCAGAGCTACCTTCGGGTGGCCAAGGAGTTTCTCGCCCATGAATCCTAAGAATGCCCTGGGGCGGGGTCTGGACGCCCTCATCGGACCCTCCGGGCCGGAGCCGCGTCGGGTGCTGGAGGTGGAGGTCCACCGCCTCCGCCCCAACCCCCGCCAGCCCCGGGTCCACTTCGAGGAGGGGGCGCTAGAGGAGCTGGCGCGCTCCATCGAGGCGAACGGGCTCCTCCAGCCCATCCTCGTGCGCCCAGCGGGCGGGGAGTACGAAATCATCGCGGGGGAGCGGCGCTGGAGGGCCGCGCAGAAGGCGGGTCTGCAGCGCGTCCCCGTGCTCGTCAAAGAGGCCGTAGATGAAGAGATGGTGGAGCTTGCCCTCGTGGAAAACCTCCAGCGGGCCGATCTCAATCCGGTGGAGGAGGCCAGGGCCTACAAGCTGCTGATTGAGGAGTTGGGGCTCAAGCAGGAGGAGGTGGCCCGAAAGGTGGGCAAGGAGAGGGCCACCGTGGCCAACGCCCTGCGACTCCTGAACCTGGGGGAGACCGCCCTGCGCGCGCTCGAGGGGGGGGTGATTTCCGTGGGGCACGCCAAGGCCGTTCTGGCCCAGAGGCGCCGGGAAGACCAGGAGGCGCTCCTTTCGCTCATCTTGAGCAAGGGGCTCTCGGTGAGGGAGGCGGAGGCCTATCGAAAGGGCGCGAAGGAGCCGGCCAAGAAACGCTCGCAACCGGACGCGGACACCCTGGAGGCCGCCGCCAAGCTCACTCGGCTTCTCGGCTTCCCGGTGGAAATCCGCCGGCGAGGGAAGAGCGGAGAGGTGGCCATCAAGTTCACGGACGAGGGGGAACTCCAGATCCTTTTCGACTGGTTCCACACCGATCTCAGGAGGACCGGATGATCTCAAAGAAGCCTTCGGATGTGGTCCAGGTCGGTGGCATGCTGGGCGAGGGTGTCACCGTCGAGGGCGTCATGTCCTTCGCCCAGACTTTCCGGGTGGATGGGGAGTTCAAAGGGAAAATCCTTCGTTCGGACCGGCTCGTGATCGGCGAGAAGGGGAAGGTCTCCGGAGAGGTGGAGGTGAACGCGCTGGTGGTCTACGGGCGCGTGGAGGGTACCATCCGGGTGAAGGGCGCGGTGGAGGTCCATCCGAAGGCCTGCATCGTGGGCGAGCTGGAGATGACCACGCCCGCGCTCACGGTCCTGGAGGGCGGCGTTATCGAGGGGACCTTGAAGATGGCGGGCAAGACCGAGGCCCCGCCAGCGCCTGTGAAGCAGATCGGTGGCAGCAAGGCCTGAGCACCTCGGCCGACGCGGAGCGATATTGGATTTGGGAATTGTTTGGGGCCCCGAAGAGTGAGCGACGCCTTGAATCGATACTCGGAGAGACGCGACCGTTTCGCCGCCACCCTGGCTCGGGATTCGGGGGGGCGGCCTTCCGCTGCACTCCTGCTCGCCGGCGAAGAAAACGGGCTGAAGAAGTTCGAGCCCGATCCCAACTTCTTTTACCTCACGGGCGTGGAGACCTCGCGGGCGGCGCTGCTCATCACCGCCGGCCAGCCCAAGCCCAGCGATATCCTTCTGCTCCCCGCCTCCGATCCCGCCAAGGAGCGCTGGACGGGCAGGGTCCTGACCGCGGGCGGACTCACGACCGCCGCCCAACCCGATCCGGAGCGGCTGGAGTCTTGCCGGCTGACCGGCCATCCCAACATTGCTGCCTATCACGAGTTGGACGAGGCCCTGTTGCGTCCCCTCAGAGAGGCTGAATTCCTCTACGTGGACTCTCCCGAGGATGCCCTTCAGGCCCCCTTGGGGGTTTCTCAGCTTCTGGCCCAACGGCTGCGGAGGCATTACCCGCACCTCCAGATCCGGCACGCCGGCCGGCTGGTGGCCCAGCTTCGAAGGGTCAAGGACGATCATGAACTGGCCCTCATGCGACAGGCCATGGACATCACGGCGAACGCGCACGCGGCGATCATGGGCCACCTGCGGCCGGGCCAGTTCGAGTACGAGATCCAGGCCCTGGCGGAGTATGTCTTCACGGCCTCCGGAGCCCAGTCCCCAGCGTTTCCCAGCATCATCGGGTCGGGCCCCTATTCCTGCACGCTCCACTACGAGCGCAACCGGCGCCAAATGGCTGCGGGTGACTTGGTGGTCTGCGACATCGGGTGCCGGAAGGATTACTACTGTGCCGACGTGACGAGGACCTATCCGGTTTCCGGTCGGTTCACGCCCAGACAGCGGGAGGTTTACGAGGTGGTTCTCGGGGCCCACCGGGCCGCCGTAAACGCCGCCAAACCCGGGGCATACGTGCGGGAGGTGCACGCCGCGGCCGTGGATCACATCGCCCGCGCAGGGTATGCTCCGTACTTCTTCCACGGAACCAGCCACTATCTGGGTATCGAGGCGCACGATCCCGGCAGCTATGAGAAACCCCTCGAACCCGGCGTGGTCATCACGATCGAACCCGGAATCTACGTTGCCGGCGAGGATCTGGGCGTAAGGATCGAGAACGATCTCCTCATCACCGAGACCGGTTCCGCCATCATGACCGACATTCCCATGGAAGCATCTGATATTGAAAGACTTCTTCTGGTCCCCAGGC
>JAJYCJ010000150.1 GCA_021778515.1 Acidobacteriota bacterium
AGGGGCTGTCTGCGGTGCTGCTTTCCCGCGCCCCCCCCCGCCGGCTCCTCGCCCACCTGCGATACGGCGGGCGTGATCGGACCCGCCGTGGGTGCGGTGGGCTCCTTTCAGGCCGGCGAAGCCCTCAAACTCCTCGCCGGGCGCCCAGACCTCGTGGCCGGAGGTCTGCTGACCGTGGACCTTCAGACGTGGTCCTTCAGCCGGGTCGAGGTCCCGCGCGATCCCGCGTGCCCGTGCTGCGGAGCCGGACGATTCGACTTCCTGGAGGAGCGGGGGGTGAGCCGGACCCACAGGGTCTGCGGCCGCGACGGGATTCTCGTCCTGGCTCCCAAGGGAACCCGCCTGGACCTGGCGGCCGTCAAGGCCAGGCTCGCCGCGGCAGGACCCGTCTTCGAGAACCCCTACCTGATCCAGACCGAATGGGAGGGGCACCCGGTCACCCTCTATCCGGACGGGCGGGCCCTCATCCAGAAGACCGACGACCCGGCCCGCGCCCGCGCCCTGTACGCCCGCTATCTCGGCATCTGATCCCGGCCCGGCCGTCCCGATCCCGAACCCGAGACCGTCCCCCTTCCTCCCCCGGAGGTGGTGGAATCCCGCGAGATCGAGGCCCGAGCCACCCTGCCTCGCCCCTGCAGCCGCGAGCGGATGAGCAAGCGGGCCGTGCCCCGTACAACCCCTGGCGCGACGTCTTCCACCCCGTGCCCGTACACAGCCTGAACGTCCTCCGCGACGGGATCAGGGAGTAACCCTAAGCAGCCCTCAAGTGCGGTATCCTGAGGCCGGCGGCGCCCGCTCGCGCGGCGCCGCGGGGGTGCTGCGATGGCGGAGGGAGAATCCCGGAACTCGGAGAAAGCACCCGCGTGGGCCTATGCGCTCTGGCCTCTGGGGGTTCTCTTCCTGGCCCTGTCGGCCACTAGGACGAGCTTGACGGGAGGCCGCGGCCGAGGGGTCGACCTCGGGCTCCCCGCGCTCTCCGTGGGGAACCTCACCTTCGGAGGAACCGGCAAGACCCCCTTCACGATCCACCTGGCCCGCCGCCTCCAGGCCATGGGGCGCAGACCCGCCGTGCTCCTCAGGGGGTACTCTCGGGCCACCGCCGGGGCCTCGTTGGTGACGCCCGACAGTCTTCCCGAGGCCGCGGGCGAGGAGGCGCTGCTTCTGGCCCGGAGTCTGCCGGGCGTGGCCGTGGCCGTGGCCGAACGTCGGGAGGAGGGTGCGGCGCTCGTCGCCGGCCACGCCAACGTTCTCTTGCTGGACGACGCGTTCCAGCACGTGCGCGTCCGGCGCGAGGTCGACCTCCTCCTCGTGGACGCCTCTCGCCCGCAGGACCTCCACGCCCCGCCGGTGGGGCGGCTGAGGGAGCCGCTGCGGGCGGCCAGGAGGGCGGATCTCGTGGTGGTGACCAGGGGAGGCCTCTCGGAGCTGCCCGCGCCTCTGGCCTCCCGGGTGGAGGGAATCCCCCGCGCAGGCGTGCGCTTCGAGTGGGCCTCCGCGCCCGAGCCCGCCTCCTCGTTCAACTCCTGGGAGGCGTTGAGGGGCCTTCCCCTGGTGGCCTTCGCCGGGATCGGCAACCCGGGCGCCTTCTTCCAGCAGGCCCGGGAGAACGGCCTGAGGCTCGAAGCGAGCCTGGCCTGGCCGGACCACGCGCGTCCCGACGGCTCCAGGCTCCAGCGCCTCCTTGACGAGGTTGAGCGGACGCACGCACGCGCCGTCCTGACCACCGAAAAGGACCACGTGAAGTGGGCGCCGCTATGGCCGGGTCCCGCTCCCCTGCTCTTCCCGCGCCTGGAGGCGAGGGTGGAGGACCCTGAGGGCCATCTGGATCGGATCCTGCGGAAGCTGGTCGGAGCGGGGTCATGACCGGTGGGGCCCGGGGGCCCAGCGTGCAGGTCGCCCTCCCCATCCCCGTCCGCGGCACCTTCACCTACGCCGTCCCGGCCGGCCAGCCCGTCCCCGGGCCCGGGTGCCGGGTGCGCGTCCCCTTCGCCAGGACCCACCACATCGGCATCGCGGTGGAGGATCCGGGGAGCGCACCGCCAGAGACGCTCCGCCCCCTGGAAGAGGTGCTGGACCGAAGCCCGCTCCTTCCGCCCGACATCCTGGCTCTGACCCGCTGGATCGCCGACTACTACCTGGTCTCCTGGGGTTCGGTCCTCCACTGCGCCTACCCCTCGGGGCTCGATCCCTCCGCCCGCTCCAGCTACGAATGGGTGCCCGGCGGCGATCTGCCGGACGGCCACACCCTCGGTCCGCTCGCGGAGGCCCTCCGCGGCGGCCCCCGGAGCCTCGCGACCCTGAGGGCGCTCCTCGGGCCCTCCGCGACGCTCTGGGTCCAGGAGGCGGTGCGCCAGGAGCTGGTGATCGAGCACACGCAGTGGACCGCCCGCCGCCGCTACGCGGGGCAGGACCGCGTGGCCCTCCTGATACCTCCCGATGAGGCGAGGGCCATGGCTTCCGATCCGGTCCAGCCGAAATTCTTCGCCAAGGCCCTCTCGGTGCTCCTCGATTTCGAGCAGCGCGGCTTTCCCACCGTGTCCCAGGTGGCCCACGCCGCGAAGGTCCCCCAGCACGTCCTCTCGGAGATGGCGGAGGCGGGTTGGGTGGAGCTCTTCGACCTCCTCACGGCGAGGCTCCCCGGCCGCGCCTCGCCGCACGTGCTCAACGGCGCCCAGGAGGAGGCCGTGGGCGCCGTGCGCGACTCCCTGCGCGAGGCCCGCCACCGAGCCTTTCTCCTGTTCGGCGTCACGGGATCGGGGAAGACCGAGGTCTACCTGAGGCTCATGGAGGAGGCGCTGGCCTCCGGTGGAACGGCGCTCTACCTCGTGCCCGAGATCTCGCTGGCGTCGTTTCTAGCACGGCGCCTGATCGAGCGCTTCGGCAGCGCCGTGGCCATTCTCCACTCCTCCATGACCGAACACGAGAGGGTTCGGCAGTGGCTGCGCGTGGCCAGGGGCGGCGCCAGGGTGGTGATCGGCCCCCGCTCGGCCCTCTTCGCTCCCCTGCCCGACCTCAGGCTCGTGGTGGTGGACGAGGAGCACGACGGAAGCTACAAGCAGCAGGACTTCCCCCGCTACCACGCGCGGGACATGGCGGTGATCCGGGCCATGCTGGCCGGAGTCCCCGTGGTCCTGGGCTCGGCGACCCCCTCCGTGGAGTCCTACTACAACGCCACCGAGGCCGGAAAATACAGCCTGCTCACCCTGCCCGAACGGACCGGAACGGCGGTCCTGCCCCCGGTCCAGGTCGTGGACATGCGGGAGGAGTTCCGCGCCACGGGCGCCAAGACGACCCTGTCCAGAGCCCTCGCCGGGGCGCTCCAGGAGGAGCTCGCCCAGGGCCGCCAGGCGGTCCTCTTGAGGAACCGGCTGGGATACGCCACCTTCGTCCTGTGCCGGCAGTGCGGAAGGACCATCCAGTGCGAGGCCTGCGCCGTGGCCATGACCTTCCACCGCAAGGCCAGTCATCTCAAGTGCCACTACTGCGGCCGCCAGATCCCGATCCCCCAGCAGTGCCCCTTCTGCGGAGGGGAGATCCTCCAGTTTCTGGGCGAGGGTACGGAGAAGGTCGAGGAGGCCGTGGCCCAGGCTCTCCCCGGCGTGCGGGTGGCCCGCATGGACCGCGACGCGGTGAGGACCGCCCGGGCCTTCGACACCCTCTGGCGGGACTTCGAGGCGGGGCGCATCTCCGTCATGGCGGGCACGCAGATGGTGGCCAAGGGCCACGACATCCCCAACGTCACGCTCGTTGGCATCCTCTCCGCCGACTTCCTGCTGGGGCTGCCCGACTTTAGGGCCGCCGAACGCACCTTCCAGCTCATCACGCAAGCCGCCGGGCGTGCCGGACGGGGCCGCCTTCCCGGCCGGGTGGTCCTCCAGTCCTTCCATCCGGAGCACTACGCCGTCCAGGCCGCCACCACGCACGACTTCGTGAGCTTCTACGAGAAGGATATCCGGTACAGAAAAACGGTGGGCTACCCTCCCTCCGCCGCCCTGGCGCGGATCGAGTTCCGCCACGCCGACCCCGCCAAGGTCGAGAACCTGTCCCGGCAAGCCGAGCGGCACCTGCGCGCATCCGCCGACCGCGAGGTCAGGCTCCTCGGCCCGGTGGACCCTCCCATCCCCCGCCTGGAGGGGCGCTACCGCAAGCACATTCTGCTCAGGAGCCGCGAACGCAGGCGCCTCCAGACCCTCCTCGCGGGCCTCCTGGAGGGCCCCCTCGGCCCGCACAGCGGCCGCGACATGCTGGTGGAGGTGGATCCCTACGTCCTGATGTAGCGGCGCCAGGCCGGCGCTGGCTCCTGGGGCTCCGAGGCCCCATACTTGAACAGGGAAAGGAGGCCTTCCATGCCGGACGAGAAGCAAGTCCCCGCCCAAAATCCGGAGGAGCTCAGGGAGAAGCTTCAGGCGCTTCACGACCAGCTCCAGCAGGCCAGGAACGTGGACGAGCCGACCCGGGAGCTGCTTCGCGACCTCATTCGGGACACCCGGGAGCT
>JAJYCJ010000151.1 GCA_021778515.1 Acidobacteriota bacterium
CCCGCCACGGGCTGGAGCAGGGAGCCGAGCCCCTGGAGCGCGAGGATGAGGCTCCCGGCCAGCGCCAGCGGCACGCTCAAGTGCTCCAGGAGGAGCGGGAGAATGCCCGGCAGGTAATTGATGCATCCGTCGTTCATGAAGTGCGCCCAGGAGAGGACTCCCAGGCGCACCGGCTCCGGCGCTTCAATCGTGGGTTGCTCTATGCCATCCATCGAACCTCCTGCCGGCGCATCGTTAACCCGCCTGGCAGAGCGCGGTTTCCCAGCATACTCCATCAACTCGCCGTGCCCAATTGGATGCTCGCGCCGGACCCAACACTCGCTGGATCTTGCCAGCCTGCTTGCGGACGGTGCGATTCGCGTCAAAGAGCGGGCGCCCCGGGGGCGGCGCTCCTCCGGCGGGCTAGCCATCGGGGACTTTGGGGGCGCGCCTGCCGTGGACTCCGCTGGGGCAAACGTGGTATACGGCTCCGTGGCGCGAGAGGCCCACCGGAGGCGCGATGGCCCCATCCTTCGACAACCCCTGGTCCGACGAACTCCTGATGGAGCATGGGATCGCCTTCCGGGGCCGTCCTCTGCCCGTGAGCCGCACTCCCTTTGACATGGGCGGCGAGGCGCTGGAAAACCTGGCCGATGCCGTGAAGCAGCTCTGGCGGGCGGCGGAGATCGTCTCCGAGGCCTTTGTTCGCACCGCCAGCCTCCGGGAGCTGTTCGGTTACGGCTCGCTGCAGATGGAGTGCATCCTCAAGGACCCCGGCTACCAGCCGGCCATTCCGCTCGGCCGCATGGACTCCTTTCTCTTCCCGGACGGTCCCCGCTTCATGGAATTCAACACCGACGGCACGGCGGGCTGGCACTACGCCGCAGCCCTTTCCGCCCTGTGGCGCCGGGAGACGGGTCGGCGCCCGGAGCACGCGCCCCTCCAGGACAAGCTGCTGAAGGCCCTCATCTCCTGTTTCCGGCAGTGGGACCGGCGCGGCATCGAGAACCCGCGAATCGCCATCGTGGACTGGGAGGAGGTGGGGACCCGCCCCGAGCAGGAGGCCCTGGCGGCCTTCTTCACGCAGAGCGGTTTCTCCACCTCCCTCGAAGACCCGCGGGGCCTGAGTCTCCAGGATGGCCGGCTGACGGGGCGCTCGGGTTCCATCGACCTCGTCTACCGGCGCGTCGTGAGCGAGGAGCTTTTTGCCCGGGCGGATCAGGTGCGTCCCTTCCTTGACGCCTATCTCGGCGACGCCGCCTGCTTTGTCGGCGGGTTCCGGACCGATCCGGCCTGGAGCAAGACCCTCTTCGTGCTGCTCTCGGACCCGGCTTTCGCTCATCTGTATCCGGAAGGGGTGCGCGCCAGCCTGGCCTCCTCCATACCCTGGACACGCCTGCTGGCGAGGGGGGAGACGGTGTTCAACGGGGAAGCGGCGGAGATGGCGAGCCTCGTCCTCGGCCGGCCCGCGGAGTTTATCCTGAAACCCGCCCGTGGCTACGAGGGGTCCGGCGTCCTGGCCGGAGGGTTCGCTCCGCCTGAGCGGTGGCGGGAGGCGGTCCAGCGCGGCCTGCTCAGGGGTGATACGGTGGTTCAGGCCTATCTGCGTCCCGAGTCCTCCCACCGCGATCGCCAGGGATGCTCCTACCTCCAGGTCGGCGAATTCGTGCTTCTGGGCCGCCTCGCCGGCTTCCTGCCCCGGCTCAGCGCCACGCCGCTCATCACCCCGGATCAGCCGCCGGAGCGCTACTGCCCGGTGGCCGTGGAGGTTCCGTAAGGCGATGGGGGAACCCTCTGCCGTGGCCCTGGCACGCGCGGGCCGCGTGTGGTACACATGAAGGCTGGAGAGCTGATGAGCCGATCACGCCGATCCTTTCTGCCGCTCCTGGTGGCCCGCCCGTGGCTGACGCCGCTCGCCCTGCTCGCTCTCGCCATGTCCGTGGCCGCGGCCGCCGACGCTGGAGGCTTCCGGCTCCTGAGCCGCGAGGGGAGCCGCGTGGAGCTGGGGGCCAAGATCCTGCCCTTCGTGCTGGAGCGATGGCAGGCTTCCCCCGAGCAGCTTCGCGCGGTCAAGCTCGATGCCGATGCCATGGCCCAGGGCCAGCAGGAGGAGTACGCGCGGCTCATGGGTGAGGCGGGCCGGACGGATCTGACCTTTCCCTACGTCAAGGCCGAGTTTCAGCTGGGCGACGCGACCAACGTGGACAAGTACCTGCTCTACCAGGACTCCAGGACCAGCAAGTGGGTGGAGGAGCGCGTCCTCCGCAAGTACTATACCTACCTGATCGAACCGGGACAGAGCTGGCATTACGGGCCCAACGGAGAGCTTCTGATCCGATTGAGCGACGACATCGGCGTCCGGAGCCTCGACGGCGCGGTGCACCTCCTGGCCGCCAAGCTCGCCCTCGCGCTGGAGAAATTGGGCAAGAAGGAGCCGCCGGTCATCCAGGTGGTCACCGCCGGCTAGCGGGCCCGCTCCCGCTCGGCGGCGGGCATAACCGCTCGCCTTCGAGGGTTGTCGTATAGGAGAGAATCCGCGTTGCTCCCGAAAGCGCAACTCGGGCCTGCTTCAGTCATTGCTTCTGAGAGGCGACGTCGGTGAGCTCCTTTAGCTCTCCCGCCTTTCCGTTCCTGGCGCAGGCAGCCACCTGAGTTCTGACGACTGTATAAGGAGAATTTGAATGCGAACACCTTCCAGCGCGAGGATCACAACGGCGGCCGTAGCTGCCGCCTTCTCTCTCTTCCTGCTCATCGTCTGCGCAGGCTCACAGCCATCGGCCTCCCCCGCCGGCGGGTCGTCCTCCGGCGTGGCGGTGACCGCGGCGGACCGCACGGAGGCCCTCCACATCTTCAAGACGCGTTGCGCGGTCTGTCACGGACAGGAGGGGCGCGGGAACGGACCCGCCTCGGTCGCCCTGAACCCCAAGCCCCAGGACTACCACAACGAGGCCTGGCAGAAGGCCACCTCGGACGCGACCATCGAGAAGGCCATCGTGGAGGGCGGTACGGCCGTGGGCAAGAGCGCGGCCATGGCCCCGAACCCCGACCTGAAGCACAAGCCCGGGGTGGTGGTGGCCCTCAAGGACATCATCCGCAAGTTGGGTCAAGAAGGATCGGGCGAGTAGGCGGGTAGCCCCAAGACCAATCGACGGTGCGATGGGCTGGCCTCATCTCCGAGGCCGGCCCTCCGCCGATTGCTATTTCTTCGCCCCGTTTCCCCGTCGACCCGTTTCCATCCTCACGCCAGTCCCATTTCGCGGAGGATGGAGGCGTCCTCCCGCCAATCGGGCCTGACCTTCACGAAGAGTCTCAGCTCCACGCCGCAGCCCAGGATGCGCTGAAGCTCCTTGCGCGCACCCATGCCGATGGCTTTGAGGTTCTGGCCCCCCTTGCCGATGAGGATGGGCTTCTGGCTCTCTCGCTCCACGAGAATGGCGCAGTGGAGGGTCACCTTGCCCCCTTCCTCCCCCGCCTCCTCGAAGCTCTCCACCAGGACCCCCACGCAGTGGGGCACCTCCTGGAAGGTGTGGGAGAAGACGTGCTCCCGGACCACCTCCGCCACGAGCTGCCTCTCCGGCTGGTCGGTGTAAAGCTCGGGCGGGAAGAGCGGCTCGCCTTCGGGCAGCAGCGGAAAGAGGAGGTCCAGCAAACCGGGGAAGTGCGAGGGATCCAGCGCGCTCAACGGGTAGAGCGTGCATTCCGGCAGACGCGCGGCCAGGTCCGACAGGACGGGGAGCACGGATTCTCGCGAGCCGAGGGTATCGATCTTGTTCACGGCCACGACCGTCGGCCGGCTGGCCTTGGCCAGGTGGGCGGCCAGCCGCTCCTCCTCGGCCTGCCAGGGATGCGAGGCGTCAACCATCCAGAGGACCGCGTCCACACCCTCCACCGATTCCAGCGCCTGCCGCACCATGGTCTGGTTCATCCTCGTGCGGGGCTTGTGGAGCCCGGGGGTGTCGAGGAAGACCATCTGCCCCCGCGCCTCGTTCAGGATGCCCCGGATGACATTTCTCGTGGTCTGGGGCTTGGGGGTCACGATGGCCACCTTCTCACCCACCAGGCCGTTCACCAGGGTGGACTTGCCCACGTTGGTCCGCCCCACCACCGCGATGAAGCCGCTGCGCATGCGTCCCTCCAATGGTTGCAGTATCCTCGCATGGGGCTTGATGCACAATGGGCGTCGGGAGGGTGGAGGGAAAGTTAAAAGTGAAAAGTAAAAAGTGAACAGTGAAAAGATGGTCGGGGCTCATCCACCATCCATCATGGTTCATCAATCATCCATCATCACGGCTGTCCAAAACAATTTCAGCTCGCATTTCCCAAATCCCGCGATTGGACATTGGAGTGGCTCCGAAAGGCTCATGGATGGTAGTTTCCGTGGAAGATGGTCTTCACCCGCCAAGGGATTTGGGTTGCCTCCGACCCCGGACTTGATCCGGGGGAGGAAGCCTCAAGGGTGGGGTGGGGCCCCAGCGGGCTTTGCCCGTGGGGCGGGGCCCCGGAGGGCAA
>JAJYCJ010000058.1 GCA_021778515.1 Acidobacteriota bacterium
TCTCCCGCCGGTTCGGCGACCATCGAGCCCGTGACGTCCGGTGCCAGCTCCTTGGATCTGGCTTCCTTGAAGGGAAAGGTGGTCGTGCTCCACTTCTGGGCGACCTGGTGCCCGCCCTGCAGGGCCGAGTTCCCTGAGTTTGCACGGTACGCCGAGGCTCATCAGGACGACCCGGGAATCGCCATCGTCCCGGTGTCGGTGGACAACGACAAGGCGCCGGTTCTGACCTTCCTCCAGGCCATTCCGCAGCATTTCCCCGTCTATATCGACCAGGGCGGACTGGCGGACCAGATGGGGGTGACCGCCATCCCCACCACCGTGGTCCTGGACAGGGAGGGCAAGGTGGCCTGGACGGCGCAGGGCGCCACGGACTGGTCGTCCAAGGGCGTCCCGGCGGTGGTCCGGAAGCTGGATCATGAGTGAGCCGGCCGGCCGGGCGCCCCAGCCAGTCGATGCCAAGGTCCTGATCGGGGGGGAGTGGTACCAGAAGGACGACCGCCTGGAGAGCCTGAACCCGGCCACCGGCGAGGTCATCGGATACGCGCCCCTATGCAACAGGGAGGACGTGGAGCTGGCCGTGCGCGCCGCCAGGGAGGCGCAGCCCTCTTGGGCTGCCCTGCCGCTGGATCGAAGGATCGGCCACCTGGAGACGCTGAGGGGGCTGGTGGCGCAGGAGGGCGACGCCCTGGCCTCGCTCATCACCCAGGAATCGGGCAAGCCGCTTCAAGAAGCCCACTTTTTGGAGGTTCTGGGCACCCTCGATTTCATAACCGGCCTCTGCAAGGGGGCGCCAGCCTATCTCGCCGACCGCCGCGTCAGGGCCGGAAATCCCCTCCTGTGGGGGAAGCGCCACTGGGTCCGCAGGGTGCCGCTCGGCGTGTTGGGAGTGATCTCGCCGTGGAACCTGCCGCTGGCCATCCCCATGGGGCAGATCCTCCCCGCCCTTCTGGCCGGCAACACCGTGGTGTTCAAGCCGTCCGAGTTCGCGCCGCTCGTGGGGACGAAGCTGGCCGGGCTCTTCCACCGGGCGGGCTTTCCTCCCGGCGTGCTCAACCTCGTGACGGGCGGACCCGAGACGGGTGTCCACCTGGTGGAAGGCGGATTGGACGGCCTCCTCTTCACCGGGTCCACGGGCGCCGGACTCCAGATCCAGGCAAGGCTGGCGCCGAGGCTCATCCCCACGGAGCTGGCGTTGGGGGGGAAGGACGCCTTCCTGGTCCTCCCGGACGCCCCGTTCGCGAGGACCGTCAGCGGGGCCGCGTGGGCGGCCTGCTTTGGGACCGGCCAGGCCTGCACCTCCGCGGAGCGTTTTTTCGTGCCGACCGGCATGAAGGATAGATTCGCCGCCGCGGTGGCAGCCAAGGTCGGGTCGCTCAGGGTCGGGAACGGCATGGAGGAGGGAGTCGAGGTCGGCCCCCTGATCTCTCCCCAGCAGCTCGAACGGGTTGAGGCCCACGTGCAAGAAGCCGTTTCCAGGGGGGCGCGCCTTCTGTGCGGCGGACAGCGACTGCCCGGCCCAGGGTTCTTCTTCCAGCCCACGGTACTGCTGGACGTTCCCCTGGACTGCGCTCTCATGAGGGAGGAGACCATCGGACCGGTGGTGCCCATCGCGGGGTACACCGACCTGGATGAGGCGGTCCGATGGATCAACGACTCTCGTTACGGCCTGTCCGCTTCGATCTGGACCGCGGACGTGGAGCGGGGCCTCGCCCTCGGCCGCCGGCTGGCCGTGGGTACCGTCTGGATCAACGACGTCTCCTACACCCATGCCCGGGCGCAGCTCCCCTGGGGTGGGATGAAGCAATCCGGATCGGGCCGCACCCACTGGCTTGGTTCGCTCCATGAATTGACCTCGATCCAGCTCCTGGGGGCCGACAGAGGTCAGCGGGAGGGAGAGCTCTGGTGGTTTCCCTACAGCTCCGACGGCCTGGATCTGGCCAGGCGGATACGGTTTCTCCTCACCGAGGGGCTGGCGGGACGCCTCACCAACCTGATACCCTTCCTGAAGGACCTGGTGAAGGTGAGAGGGACTCGTTGAGATGCTGCACGTGGGGATTACGGCGGATTGGGAAGAGGGCGAAGGAGGCCGCAAGCTCGTCCTGAGCCGGGAGTACTTCGAGTGGGTCAAGGATGCGGGGCTCCTGCCCATCGCCCTGCCGGCGCTTCCCGGCTCCGAGGCGGAGGCCCTCGCGGGCCTGTCGGCCCTGGTACTCTCGGGAGGCCACGACATCGCCCCCTCCCTCTACGGAGCCGATCCGGAACCCCGTTCCGGGGAGCGCTATTCCCACCCCGACCGGACGGCGTTTGAATTCACCCTCCTCTGGCGCTGCCTGAAGCTCGGCGTTCCCGTTCTGGGCATCTGTCTGGGTTGCCAGACCATCAACGCGGCCCTCGGCGGAGACCTGATCCGGCACCTGGAGGATCCCCACCTGCGGCACCGCCGAAGCGCACCAGGCGGGCCCTCTCCCCGCCACCGTCTTCACGTGGAGCCGGGCACCCTGGTGGCCAGCCTCTACCCCGGTCGGGACACGAGGGTCCACTCCTCCCATCACCAGGCCGTGGGGAACCTGGCGGCGGGCTGGAGGATTACGGCGTGGGGCCCCGATGAGGTGCCCGAAGCCATCGAGCACCCCGCGCATCCGCGCGTCCTCGGCATCCAATGGCACCCGGAGCGAACGCCGCGATCCCCCTTTTCGCGCAGCCTCGGCCGCTGGCTCAGGGACCAGGCTTTGACGTACGAAGGGGATGATGGATGAACGAGGAAAGAGGGGAGATGAGGGGATGAGCCTTCTTCTCGCCGGCTCCCCGTATCCCTGTTTCTCTTGTTCCGCAGCCTCCCCATGAAAGGCCCCCGCCCGGAGGAGCCCGACTTTCGAGCGCTGCTCGGCCCCGGAGGGCCGCTGGCGAGGGAACCGTTCTACGAGTACCGGCCCGGTCAGGAGGAGATGGCCGCCGCCGTTTGGCGCGCCCTGCGCCACGAGGGGTTCCTGCTGGCCGAGGCGGGAACGGGTACGGGGAAGAGCCTGGCCTATTTGCTCCCGGCCGCCCACCTGGACCGCAGGGTCGTGATCTCAACGGGCACCAAGGCCCTCCAGGAGCAGCTGGCCAGGAAGGACATCCCGCTCCTGGAGCGGGTTCTGGAGCGGCCCGTGCGCGCCGTGACGGTGAAGGGGCGCGCCAACTACCTGTGTCTCCATTACTGGCGCCGCTTTCTGGCGGAGCCGCTCTTCACCTCTCCGGCGGACGCTGCCCACCTGAAACGGCTGGAGGCCTGGGCCTCCTCCACCAAGACGGGCGACAAGGCCGAGTGGGACGGGATCCCTGAGGACCTCCCCACCTGGAGGGAGATCAACGCGCGGGGCGAGCGCTGCCTGGGGTCCTCCTGCCCGATGTTCAGCGATTGCCACGTGGTTCAGCTCAGGCGTCAGGCCGAGGCCGCCGATCTGGTCGTGACCAACCACCACCTCCTCTGCGCCGACCTGGCGCTGAAGAACCGCTGGGACGCCGCCGCCCTGCCCGAGTACGCGCACCTCGTCATGGACGAGGCCCACGAGGCGGAGGAGGCGGCCACCTCGTTCTTCGGGGTGAGCGTCAGCCGCCGCATGGCGCAGGAGTGGCTCCACGACGCGGCGAAAATCGCCGGCGGGGGCAAAGGCAATCTGAGCCGCATCCTGCAGGACGCGACGCAGGCGGTGCTCTTCTTCTTCGGCCCCATGGAGGCCCGCGGAGAGAGGCGGGAGGTTTTTCGTCCGGGCTCATTCGGCGAGGAAGGGGAGGGGCTGCGCGCCAGGATGGACAATGCGCTGGACGCCGCGGGCCTCGCCCTGCAGGCCACGGACGGCGGGGGCGAGGTGGAGGGGCTGCTGGGCCGGCTCGAATCCATTCGGGAGGCCGTGGAGTTCGTGCTAGACGGCGCGGACGACGCCTACGTGCGCTACGTGGAGGTCCGCGGCCGGAACGTGATCCTGGGCGCCAGCCCCATCGACGTGGGGGATCTGATGCGCGAGAACCTCTACGGCCGGCTCAGCGGCGCCGCCTTCACCTCGGCCACCCTCACGGTTGGGGGCTCCTTCGCCTATTTCAGAAGCCGCATGGGGATCCCGGAGGGGACCGAGGAGCTCCGCCTGCCCAGTCCGTTCGACTACGGCCGGCAGGGCCTCCTCTACGTCCCGGCGCGATTTCCGGACCCCGGCGACGAAGGGTTTCTGGATGCCCTCCTGGAGGCCCTGCCGCCGCTGATCGGATTCTCCCGCGGCCGGGCCTTCGTGCTGTGCACCTCCTACCGCAACATGCGGGCCGTGGCCCAGTCCCTGGAAGCCGTGCTGCCCTTCCCGGTCCTGGTCCAGGGGGAGGAGCCCAAGGCGCTGCTGCTGGAGCGTTTCCGGCAGGCGGGCAACGCGGTGCTCGTGGCCACCGCCTCCTTCTGGCAGGGCGTGGACGTTCAGGGCGAGGCCCTCTCTCTCGTGGTCATCGACAAGCTGCCCTTCGCCGCCCCCAACGATCCCCTGACCCAGGCAAGGATCGAACGCCTGCGAAAATCCGGACAGGACCCCTTCACGGGCTACCAGGTGCCCATGGCCGCCATCATGCTCCAGCAGGGGGTGGGCCGCCTGATCCGCTCCACGCGGGACCGGGGCGTGGTGGCCTGCTTCGACGTGAGGCTGAGGAGGAGATCCTACGGCCGGCTGCTGCTGGCCTCGCTTCCCGCCTTCGCCGTGACCGAGAGCCTGGACTCGGTGGCGGCCTTCTTCTCCTCCGAGGCCGCGGAGGAGGCGCCTTGAATCGCAGAAGGGTTGAAGCCTCGTGGATCAGGGTCCTGGCCGCCGCGGTGGGCCTGGGATTACCCGTAGCCGCGCTGCCCCAGGGAGCGGGCCCGGTCCACGCCGCCATCGGCGAGCTGCTCCCGCTCTGGTCCGTCTTGCCCTTCGCGGGAATCCTGCTCTCCATAGCCCTCTTTCCGCTGATGGCTCCGCGCTTCTGGCACCGAAACTACCCGAAGGTATCCCTCTTCTGGGCGCTGGTCTTCGGCGTGCCCTTCCTGCTGGTCTACCGGACGAGCGCCTGGCACGAGGTGCTCCACATCTACCTCGTGGACTACATCCCGTTCATCATCCTCCTCTGGGGCCTCTTTGCGGTGTCGGGTGGATTGGTCCTGAGGGGGACCATGGCCGGGACTCCCGGGGTGAACACGGCCTTCCTCCTGCTCGGCACGCTCATCGCCTCCTGGACCGGCACCACGGGCGCGGCGATGCTGCTCATCCGCCCCCTGCTGCGGGCCAACGCCGCCCGGCGCCACAAGGTCCACGTGGTGGTCTTCTTCATCTTCCTGGTGGCCAACATCGGAGGGAGCCTCACACCCCTCGGCGATCCGCCCCTCTTCCTGGGTTTTCTGCACGGGGTGCCATTCTTCTGGACGCTGCGGCTTCTGCCCATGATGGGTGCGGCCTCCGTGGTGCTCCTCGCCGCGTTTTACGCCATGGACAGGCACTACTTCAGGAAGGAGCCCGACGGGGTCCTCGTGAAAAAGGAGGAGCCAGAATCGCCGCTCCGGCTGGACGGCTGGCACAACCTCATCTTCCTGGCCGGAATCCTCGGGGCCGTCCTGCTGTCGGGGTTCTGGCACGCGGGATCGGTGGTCATCCTCGGGGTCCACCTGGAGATCCAGGGCCTCGTTCGCGACGCCGTCATCGTGGTCATGGCGCTCCTCTCGGTGTGGACCACTCGCCGAAGCCTGAGAGAGGACAACGGCTTCACGTGGGAACCCATGCGGGAGGTGGCCGTCCTCTTCGCCGGAATCTTCGCCACCATCATCCCGGCCTTGGCCATCCTGAAGGCGGGCGAGGGCGGCCACATGGCCTTCCTGGTCGCCTCCGTCCGCGAGCCGTGGGAGTACTTCTGGGCCTCGGGCGGGCTCTCGTCCTTTCTGGACAACGCCCCCACTTACTTGACCTTCTTCAACATGCAGATCGGACGGTTCTATCCCGGGTTGCCGGAGCCCCAGGCGGTCGCCCAGCTGATCCACGCGCACGCCCGGTTCCTCGAAGCGGTGGCGACGGGAGCGGTCTTCATGGGGGCCAACACCTACATCGGGAACGCGCCCAACTTCATGGTGCGGGCCATCGCCGAGGAGGCGGGGGTGGATATGCCGTCCTTCTTCGGCTACCTGTTCAAGTGGGCGGTTCCGATCCTCCTCCCGCTTTTCGCGCTCATCAGCCTCGCATTCTTTTCATAATCCCCGCGTAGGGGGGCCATCGGAGTCGGGTACGCCGAGCTTGTGATCGACGGGCCGCGTGGCTGGGACATCGGATTCATCCGGGGGTTCATCCGATCGAAGGGATTCACCGGAACGGTCCTCGACGCGGAGGCCGAGGGGTTCGACTGCGGCGGCCTCCGGGAGCAACTGCGGGAACTCCTGCACCCAGCCGCTGAGACTCTGCACCTCCTCGTTCCCGGGGACCTCGTGCCCGACGTTCTCGATGCCGTGGGCGATTCGTCCAAGGCGGGAAGGCCCATGGCGGCGCGCCACCGGCGAGGCGCCGCGGGTGCCCGGTTCCGGTTCACGGTCCACGTCTTCTCGAAGGAGCACGCACAGCGCGCGAGGGCGATCTTCGACGGCCTCCCGGAAGGGGGGGCACCCACCCCCGGCGCGTCCTTCGAGGAGGTTGTGGACGAAGGCGCAAGAGGCTCGGAGTCGTGCGCTCGCGCCCACCCCTATGAGATGAAGGGGGAGGGAGCCGCGGAGGGAGTTCTGGAGGGCATCCTGGGCGTCTACCGAACCTGCCGGGACGACGAGCAAATGCACCCGGAGGCGCTCCACATTCTGGCCGAATGGGGCCCGTTCACCGCCAGGACACGAAGGCGCCCCGGTTCTTCCTGGGGCAACCGGCGCCAAGGTTCCCCTGCTAGCGCCCTCGATTTCTCTCCCGGTGACTTGGTGGTGAACCCGTCATCTGCCCGAAAGAAAGAGGGCGGGGATCACTCCCCGCCCTCGATGTTTCCGGCCGGTTGTCGCCTAGATGAACAGAGGCGCGAGCACCAGCGTGATGGTGGAGAGCAGCTTGATGAGAACGTGCAGCGACGGGCCGGCGGTGTCCTTGAAGGGGTCGCCGACGGTGTCGCCCACCACGGCCGCGCCGTGGGTGGGGTTCTTCACCTTGTTGCCCTGGGCGTCGGTCAAGTACTTGCCGCCGTGGGCGCCGGACTCGATGTACTTCTTGGCGTTGTCCCACGCGCCGCCCCCGTTGTTGAGGAAGAGGGCCATGAGGATGCCGCAGATGGTGCCGACCATCAGGAGGCCCGCCACCGCCTCCGCGGCGATCAGGGGGTGAGCCGGTGAGGCGAAGAGGAACCTGAAGAGGATGCCCGTGACGATGGGGGTCAGGACCACGAGCAGGCCGGGGGCCACCATGCGCCGCAGAGCGGACTTGGTGACGATGTCCACGCAGGCGCCGTAGTCCGGCTTGAAGTCCTTGGGGAACTGGATCATGTCGTTGACGCGGGGCAGCTTGGCGTACTGCCTGCGGACCTCGGCGATGATGGCCTGGGCCGCCTTGCCCACGGCACGGATCGCCATGGAGGAGAACAGGAAGACCAGGGTGGCGCCGATGAGCCCGCCCACGAAGACCACGGGCTTGCTCAGGTTCACGCTCTCGAGCGGCTTGCCGGCGTATTTCCCGACCTCGTCCATGTAGGCCTGGAAGAGCAGGAAGGCGGCGAGGCCCGCGGAACCCACGGCGTAGCCCTTGGTCAGGGCCTTGGTGGTGTTGCCCACGGCGTCCAGGCGGTCGGTCTTCTTGCGGATGGACTCGGGCTGTTCGGACATCTCGACGATGCCGCCGGCGTTGTCGGTGATCGGCCCGAAGGTGTCCATGGCAAGGATGTAGGCCGCCGTGGCGAGCATGCCCATGGTGGCCACGGCCGTCCCGAAGAGGCCCGCACCGGGAAGCCCCGGGATGCTCTCACCCAGGAAATAGGAGATCAGAAGGGCGGCGCTCATGGAGAGGGCGGGCATCCAGACGCACTCGAGGCCGACGCCGATGCCGGCGATGATGTTCGTCGCGGGGCCCGTGGTGGAGGCCTCGGCGATGGACTGCACGGGGCGGAACCGGTATTCGGTGTAGTACTGGGTGATGTAGACGAAGGCGACCGAGCAGAGGACGCCGACGATCCCGCAGAGGTAGAAGTGCCACCAGGCATCGGGCGCCTTGGGGCTGTTGAGGAGCCAGTAGGTGGCGCCGCCGAAGGCGATCATGGCCAGGACCACGGCCACGTAATAGCCCCGGTTCAGGGCCTGCATGGGGTCCATCTTCTCTTCCTTGTCCATCCGCACGGACATGATCCCGATGATGCAGGCGATGATGCCGAAGGCGCGGGCGACGAGGGGGAACATCATCACGCCGATGATGCCCATGGAGAAGCCCACCCCCAACTTGTCGGCGGCGGTGGCCAGGGAAGCCCCGAGGATCATGGCGCCGATGTTCTCGGCGGCGGTGGATTCGAAGAGGTCGGCGCCGCGGCCGGCGCAGTCGCCCACGTTGTCGCCCACCAGGTCGGCGATGACGGCGGGGTTGCGCGGGTCGTCTTCAGGGATACCCGCCTCCACCTTGCCCACGAGGTCGGCGCCCACATCGGCGGCCTTGGTGTAAATTCCTCCGCCGAGCTGGGCAAACAGGGCCACGAAGGACGCACCGAACCCGTAGCCGATGATGAGCAGGGGGATGTCCTCGGGCTTGGCCGTCTTGGAGGCATCCACGATGGCGTACAGTCCAGCCACGCCCAGGAGGCTCATGGCCACCACGAGAAGTCCGGACACCGCGCCGCCGCGCAGGGCGATCTGAAGGGCGTCGTTCAGGCTCGTGAGGGCCGCGTTGGCCGTGCGGATGTTGCTTCGAATCGAAACCCACATGCCCACGTAGCCGGCGAATACCGAGCAGAGTGCTCCGAGGACGAAGGAGAAGGTGATCCAGAAGGCCAGGTGCAGAGGGCTCTGAACCGGGTCGAACTGGTGGTGGGCACGGAGAAAGCCGTAGCCGATGAAGAGGACGGCGGCGAAGACGACCGCTAGAACCAGGATGGTCCGGTTCTGCCTGCGCAGGAAGGCTTCAGCCCCCTCCTTGATAGCGTCTGAGATGCGCCGCATGGCCTCGGAACCGGTGGGTTTGCCCACGACCCACCGGGCAAGGAAGGCCGCGAACAACAGCCCGAAGACGCTGATCCCGATGATCAGACTCATCAGCAACCACAATTCACTCATGGCGACTCTCCTTCATGGACTCTGTACATGGGTTCTGTCGAAGTGAGATCATGGCCCCCCCATTTGCGTAAGTCTCAAGCAAGAAGGAATCATAGTGCGGCATCCGGGCTTCCGAGTCAAGAGCGAAAAACGATACAACCTGATGCGCCCGGGGCGGCTACTGCGGTCACGGGCGAAGCGAAACCGAAGAGCGAGAGGTCCGGTTCCGCTCGCTTTGAGAGGGGAGGACGGGAACCCTGCACTTGCAGTGGCGATGGCCGGAAATGGGCAACGGGGCCGAAAAGGCGCGGACAGGCATATGGGGGAATTGCCGCAGGCATCCGGAGTGCCCAAGAAATACATGGGGTCCGTATGGGCGAAGGACTCGCCGGATACTCGGCGCGCCCGGAGGAGAGCATGCCCCTGCCACGCCGGTTTTCGGATGAACGGGAAACGGCAGCGGGGGGAATGTCTCCATTCCCCCCGCGACTGGCTCGAGACTGTGGTTCAGGGTTGGTTCAAAGCCGGAGTGTGAAGCCCCGGCCGATTGGCTCAGTTCAGCACGAAGCCGATAGTCTCCACCTTGCCCTGGCCCCGGGCGATGTCCAGGGCCTTGATGACCGTCTCGTAGGCGACCTTGTTGTCGGCATCGACGAAGAGGACCTTGTCCGCCCGGGTGGCGTAGATGGCACCGAGCTTCTCCCCAAGATCCTGCATGGTGACGGGGCCCTTGTTGATGGCCATGCTCCCGTCAGCGCTGATCTGTAGCACGATCGCGTTGCTGTTCGACGGGTTGGTGCTGGGCGGGGCCTTCGGGGGCACCTGGGTTTCGAAGCCCTTCTGCATGATGGGGGTGATCACCATGAAGATGATCAGCAACACCAGCAGAATGTCCACCAGGGGCGTGATGTTGATGTCCGACTTGGGGCCGCCGCTGCTCTTCACGTCCATGCTCATGGCTTAACCCCTTCCTAGCCGTTGCCCGCGACCGCGGAGGCAGCGTTCCCGGTGACCACGTTGCCCTTCGCGTCCACGTGCTGGGAGACGAGCCCGACGCCCTTGAACCCGACGGCCTGCGTATAGCGGAGAACGTCCTTCACCTGGCCGAAGTCCAGGCGCTTGTCACCCTTGATGTAGACGGCGCGGCCGGGATTCCTGGCGTAAGCCTCCTGCAGGTTGTCCTTCAGGACGTCGATGGGCACCCACTTGTCCCCGTAATAGATCTTGCCGTCGGCCTGAATGCTGATGGTGACGTTGGATTCCTTCTCCGGCTCGTTCGACGGGTTCATGGCCGTGGGCAGCTGAACCGGGACGCCCTTCTGGAGCAGGGGCGTGACCACCATGAAGATGATCAGGAGCACCAGGCACACGTCGCAGAAGGGCGTGACGTTGATATCATTCTTAAAACCCCCACTGCCGTTGCCTACATCCATACTCATGGTGACCTCCTGGGTTACTTCTCTTCGATGCCCGTGACCTTGATGAAGTGGTCCACCAACTCGGAGGAGGCGTTGCTCATCTCGATGGAGATGAGATCGGCCTTGTTGACGAAGTAGTTGTAGAACCACACCGCGGGGATGGCCACGAACAGACCGAAGGCCGTGGTGATCAGGGCTTCAGAGATACCGCCGGCCACAGCGCCGATGCCGCCGGACCCGGTGAGGGCCATGCCGCGGAAGGCGTTGATGATGCCGATGACGGTTCCGAACAGACCGACGAAGGGAGCGGTGGCGCCGATGGTGGCCAGGGAGCTCAGGCCGCGCTTCATCTCGGAGGAGGTCTTCACGGTGGCGCGCTCGATGGCCCGCTTCGCCGCCTCGATGACGTTGTACTGGACGCCGCCGCTCGTATTGGCCTTGAACTCCAGGAGCGCGGCGGAGAAGACCTTGGCCAGGTGGCTGTTCTTGGACTTCTTGGCCAGGTCGATGCACTCATCCAGCTTGTTCTGCTTCAGCAGGTTGCCGACCTTGCCGATGAACTCCAGCGACTGCTTCTTGGCCGACCGGAAGACGATGAAGCGGTCGATGAACACCCAGATGGAAATCAAGCTCATGAGCATGAGCAGCATGGCCACGGACTTGGCCAGAAAACCCATACTGTTCCAGAGGTCAATAATGCTGAAACCCATTGCCTGGACTCCTTTCTTCGGTAAGCCAACCGTGAACCTTACTGAACCTTAAAGTTTATCGTCACGAGCCAATAGACCGACACCGCCTGACCGCTTTCCGTCGTGGGCGTCGAATACTTCCACCGCCTGACTGCATCCAGCGCCGCCTGGTTGAAGATGGGGTTGGTGGACTGGACCACGCGGGCGTTGGTCACGTCTCCGTTCTCGTTGATGACGATCTCCAAGACGACCTTGCCGGCGAGGCCCATGGCCTGGGCGGCCGGCGGATACGTGGGGTTGGGCTGGCTGATCGGTTTGGGCTGGCGGATGGAGCCCATGGGGAGGATCTTCTGCTGCTGCTGGCCGGTGTCCACGCCGCCGAGCACTCCACCGAGCACGCCGCCTTCCACGCCGCCCTCGACGCCGCCCTCGACGCCGCCCTCACCGCTGGCACCGGCATTGGGGTTGGGCGGAGGAAGCTTCTCGGGGATGACCGTGGGGGCCACCAGCTTGTCCGGGTTGATCGGCGGGGCCACGGGGGTCTTGACCACGGCCACCTTGGGGGGCGGCGGCGGCGGAGGCGGCGGCGGAGGAGGAGGAGCCGCGCTGAAGAAGCTGATGGTGATGGGCGGGGGCTCCAGCGTGTCCGCGGCATAGATCGAGTAGAGAACGAGCCCCAGAATCAAGACGACGTGCAGCGCAACGGTAATGGGGAAGGTCCACATCTTGATCTTGGAGACCTTCGGCCGTTTCGTTTCGACTAGCGAGTCTTCAAACATGCGGGCACCTCGTCAATTCTGGGAAGCGTTCGCCGAAGGGGAACCCGGAGCCGTCGCGGTGGCGGGCGAACCGCTGCCTCCCTTGCGAATTTCCAGGGCAATGTCGCGTTCCTTGTTCGCCATGGTGAGGAAGTCGTCGGCCTGCTGGAGCAGCTCCTTCTTTTTCTGGCGGTTCTTTTCCTGGTCGGCGGCGTTCTTCGCCAACTCGGACTTCTGCCGGTAGAGAAGGTTCATGTAAAGGTGGCCGGTGAAGTTCTTGGGATCGAGCTGGAGGGCCTTCTGCAGGGCCGCCACGCCCTCGTCCACGATCTGCGAGCGCTCGGCATCGGGGTCCTGCTTCTGGTAGGAGCGCTGCCAGCAGAGGGCGCCGATGAAGAGATAGCCCGCGGGATCGTTGGGCGTGAGCTCGGCCTTCTTCTTCGAGTACTCGAGGGACTTCGGGAAGTTGCCCATCTTCCCGTACATGGTGGCGAGGATCTGCATGATGCGGGGGTCGGTGGGGTCTTTCTGCAGGGCCTTCTCGTAGTATTTGATTCCGTCGGCGAGAAGGTTCTGGTTGATGTAGAGGTTGATGATGTAGTCCTGGACCTGATCGTCCTTGCCCACGATGTCGAGGTACTTCTGAAAGGCGTTCAGGGCCTTCTGAGTGTAGTCCTGGTCCTTCTTCTGCATGGAGCCGGGAGTCACCAGGCTCCAGTAGCAGAAGGCGAGGTACTTCCAGTTCTCGGCCCGGCTCGGGTTGATGGCGAGCGCCTGCTCATAGTCCTTGGCGGCCTCCTCGAAGTGGCCGGACTTGTAAGCCTTGGCCGCATCCTTCATGGCGATGTGCTCGTTGAGGGAAGCACAACCCGAAAGCGTGGCCGCGAGGAAGAGAGCCCCCAGCAGCCATATGACCCTGCTTTTCCATTTCAGCCTGTCAGAATGGCCCAGACTCATTGCAATGGCCTCCCAGAGGGTTCCCTAAGTTCATAGGGCTGATTCGACGGTTGTGGTGCTTTCTGTGAAGCCGGCCGCGGTGACTGCCCGCCGCCGAAGCTTGACCCCGCTGTCGCAACGACTCCGCTGAAAACCACCCCTTACGCATGGACCACCCGTGCGGCCCAGCCAAGAGGGCCATAAGAACATATTCAGGGAATTTTGGCAAGCTCCCCCGCACCCGCCCCTGAAATGGGGGTTTTAGCCCAATCCCGAGGTCAAATGTAAGGCGCGGGAGGAGGTTGCGCCACGGTCTCGCGTCAGTTCGCCCGGGGGGGCGAACGGGCGAGGCGAGTGTTGCGGTGCAGCTTGCCTTGGGCGCCGAAGGGGCAAATAATCCATGCTCCCTGGCGTTAGAAGAGCCTGAAGGAGCCGGACGATGCGCGATTCACCGCCCCTGGGCAGTTTCCACCAAGATCCGGCCCACCTGGCCGTCTATTCACGGGCGGCCTGCATCTACAGGCGCCGCCCCGCCGGGGTCCTGTTTCCAAAGGCGGAAGAGGACCTGCAGTGGGCCCTCTCCTACGCGATGGAGAACCGCCTGCCCTTGACCATGCGCGGCGGCGGTTCGGGCCTGGCCGGGCAGACGGTGGGGCGCGGCCTTGTGGCCGATGTCTCGCGGTGGATGAATCGCGTCCTGTCCGTGGATGTGGAGCGCCGGGAGGCCGTGGTCCAGCCCGGCGTGGTGCTCTCCGACCTGAACCGAGCCCTGGCCCCCAATTCTCTCCGCTTCGCCCCGGATCCTTCCAGCCAGGACTTCTGCACGATCGGAGGGATGTTGGCCGACAATTCCAAGGGGGCCCGGTCGGTCAAATACGGCCCCACCAGCGCCCACGTGAAGGCGCTCGGCCTGATCCTCGCCGACGGCAGCCACCTCACCCTTGAGCGCGGGGCCAGGCGTCCGGAGGAATACGGCCACCCGGCGCTGGCCAAGGCCGCCGCACTCATAGGGGGCAGGCGGGACGAGATCCTCGAACGGTGGCCCAGGAGCAGGGCCAACGCCTCGGGTTACAACCTGAAGGGCTGCCTGGGCGAGCCGGGCTTCGTGGACCTCGTTCCGCTCTTCATCGGTTCGGAAGGCACCCTGGCCATCTTCACCGAAGCCGTTCTCGATCTGACCCCAGTTCCCCCTCATCAATCCATGGTCATGCTCGAATTCGGCGACGTGGAATCGGCCGGGCGGGCGGTGCTGGACATCCTGCCGCGCGGACCCTCGGCCTGCGAAATCCTGGACAACACCTTTCTGGAGATCATCCGTGCCGGCCTGGGGACCTTTCCGCTGCCCGTGGACGACGGGGCGCGAACGATCCTCCTGGTGGAAGCGGACGGCGCCACGAGGGAGGAAGCGGAGGCCGGCATGGACCGCCTTCTCGAAGCCGCCGCGTCGGCGCGTCCCACCGGCGTGCACCGTGCCGCCACTGCTGCGGACCGTGCCGCCATCTGGTCTTTCCGCAAGGCGGCCAGCCCTCTGCTGAACCAGGGCAGGGGGCGGCTGAAGTCCGTGCGCTTCATCGAGGATGGTGCCGTGCCCACGGAGGCAATCCCGGCCTACCTGCGCGGGGTGTCGGCGATCCTGGCCTCCCGGCGGATCGATTCGGTCATCTTCGGCCACGCGGGCGACGGGAACTTCCACGTGAACCCCTTCCTGGATCTGAAGGACCCCTCTCATTTCGCGCAGGTGCCGCTCATCGCCCGGGAGGTGGCCGAGCTGCTCGCCGGCCTTCACGGCAGCCTGTCCGGTGAGCACGGCGACGGACGCCTGCGAACCCCCTTCCTCCCGATGATCTATGGAGACCTCACGGACCTCTTCCGGCAGATCAAGCTGGCCCTCGATCCGGACGAGGTGCTCAATCCGGGCATCATCGCCCCCGCGGAAGCGGAACCCATGGAGTCGGGCCTCCGCTTCCACCCCGACTACCGGCGGGCTGCCCTGCCGGGGCGGCTCTGCGAGGAGTCCTGGGCCTTCGAGGCCGAGCGCTGCCACGGGTGCGGGACCTGCCGGGATTTCTGCCCGACGGCCCAGGCCACCGACCACGATCTCCTCTCGAGCCGGGGCCGGGGCCACCTGCTGCAGGCCCTTCTCGACGGGGAGCTGAGCCCGCGCGATGCCGGCCGTCCGGAGGTTCGAGCCATCTTCGACTCCTGCCTCGGCTGTTCCCTCTGCGCCATCCACTGCCCCACGGGGGTGGACATCGCCCCCCTCGCGGCCGCCTTCCGCGAAGCGTTCACGCCCCCCCTCGGCCGGATCAGGGATCGCTTCCTCGGCCAGGTTCCGTCCATGGGGTACAAGCTCGGAGCGAGGACGGGCCGCCTCGCCCTGCAGGCCGGGAACCTTTTTCCCCTTCGCCAACTGAACGGGGCCCTGTTGGGCCTGAGGAGTGACCTCGTCGCCCCCGAGATGGCGGGCAGGTTCGCCTTCGACCCGGGCCGCCTCTACCACTATCCTGGCGATGGGGCGGGCAAGGCCCTCTACTTCTACGGGTGCTACGGCAACACCTACAACCCGGACGGCGAGGCGGAGCTGGCCGTGACGGTCCTGAACGCGCTGGGCGTCGAGGTCGTGGTGCCTCCCCAGGCCTGCTGCGGCGTGAGCAAGCTGACCCGGGGGCTCGCGGACGCCGCCGCGCCGGACGTCCTCTTCAACCGGGCCTCCTTCCTGCCGTACATCCGGGAGGGATTCTCGCTGGTCGCCTCCGCCCCATCGTGCCTTCTCGCGCTCGTCAAGGAGCAGCCGCGCTTCTTCCCGTGCGGCGAAGCGCAGGAGCTCGCCCGGGCCTCGGCGGGCCTCTTCACCTTCCTGCTGGGAATTCTCGAGAGGCAGCCGGACAGGCTGGGTCCGGTGCCCCTGCGCGTGGTCTACCAGACCCCCTGTCACGGCGCCGTCCTCGGGAGCTTCAGGGACGAGGTGGAACTGCTCAGACGAATCCCGGGGCTGGAGGTGCTCGATGTGACGTCCGAGTGCTGCGGACTGGCCGGCTCCTTCGGGGCGGAGTCCAGGCACGCCGGGCTGTCGGAGGCCATCGCCGCGCCCCTCTACGAGCGGATCCGGCGCGCTTCGCCCCAGGCCGTCGTGACGCCCTGCGGGTCGTGCAAGGCCCAGGACGAGGGCCACCTCTCCTGGCCGGTGGTCCACCCCTTGACCCTGCTGGCCAGGGCGCTGGGAATCGAGGCGCCCGGCATCTCCGGCGCGCCGTGTCCCGCCAAGGGATCCGAGCCTCCGAAGCGCCACGCGGACCGCCTCCCTTCAAATCTCCAGTAGGACGGGAAAGGGGCCGGATGCCCCGGCCCCTTCTTGCCTCGCTTCGGTGTGAAAGATCCCGGCTCAGGAAGCCTTCAGCACGTTCAGGGCGCTGCCCGCCTTGAACCACTCGATCTGCTCCGCGTTCAGCGAGTGGCACAGGGGCAGCTCCTCGCCCGTGCCGTCGGCGTGGTGCAGGACCGCGCGCACCGGCTTGCCCGGAGCCAGCTCCCCAAGCCCCAGGATGCTGACGCGATCGGTCTCCTCGACCTTGTCGTAGTCCTGGGGATTGGCGAAGGTGAGCGGGAGGATCCCCTGCTTCTTGAGGTTGCTCTCGTGGATCCGGGCGAAGGAGCGCGCGATGACGGCGGCCGCGCCCAGGAAACGCGGGGACATGGCCGCGTGCTCCCGGCTGGAGCCCTCGCCGTAGTTCTCGTCCCCCACGGCCACCCAGCGCAGGCCCTTGGCCTTGTACTCCCTGGCGGTCTGGGCGAAGGGCTCGTCTTTCCGGCCGAGGAGCTGGTTCAGCCCCTTCCCCGGTTCGCCCGAGAAGGCGTTGACCGCGCCGTTGAACATGTTGTCGCTGATCTTGTCGAGGTGGCCCCGAAAGCGGAGCCAGGGCCCGGCCGGGGAGATGTGGTCGGTGGTGCATTTTCCCTTCGCCTTCAGGAGCAGGGGAAGCTCGGTGAAGTCCTTGCCGTCCCAGGCGGGAAAGGGGGTGAGGATCTGGAGGCGCCCGCTGTCGGGAGCGACCTTCACCTCCACCGCCGAGCCGTCGGAGGCCGGGGGGGCATACCCCTGCGTGTCCTTCACGAAGCCCGTCTCGGGGAGATCGGGGGCGCTGCCGGGCGCTTCCAGAGCGAATTCCGAGCCGTCGGGAGCCCTCAGCTTGTCGGTGACGGGGTTGAAGGTCAGCCGGCCCGCCAGGGCGTAGGCCACCACCAGTTCGGGGCTGGTGAGGAAGGAGAGGGTGGTGGGGTTGCCGTCGTTGCGGCGCGGAAAGTTGCGGTTGAAGGAGGAGATGATGGAGTTCTTCTCTCCCGGCTTGAGGTCGTCTCTTTTCCACTGACCGATGCAGGGGCCGCAGGCGTTGGCCAGGACCATGGCGCCGATGGCCTCCAGGGCCGCCATCTGTCCGTCCCGTTCGATGGTGGCCCTGACCTGCTCGCTCCCGGGGGTCACCATCAGGGGCACCGCGGTCTTCATGCCCCGCGCGGAGGCCTGGCTCGCCACCTGGACGGCGCGGCCCATGTCCTCGTAGGAGGAGTTGGTGCAGGAACCGACCAGGGCGAAGGTCAGGGCCTCTGGGTACCCCTCCTTGGAAACGGCAGCCTTCAGCTCCGAGGTGGTCCGGGCCAGATCCGGCGTGTGGGGCCCCGTGACGTGCGGCTCCAGCTTCGAGAGGTCGATCTCGATGATCTGCTCGAAGAACCGGGCCGGTTCGATCTCCACCTCGGGATCGGCACCCAGGAGTTCGGGGTGCTTCCGGGCCAGGTCGGCCAGCGCCGTCCGATCCGTGCCGCGCAGGTAGGCATCCATGCGTTCGTCGTAGGGAAAGACCGAAGTGGTGGCGCCCAGCTCGGCGCCCATGTTGGTGATCGTACCTTTGCCCGTGCAGGAGAGGGCCCTGACGCCGGGACCGAAGTACTCCACCACGCGGTTGGTTCCGCCCTTCACCGTGAGAATACCCAGGAGCTTGAGAATCACGTCCTTGGGGCTGGTCCAGCCGGAGGGCGCGCCCGTGAGGCGCACCCCCAGGATCTTCGGATGCAGCACTTCCCATGGGAACCCGGCCATCACGTCCACGGCGTCGGCGCCCCCCACGCCCGAGGCCCACATGGCGAGCCCGCCCGCGTTGGGGGTGTGGCTGTCGGTGCCGATCATCATGCCGCCGGGAAAGGCGTAGTTCTCCAGGACCACCTGGTGAATGATGCCCGCGCCCGGTTTCCAGAAACCGATCCCGTACTTGGCCGAGGCGGAGGCGAGGAATTCGTAGACCTCGCGGTTCTCGTCCAGGGCCGTCTTCATATCGGCTCCGGCGCCGGCGTGGGCGCGGATGAGGTGGTCGCAGTGGACGGTCGTGGGCACCGCGACGCTCGGCCTGCCCGCCTGCATGAACTGAAGGATGGCCATCTGGGCCGTGGCATCCTGCATGGCCACCCGGTCTGGCCGAAGGGCGAGGTAGCTCTTGCCGGGCTCCAGCTCGGCCCGTTCGGGGTTGTCCAGGTGGCCGTAGAGCAGCTTTTCTGCGTAGGTGAGAGGGCGGCCCAGGCGTCGCCGGATGACTGCCAGGCCGGCGGCCGTCCGATCATAGGTTCTGGCCACCAGCTCGGGGGTCGTTTCGATGGTCGGCATGGCGTTCTCCTTGATCGATTTCAAGCCCAGTCTATCGTAAAACGTGGATCGGGGCGAATGATTCCGGGGGATGAAAGGGCCCGGAGGCGGGAGGCGTGATGTGGGAGGCGAGGCGCCGGACGGGGGCCGCAAAGCGCGAGACGCGAGAGGCAAGGGGGCGCCCTCATTCCCTTTGCGGCCTGTCGGGAGGGATGACCTCCACGCCCAGCTCCTCTAGGAGCACGCTGGCGTATGAGCCGGGCGGCAGCTCGAAGGACAGGAACGCGGCGTCTCTCTCCACGGTGAGCGCGATGGGATCCGCGGGAACCCGCAGGAACCGCCTCGTTCCGGGCACGCGGGACGCGCCCAGGCCTCCAGGAGTCAGTCCGTGGGAGGCCAGAATTCCGCACTCCAGCCGCCAGGCCTCCCCTTCGGGCCGGGCCATCTTGCCCCCGAAAATCGGCCCGGTGGGGGAGATCTCCAGTTGCGCCACTCGACTTCGGAGGGGCTCGTCCACCTCCTCTGCCACGAACTCGCCGCCCGAGTCGTGCCGTTTCATGAGGTCGCCGGGCAAGGGCCAGGGCCAGAGGCCTCGCGCCCGCCGAAGAGCCAGGAGCTCGTTGAAGAGGAGGGCCTGAAAGACCGAGACGGCAAAGCGCGACCGGCGGAAGGCCCCCGGGCGCCGGATGCCCAGGAACGTCCTCCGCCCCTCCTCGATGGCGGACCCGTCGGCGAAACGCTGGGGGCCGAAGGCGTTGGCGAGGCCGTCGGCCTCGATGCGGCGGCAGCCCTCGGCTAGCGCTCCCTCCTCATCGCCCCCCTCCAGCTCGATCCGGATGGAGAAGCGGTTTCCGGCCAGCTTGCCGGTCCGGAGCTTGTGGGGGTGCTGGGCCGCCGAGAGCACCTCGCAGCCCAGATCGCGAAGCACGCGCTCGGCCTGTCGGGCCGCGTGTCTCGGCAGAGAGAAGGTCTGCACCGAAAGGGCGTCCCGGTCCTTCATCCCCGCGCAGCCCAGATCCTCCTCCTTCAGGCGCAGGCGGCGCTGGAGCTCCCGCAGGAGAAAGGGGGTGGACATCCCCGAGCGGCGCACCGTGAGGTAGAGGTGGTCCCCCCGGCCGCTCGGAGCGAACAGCGGCAACTCCTCGACGGTAAAGGTGGCGGGAGATTGGCGGAAGCGCACGGCGGGGCCTCCCCGGGGATCAGCCGGCGCGACGGCCGGAATGCCTGATGAAGGCGGGATTCGAGGAAGGGGGGTCCGGACGGCGCGGTCGCCTCATTTCAAGAAGGGCTCCAGCTCCTGGAGAAGGAGCAGGGCGGGCACGCCGGTCGCTTCGCTGAGGGCGCGGAGGTCCTCCCATTCGACGTGGGAGCGCCGCGCGCCGGAGGGCGCCGTGATCCGCTTCACTCGCAAAGGTCCTCGGGGCGTGGCGACCGACACGACCTCGCGGGGCAGCTCTCTCCGCTCCCAGCGGGTGAATCGAACACCCGTGGTGGTGGTGTGCTCGAGGAGGAGGTCCGAGAACCGGGCCTCTTCTCCTACCCCGCACAGAAGCGTGACGATCCAGGCGGAGCGTCCCTTCTTGGCCACGACGGGAGTGAGAAAGAGGTCGAGCGCCCCCTGCGCCCGGATCGCCTCCAGTGCCCCGGCCAGAAGCTCGGGGCTCGTGTCATCCACCTGGGTTTCGATGACGGCCACCGCTGTGTCGGTCGGCTCCTCGGCCACGAGCAGGGCCCGCAAGACGTTTGGGGCGCCTTCCGAGTCGTGGGAGCCGGCGCCGTACCCCACGCCGGCGATTCTCCCCCGGGGCAGCGGGCCGAACCGACGGGCCAGCGTCACGGCCAGGGCCGCGCCGGTGGGCGTGGTCCGCTCCAGGGGAGCGCCTGCGCTGAAGACCGGTACGCCCTTCAATATTTCCACCACCGCCGGAGGCGGCACGGGGAAAGTGCCGTGTTCCATGGTGGTGAAGCCGCTGCCCAGGTTCATGGGGCCGCATTCCACCTCCGGCCGACCGAGGGCCTCCCAGGCGGCGCACGCGCCCACGATGTCGGCGATGGCGTCCGCTGCGCCGACCTCGTGGAAGTGCACCTTTTCCACCCCGACTCCGTGCACCTTCGCCTCGGCCTCGCCCAGCCTTTGAAAGGCCTCGCAGGCCCGCTCGGCCACGATCGAGGGCAATCCCGCGCCCCGGATGAGGGCGAGGATGGCGGAGAGGTTTCGGTGGCCGTGTTCGGGAGGATGCTCCACGCGACCGTGCGTGGCCGCGAGGCCCTGCCTGCGCACCCTTTGGAAACGAAACGCCAAACCTCCCATGCCGAGTCGTCCCAGTGCGCCGTTGACGGCCTCGGGCGCCGCGCCGGCATCCACGAGGGCTGCAACGGTCATGTCGCCGGCCATCCCCATGAAGGGATCGAAGTAGAGAATCATGGTTCTTGCCTCGTGACAGACGGACCGAGGAGCGAGGACCGAGGAGCGAGCAGACCATTCGCAGCGAGCGTGTTTTTCATCCTCATCCCCAAATTCCGCGATTGAAATACGGGTGGCTTCGGCCAGGTTTCGGACACACGGGGGAAAGGCATTGTCTCTTGGACGGGGAGGGCCAAGGGCTTCCTCCTGCGATTCGCAGGCCAAGCCTGACGAATCGTCGTGTTGTCCTCCGGGGCCCCGC
>JAJYCJ010000152.1 GCA_021778515.1 Acidobacteriota bacterium
TTGATCCGGGGGAGGAAGCCCCAAGGGTGGGGTGGGGCCCAGCGGGCTTTGCCCGTGGGGCGGGGAGGGAATGGCCCTCCCCGTCCAAGAGACAATGTCTTCGCCTCGTGAACCCGAACCATAGCCGAAGCCACCCGCATTTCAATCGCGGGATTTGGGATGATGGATGAAAGTGATGGCGGCTGGGCAGGGTGGCCTGCACGTCTCGTCTGGCGCCCCTCGTTCTGAGAGGACGTAAGGAAGCACGCCATCGCGCGATAGGCGGCGGGGAGCATGGGGAGTAGCGAGGAGCAGTCCTTTCTTGGGGCCAGATGGCGTCGGTGGCGCGGGCGCTGGGCGGAGCTCCCTGCGAAGCGTCGCGAGACGCTGGGCGCGGCGGCGGTTCTGGGGCTTCTCATCGCAGTCGCCTTTCTCCCCCTCTTTGCCGGCGAGAACTTCCTGCCCTTCGCTCGATATCCCAATTGGGGATGGGCAGACGCTCGAAACAACGGCGTCCCGCTCCAGGTGGACGAGGCCTTCTTTGCGAGAAAGAGGGTCATCCCCTGGGTGTCCGACATGGATTTCGGACACCTGTCGGGCTTTTTCGCGAGCGACTACTTCACGGCACAGAGGCTTCGTAGCGGTGCAGTGCCTCTTTGGGACCCCTATACCGGATGCGGCTACCCGACCTTCGACAGCGGGCAATATCGCCCATTCAACCCGCTGAGGTGGCTGTTCTATCTCTTTCCCACCTACTGGACCTACTGCCTGACGCTGCTCTTGGGCCTTCCCCTGGGGGCCGTGGGCGCCTTTCTCTGGTTGCGACGGGAGGGGTTTGCCAGCCCGACGGCAACATTGGGGGCGGCGCTCTTCGTGGTCAATCCGTGGGTACTGGACCGGCTCACCATCCTGGATCCCTTCGCCTTCTTCCTGTTGCCCTGGGCATTGCTTGGCCTCCACCAAGCCAAGTGGGGAAACCTGAGGAGCGTGGCGCTGGCCGCCTTGCCTTTCGTCATCATGGGCAACGTGGGAGAGCCGGAACCGTGCCTGGTGGCCACTCTCGTGGCGTCGGCCCACTTCCTGGCGCTCGGCGACTCCGAAGGAGCGGGCCGAAGAGGATGGTTGCGACGCATCGGTGTCCTGGGAGGAGTGGGCCTGCTCTCCGCCGTCGCCCTCTCCATCCACTGGGCGCCCCTGATACGGCTCTATGGGTATGGCTTCTCGTACAAGAAACTCGCTGTCAGTGTCGTTGTGCCCTATTCGTGGGAAGGGCTCTTCACTCTGGCTTCGGACCTTTTCATTGCCCCTGCCGTCATGGGCCTCGTCGGCGCGTCTCTGATCGTGCGAAGGGGTCGCGTCGTCTTTTGGATGCTCGCCTTGGCATTGGTGCTGTTTCTGATCATGCCCCTGCCATGGGTGGGATACACCGTCCAGCGGTTTCTCCAGGCCCACCTCTTCGCCGTGCCGCTCGTCTACTTCAAGGGGCTCCTCTGGACGTGCATCGCTTTTCTGGCCCCTGCGGGTCTGGAGGCCTTGCTCGCGGACCGGCGGGAAGCCCGGTGGATCTGCACGTCGGCGGGCATCCTGGCTTTCGCGTGCGACGCCCTGCTTATCGCCGTCTTGCCTCTGCCCATCCCGCTGCAAAGCCGTTTCCCCGTGCTGGCCATGGTCCTCCTGGGATCGGGGCTCGTGGCCCTTCTTTTCGCCATGCTCAGAAAACCAAGTGCACTGGGTATCCTGTTGCTCGCCTTGCTGGTGGCTCTGCCTTCGGCCTTCCCTCTCTCCCTGAACCACGTGGATTGGAACACGATGAGCTTTCAAAGGGGAGGCCTCATGGGATGGATCAGGCGGCAGCACCCCCATGACCGGACCGTCTCTCCCGTTAGCCAGGGATTCGTCATTCCGCCGAACGAGGGCTCGGCCTACGGAATTCGCTGTGCCGACTTAAACGCCGTTTTCTTCCTTGGACAGTATTTTCAGCTCTTCTTCACGCCGCCCGCACCACCAACCCTCATCGCCTTTCGAATGCCAGCCACTTTGCTGCTGCGGCAGACGGGCGCTTCGCTCCTGCTGGCGCCCGAAGGCGAGAAGGCGGGGCTCGGCCCTCCTGAGGCAGTGGCTTCAGGAAGCGCGGCGTATGTGCTGCCTGGCGCGGCAGGAAGGCTCTTCTTCGCGTGGAAAACGGCCGCCTTGATTTCCGGCCACCCGATCGCAGAACAGCTTTGGAATCTGGGGAAGGGAAGCGACGGCGTGGCCCTGGTGGAGGCGATGGGACAGCCCGCGCCGAGCACCTGGCCGGAGGGTCCGGTGGTGGGAGGTCGTCTGACATTCATCCGCGATGGAGCGGAGACCGTGACCATCGCGGCCCAGGCTCCGCGCGAGGCGCTGCTGGTTCTGAGGGATTCCTGGTATCCGGGCTGGCGGGCCACGGTGGACGGCCGCAGCGTCCCCATCTACCGGGTCAACGGCTGTTTTCGAGGCGTGCTCGTGCCGGCGGGGAAGCACGAGGTCCGGTTCGTCTACCGGCCCTGGCACGTCTACATTCCAGCCGCCGTCTCGCTGCTCACCACGCTGCTCCTGATCGGGGGCGCGTGGAGCGGCCTCAGAAGACGGCCGCCTCCCGTTCAGGGGACCGCGGGCGGCTGAGCGGCCTTCGGCGGAGCGTGCAGCCGTGCGAGGGCTGTCTCCAAGACCTTGTGAATCATCGGGGGTGGACTCGCGCTGAGGGCCCGCTCCAATTCGGCAATCAGCGCCTTCGGCGGGATGGCCCCGCGCTCGGCGCTCCAGAGGAGGTAGGGCAGGTCGTCCAGGCGCAGGAGCGGATAGCCGTACCTCTGGATGAGGGCTTCGTTGGCGGGTTCGCGCTTGGCGAGCACCATGCCGTAAGATCCGAAGTCCACCATCACCCAGGACTCCGGTGGGAAGAGGACGGCGGAGGGGCCGCGGGGCGGGGTGCCGGGCGGGCCCTTGAAGGTGAAGTCCTTGTAAGAATATAACGCCGCGTCGAAGGGATAGCGAGCCAGGAAGGCCTCGAAGGCGGGAACGGAGCGGTGGGCCTGGTAATAGGCCACCCCAGCCTCGTTGAAGGGGCCGAAGCGCCCGTCGAAGAAGACTTGGGCCTGGTGGTCGAGGGCCCACTCCAGATAGCCGCCCACGCGGAATTCGTGGTAGAGGTTCCCCGAGAAGTCCACGCGTTTCAGGAAGGCCGCCTCCTGGACGGGGTAGCGCTCCGCCATGGGCGGGTAGAGAGGAGGGTGGAGGGCCTGCCAGCCGGTGGCCAGAACGGCCAGGGGGATGCCGAGGGCGTAGGCGGCGGTTTGTAGCCTGCGGCGGCTGAGGAGCGGCTGCAACGACAGGGCGGCGAAGGGGGCCAGGGTGATCACGGCGTAGGCCGCGTAGCGGACCCAGTAGAGGCCCAGCGCCACCTGGCTGGCGACCACGAGAATGGAAGACCAGCGGCGCGGCCGGGCGAAGAGCTGGGCCAGCAGCGTGGCGGCTGCCATGGCCGCGAAGAGCCCGTAGACGCCGGTCAGGGGCGTCCTCACCCATTCGGCGATGGGGACGTAGGCCCTGTGGTTCAGCAGGTCCAGCGCGTGTTTCAGGGGGAAGAGGGTGAGGCGCCAGCCGAAGGGGTTGATCAGGGTGATCGCCCAGCAGGCCAGGACGATGGCCGCGCTGTGGAGGGTGTCCTTGAACGCGAGGGCGCCCTCCCTCCACCGATCCACGAGCCCCCCGGCCAGGAAGGCCGCCGTCAGCACCAACCCGTAGGCCCAGGCGCCGTGGATCTGCACCCAGAGCAGGAAGAGCGCGAGCAGCCAGGGAAGGGCGCGGCGAAGGCCCGAGGGCGAGGCCTCGGATTTCAGGAGGGTCGCCAGGAGGACCACCATCAGCACCAGCGACAGGATCTCCGGCCGGTAGCGGAAGCGCTCGCCGTAAACGGCCAGGAGGGGCAGGACGAAGATCGCTAGGCCGGGGGCGCTGCCACCTGACATCCGAACGCAGCGGTAAGCCCCCAGGATGCCGAGTGCGGCGCAGGCGGCCGTGAGCCCCTTGGCCAGAGCGGCTCCACCCAGCAGCCACAGGGGGTAGCAGAGGAGGTGGAAGAGCCACTCCTCGTCGGTCCAGGGGGCGCCCTTGGCGGTGAACGAGAAGGTCTCCGTGCGCACAAGGTGATGGGTCTGCCAGATTTCCCTCCCGATGGCCAGGTGCCAGAAGGTGTCGGGGTCCTGGACGGATTTGAAGGCGGCGAAGAAAGCCGCGGCCGCCACGAGGACCACGAGCAGGAGCTCGGGCCAGGGTGGGAGGGAAGTTTCACCACCAAGACACGAAGACACCAAGGAATTTCGGGTCTCGGATGGCGAATGGTGAATGGGAATGGGACCCTTGGTGCGTGAGCTTCGCATGCTCTATGCCCTTGTAGGGGTGCTCTCCAGAGCGGGAGAGCGGCGGGCGGGGGCGCCCGCCCCACGGAATCTGACTTC
>JAJYCJ010000059.1:0-5902 GCA_021778515.1 Acidobacteriota bacterium
CGGTCTTCACCCGCCAAGGGATTTGGGTGGCCTCCGACCCCGGACTTGATCCGGGGGAGGAAGCCCCAAGGGTGGGGTGGGGCCCCAGCGGGCTTTGCCCGTGGGGCGGGGCCCCGGAGGGCAATGCGACGATTCGGCAGGCTTGGCCTGCGAACCGGAGAGAGAAGCCCTTGGCCCTCCCCGTCCAAGAGACAATGTCTCCCCCCCGTGAACCTGAACCATAGCCGAAGCCACCCGCATTTCAATCGCGGAATTTGGGGTAAAGGCTCGGGCGGCGGGCCTTTTTGGCCCGTTTGACGGGAGGCCGCGGCGGGCCTATAATGGCATCATCCAAGGCGGCCTTGGGTAGGCACGGGAATTCCCCGAGGCGGCGTTGGTTTTTTTGTTCGTGCTCTAAGGAGGACTTCCGTATGAAACGTGGTTCCATCATCCGCCGGGTCTTGGTCGCGGCCAGCTGTCTGTGCATGGCCTTCGGGCTGTGGGCGCAGGCCCAGGACATCGCCATCAGCAAAGCCGACGAATTCATCCAGCTCCTCCAGAAGGGGGACTACGATGGTGCCTACCAGCGCGTAGACTCGAACCTGGGCTTCAAGACCAACGCCCAGAAGTGGCAGCAGGTGTGGCAGCAGCTCGTGACGAAGGCGGGGCCCTTCGTGAAGATGAAGCAGGCCAAGATGGAACAAAAGGGCGGCTACTTCATCGTGACTCAGGTGGCGGAGTTCCAGAAGGGGCACGTGGACATCAAGGTGGCCCTCGATAACAGCATGCGCGTGGCGGATTTCGCCTTCGCCAACCACAAGGGCGCCGCTCCCGACGCCTCCGCGGGCGCCGGCGGAGGCAGCCCCAGCCCCCAGACCTCCAGCGCGGCTCAGCCTTCCCCCGCCGATCAGGCTTCCAAGGCTCCGGCTGGCCAGCAGGGATCGAGTCCTTCCCCCACCGGCAGCTCCGCCTCGCCCAACTGACCGCAGTTTCTCCCCGCGATACATTCCCATTCCCCGCTCCCGGCGGCTGCCGGAGCGGGGTTTTTCTTGTTCGGCGCGGGGCACTGGTGTGCTGTTTCTGCCCAAATCCCGCGATTGGACATTGGAGTGGCTCCGGAAGGCTCATGGATGGTGGTGTCTTGGTGTCTTGGTGGTGAATTCTTTCCGTTTCACTTTTCACTTTTCACTTTTCACTCTCCACCTTTCCCCATTCGCGCCCCGAGCCCTTCGTCTCCTGGTGTCCTGGTGTCTTGGTGGTGATTTTTTCCTTTCACTTTTCACTTTTCACTTTTCACTCTCCACCGTTCCCATTCGCGCCGCGAGCCCTTCGTCTCCTGGTGCCTTGGTGTCTTGGTGGTGATTTTTTCCTTTCACTTTTCACTTTTCGCTTTTCACTCTCCGCCTTTCCCATTCGCGCCCCGAGCCCTTGGTCTCCTGGTGTCTTGGTGTCTTGGTGGTGAATTTGTTCCTTTCACTTTTCACTTTTCACTTTTCACTCTCCACCGTTCCCATTCGCGCCCCGAGCCCTTCGTCTCCTGGTGCCTTGGTGTCTTGGTGGTGATTTTTTCCTTTCACTTTTCACTTTTCACTTTTCACTCTATACTGCCTCTGATCCACCGGCCCATCTGACCTGAGGGAGAGACCCATGAGCGACCCAAGCGCACGCAAGACGCAGGACGCCCCCGTCCTCGTCGTGGAGCCGCGGCAACTGGCGGGCCTGGACCAGAGCCCGCGGACCATGACGGACATCCCCGGTTCGCGGATGTTCGAGATCAGGGACGCGCTGGCGGTGTACGAGCGGGACTTCCCGCGGGGCGAACAGTTCGACGCCAGCCAGGGCGACGGAGGCGCCAGCCTGCCAGGCGTTCCGGAGGCCATCTGGGACCGGGCCCACGACCTCCAGAAGAAGCACGGCTCGGCCTACGACCAGCCCTTCGGCACGGCGGCCTTCCGCAAGGCCGTCGTGGAGCAGTACTGGCAACTGGACGCCGCCAGCGGATGGGGGCCGGCCAACGTGCTCGGTTGCCAGGGGGGGCGCGACGCCCTGAACAAGGCTTACGACGCCATGCAGTTCCTCGGCCACGGCCGCAAGGGCGATTTCATCGTCACCTCCCGGGTGCCCTGGATCTCCTACAACTGGGGTCCCTACAGCGTGGGCGCCAACGTGATGCTGTCGCCCGGCAGGGAGGAGGAGGCGTGGGAGATGACGCCCGAGGGCATCGCGGCCTGTGCCGCCGAGGCGGAGCGCCACGGCGGGCGCAAGGTGGCGGGCGTGGTCATCACCTCCCCTGACAACCCCACGGGGAGGACGATCCCCGAGGAGCGCCAGCTCGAGCTGGCGAGGGCCGCCTTCCGGGCTGGCATTCCCTTCGTCCTGTTCGACTGGATCTACCACCGCGTGACCGACGGTGAGCCCCACGACCTCAACCGGTTTCTGACGGCACTCTCGCCCGAGGAGCGCGAGCGCGTCTTCATCCTGGACGGTCTCACCAAATCTCTGGGTGCCAGCAACGTGCGCAACGCCCACCTGCTGGCCTCGGCCAAGGTGGTCAAGTTCATGCAGAACCGCGCCTCCCACGGCGTGATTCCCTCCTTCCACAGCCAGGCCGTGGCCATGGCCGCCTACGAGATGGGCTACCACAACGCCGCCGCGGGCATCATCGGCCCCACCAACGAGAGCCGGAAGGTCCTCGGCCCCTTCCTGAAGGAGAAGGGCCTGAGGGCCGTCATCGGAAAGGGCTACTACGCCTTCATCGACGTGGGGCCCTGGATGGACCGGGCGGGGATGGCCGACAGCGCGGCCATGGGCTCCTATCTGGCCGAGCGCTTCGGTCTGGCGGTGGTGCCGGGCGTCTACTTCAGCGAGTTCGGCTCACGCTGGATCCGTTTCTCCTACGCCCTTCCGCCGGAGGTCACGAGGCGCGCCACCGCCAGGCTCTGGGAGGCGTTGGAGAAGTTGAAAAGCTAGGAAATGAGGAAGTGAGGAGGGAAAGCGGGGGATGGGAGGTGGTCCCTCGTCTGCTCATCTCGGCATCTCGAACCTTGTGGGGGCTTCTTCGAACATGAAAACCGCCGATTGGGGCAAGTTCGCCGAGAAGGTCCGGCTCGGGATCGAGTCTTCCATCGAGACCCACTTCGAACGGGGGCTCTCGGGGCTGGAGCTGGAGTTCAACGTACTCGATTCGGCGATCCGGCCCGTCACCACCGTGGGCTTCGGGCCGGGCCGCCGCTCCTTCTCCGACTACCTCATGGCGGAGCACATCCCCGAGTGGGCGCGTTCGCGCTTCCAGCTCGAGGTCTTCCACTGGATGACCGAGGCCGCCACGCGCCCCTACTACGACCTCCGAGGGACGGCCATGGAGGGCCGGGTGCTGGAGGCGGTGGTGATCAACGCGCTGGCCGGTGCCGGGCTCGCCTTCGGCGAACAGTTCCTGCCCCTGCACGGCAACCTGCCCTATCCCGTGGAGGTGGGGGAGGAGTCCATCCCGGACGGCTGGAGCCTGGCCAAGAAGAAATACCTGGCGCGCTGCGTGGGGCTCTACGGCAGCCGCCTGGCCACGGCGGGCATCCACACCAACCACTCCTACCCCGAGGCGCTGCTCTCCTGGGACTTCTTCCACCTCCCGCGCCACCGCCGAGAGGGCCGGACGCTCGTGGATTTCCGGAACGAGGCCGTGATCCGGGCGACGCGGCTGCTCCGCCCCTTCTGCCCGCTCTTCATCGCCGTTACGGCCTCCACCCCCTTGGGCTGGGAAACGGTGAACGGCCGGCCCGAGGTGGTCCTGACGGAGGTGGACAGCAACCGCCTCCTGACCTTTCCCAACCCCCCCGAGCTCGACGTCCCCTACCTCTACGCGAGCCACCAGGACTACCTGCGGATCTCCTACGACCTGGTGCGCAGGGGCGTCCGCTTCGGGGCCAACAACTGGACGCCGGTGCGCGCCCGCTCCGACGTGGACCCCGTGAACCGGAACATCTGGGCCACCAGCGAGCAGCTCCTCAAGCTCTACCAGAAGGGGCTCTACCGGGCGGGAGAGAACGCCAGCCTGGAGGAGGCCGAGCAGGCCCTGCTGGTGGAGAACCTCTGCGCCCGCGTGGACCTGCCCATGAACCGCGTGGAGGTCCGGACCGACGAGGGAGGGGACAGCCTGGAGCTCTCCGCCGCCAAGATCGCCTTCAAGGAGTGCCTCATGCTGACGATCTACGGCGACGAGGCCTTCGGGGCGGGCTACGCGTACGACGCCGAGGACGTGGCTCGGGCGCGCCGGAACGAGGAGCAGGCGGCCCGGGACGGGCTCAAGGCGCACATCGAGCACCCCTTCACGGGCGACCGGGTGCCCCTGCGGGCCTTCCTGCGCGAGACCCTGGACAGGATGGACCCTCTCGCCGAGGCGCTGGGCTACTCGGCCCATCTGGTCCCGATCCGCGAGATGGCGAGTGGCGCCCCCAACGAAGCCGAACGGACGCGGACCCACTTCGCTGACGAGCTGCGGGGAGAGATGCTCTCGCCCTGGGGCAACCGGATCGTGCCGCGCGAGCTCTTCCGGGAGTGGCTGGGGGGCCGCAGGGCGCTCCTGCGCTCGGAGCTGGCCTCCGTCCTGAGGGACCAGAAGCTCCTCGGGGACGAGCAGGCCAAGCTGGGCGAACTCCTCACGGCCTTCGATGAGGCCGGCCGCCGCGATCCCTCGCTGCCGGTTCTCCTCGCCGCCCAGGCGCGCCAGGAGGCCGTCGTCGGCGCGGGCGATGAGCTCTCTGCGGTCCTGGCCCTCTCGCAGGCCCTCTGCCGCATCCCCTCCGTCACCAACTGCCCGCGGGAGCGGCTGGAAGAGGTCTGGCGCTGCGCGCACTTCATCGCGGGCGAGCTCCGGGAGGCCGGGGCCCAGGTGCGCCTCTTCCAGGGAGGGCGCTACCCGGCCGTGCTGGCCGGATTCCCGGGCGGCCTCCTGGCCCCGGTGACGCTCGGCGGCCACTTCGACGTCGTGGAGCCCGATCCCAACGACACGCAGTTCGAGCCCCGCATCGAGGGCGATTACCTCTGGGCGCGGGGCGCCGCGGACATGAAGACCGTGGTGGCCACCAACATGATCTGGATGGAGAGGGCCCTGAAGGCGGGCCCGCCCTATCCGCCCGTCAACCTCCTGCTGGTGGGCAACGAGGAGAACGGGGAATCGGAGGCCTACGGGACGCCGCAGGTCCTCAAGGACCTGAAGGAGGAGGCCCTCTACGCCCCCGAGTTCATGATCTTCGGCGAGCGCACGGGCGAGCGGGGGGACGAGCGCTTCGGCGAGATCTGCACGGCCAACCGCGGCGTCGTGCGCCTGCGTCTCGTGGCCCGCGGAGAGCGCGGTCACACCGGCGTGGCCGGGGTGCCCAAGGACCTGAGCGAGCAGCTCATCCAGGCGCGCCAAAACCTGCACGCTCTCATGGAGGAGCGGCTCACGCTCCACTCGCCCGACGGCTGGCAGACCGGCGCGCGGTTCCCCTTCTTCGCCTACGGAGAGCCTGGCGTGTACAACGTCACGCCCGGGGAGGGAATCCTCGGCCTCGAGATCCGGCCCATCCCGGAGGACTCTCTGGACGGATTCGTCTACGCCCTAGAGGAGTATTGCCAGGCCAACGACATGGAGGTGGTCACGGAGGTCATGGAGGCCGGCGTCGCCTGTCCCGCCGAGAACCCCCACCTCCAGGCTCTGTTCGACGCGGCCGCCGAGGTGAGTGGGAACCGTCCGCTGCCCGCCAACAAGCTGGCCGGCACATCGGCCCGCTTCGCCCCAGGCGGCAACGCGGTGGTGTGGGGGCAGAGCGGCATCGGCCCCCACAGCCGCCACGAGCGGCACTTCATCCCGAGCATCGCCCCCTACCTCGGGGTTCTCAACGCCTTCGCCCGGCGGTTGGTGGGGCGATGACCCGCGCATCGAGCG
>JAJYCJ010000059.1:6002-20957 GCA_021778515.1 Acidobacteriota bacterium
CATGAACCGAGCCGAGAAGCTCTTCGAGATTTTCCAGGAGGCCGTGGAGTCCGAGCGCCAGGCGCGTGCCCGATACGAGGAGGCGGCGAGCCTCTGCGAGGACGAGGGCCTGCGCCAGGTCCTGCTGGCCTTTGCCGAGGACGAACTCCGCCACGAGCGGGAGATTCTCGCCCGATTCAAGGAGGTCTCCGAGAAAGCCGGCGGCGGCCTGAATTGATCGGCCGGGCACGAGCGGGGGCGAGCCGGCCGGTCGCCCCTCTGCCCCTCGCTCAATCGCCTTTCGCCTAATCGCTTCTGGCGTCTCCCGTCTCCCGTCTCGCACTCCCCATTTCCCGTGACCCTCGCCCCTTGACAGCTCCTCTCACCGGCTTTACACTACACTCCAATGGGAGTGCAAATGGAGCCTCGCGTAACCCTCAAGATCCCCCGACCCCTGTACGACCACCTGGCCGTGCTCATCGAGGGCAGCGGTTTTGCGTCCGTCACCGAATTCGTCGTGTACGTCCTTCGGGACCTCGTCTCCCACCAGGAGGGCAAGCTGGAAGGCGCCCTGTCGGCCAAGGAGATCGAGGCCATCCGGCAGCGGCTCAAGAGCATGGGGTATCTGTAACGTGATGAGGTGATGGGGTGATGAGGTGATGAGGTGAATAGGGATCTCCCGCGTGTCTTCCCTTTCTCACTTCCTAACGTCCTCCCTTCCTCACCTCCTCACTCCAACGGAGGGCTACCCGCATGAGAGCGAAAAAGGTCTTCATCTTCGGCATGGACTGCATGGCGCCGCAGCTCGTCTTCCAGGAGTGGCGCACCGAGCTGCCCAACCTGAGCCGGCTCATGGAGGAGGGGGCGTGGGGCGAGATGAAGTCCACGATCCCCCCCATCACCGTGCCCGCCTGGACGGCCATGATGACGAGCAAGGATCCCGGCACGCTCGGCTTCTACGGCTTCCGCAACCGGAAAGGCCACGGCTACGACGAACTCTACTTCGCCAACGCGTCCTACGTGAAGGAGAAGACGCTCTGGCAGATCCTCTCGCGAAACCGCATGAGCAGCGTCGCGCTGGGCGTGCCCCAGACCTACCCCCCCAAGCCGCTCAACGGCACCCTCGTGGCATCCTTCCTCACGCCGTCGAAGGACGTGCAGTACACCTGGCCCGACGAGGCCAAGCACGAGCTGGACCGCATCGCCGAGGGCGACTACATCATCGACGTCAAGGACTTCCGCACCGACAACAAGGATTGGCTGCTGGAGCAGATCTACGTCATGACGCGCCGGCGGTTCAAGGTGGTTCGCGAGTGGGTGAAGAGCAAGCCGTGGGACTTCTTCATTTTCGTCGAGATGGGCGTGGACCGCATCCACCACGGCTTCTGGCGGTACCACGACAAGGGGCACCGCCTCTACGAGAAGGGCCACAAGTTCGAGTTCGCCATTAGGGACTATTACAAGTATCTGGACGGCGAGATCGGCTCCGTGCTGGCGCTGATCCCCAGGGACGCGCAGACGTGGGTCGTCTCCGACCACGGCGCCCGCACCATGCACGGCGCCATCTGCGTGAACGAGTTCTTCATGCGCGAGGGGCTGCTCGCCCTCAAGGCGCCGCCCACGGGGCAACAGAAACTGAAGACCTCGGACATCGACTGGTCCGGGACCCAGTGCTGGGGCGAGGGAGGGTACTACTCGCGCATCTTCATGAACGTCAAGGGACGCGAGCCCCAGGGCATCATCGAACCGGCGGAGTACGAGGCCGCGCGCGAGAGCATCAAGGCCAAGCTCGAAGCCCTCGGCGACGAGAACGGCAGGCCCATCGGAACCCGCGTCTTCAAGCCCGAGGAGATCTACCAGAAGGTCAACGGCGTCCCGCCCGACCTGATCGTCTACTTCGGCGACCTGGCCTGGCGCAGCGCCGGCAGCGTCGGGACCGGCGCCATCCACGTCTTCGAGAACGACACCGGGCCCGACGATGCCAACCACGCGCAGTACGGGATGTTCATCCTGAAGGGACCGGGCGTGGCGCCCGGCCGCCGCGAGGGCGTGGAGATCTACGACGTGGCCCCCACCGTCCTCTCGACGCTCGGCGTAGAGGTCCCCGCGGACATGATCGGGAAGGCGATTCGGTGAGGAAAGGCGGGTAGGTGAGTAGATGATGAGGGGGCTGGGTGACTAGGGGACTGGGAGGCAAGCCCACGGACGGGTCGTTCTCTTTCCCTCATCACCTCATCACCTCATTACCTCATCACGTCCCCCAACGGACTACTTCCAAGGAGTGACCATGGCTAACGGCAACGGCAAGGGCTTCGTTCTCTGGTTCACGGGGCTGTCGGGTTCGGGCAAGTCCACCCTCTCCAAGATGGTGGAGGAGCGCCTCCTGGAACGCGGCGTGCCCGTGGAGGTGCTCGACGGCGACGAGGTGCGCACGAACCTCAGCAAGGGCCTCGGCTTCTCGAAGGAGGACCGCGACACCAACATCCGCCGCATCGGCTACGTGGCCAACCTGCTGGCGCGCAACGGCGTCTGCGCCATCACGGCGGCCATCTCCCCCTACCAGGAGATCCGCGACGAGGTCAGGGGCCGCGTGGAGCAGCGGGCCACCTTCGTGGAGACCTACCTGGACTGCCCCATGGAGAAGCTCCTGGAGCGCGACGTGAAGGGGCTGTACAAGAAGGCGCTGGCCGGCGAGATCCCGCATTTCACCGGCGTCTCCGACCCCTACGAGCCGCCCGCCAAGCCCGAGGTCGTGGTCTACACCGGCGGAGAGCCTCCGGAGCAGTCCTGCGCGCGCATCGTCAAGACCCTCGAGATGCTGGAGCTGGTGCCCCCCGTGCCCGGCGACGACTACGGGGCCGACGAGGAGGCCGCCGTCGCCGCGAGGCTCAGGGATCTGGGGTATTTGGGCTGAGTCGAGATGAGGTGATGAAGGGATGGGGAGATGAGGAGGCCCCTGACGGTGCCCCCGCTATGCTCGATTCCTTTCCCCATCACCTCATCGCCTCATCACCTCATCACGTCCCCAAGGGGCTCCTTCGAAGATGACCATCGACCTGCACATGCACTCGACCTGCTCGGACGGCACCTTCACCCCCGCCGGGCTCGTGCGCGAAGCCAAGGCCGCCGGCCTGACCCACATGGCCCTCACGGACCACGACACCGTGGAGGGCGTGGCAGGGGCGCGGGAGGAGGCCCGCCGGCAGGGGATCGCCTTCCTCTCCGGCCTGGAGATCTCCGCGGAGTACCAGCCGGGCACCATGCACATCCTGGGATACGGCTTCGACGAGACCAGCGCCCCGCTCCTGGAGCGGCTGACCTCCGTGCAGCGCTGGCGCGACGAGCGCAATCCGAAGATCGTCGAGAAGCTGAACCGTCTCGGCGTGGTCCTCACCCTTCCCGAGGTCGAAGCGGTCTCCGGGGGCGGCCTCGTGGGACGGCCGCACTTCGCCAAGGTCCTCATGGACAAGGGATACGTGAAAACGCGGCAGGAGGCCTTCGACCGATACCTGGCCAAGGGCGGGCCCGCCTACGTGGACAAGGCGAGGCTCTCGCCCGAGGAGAGCATCGCCCTCATTCGGGCCGCCGGCGGCGTGGCCGTTTTGGCCCATCCCCTCCAGCTCCAGGCGGCTGACGAGGAGGCTCTGCAAGCCATCGTTCAAGCGCTCGCGAAGGCCGGCCTGCAAGGCCTCGAATGCCACTACCGAAACCACGCCCCCGAAGACACCCGGCGCTTCCTCGCCCTCGCGAAGAGCAACGGCCTCCTCGTCACCGGGGGCTCCGACTTCCACGGCACCAACCGCCCCGGCATCCGCCTCGGCGTCGGCGAGGGAACCCTCCAGGTCCCCATGGAGTGCTGGTCCGCCTTGGAGAGGGCGGCGTCCGCACGAAACTAGGTTCCCATGTCAATTCCCCCGGAGGCCCCATGGCTCTTCTAAGCAAACTCTTCTCGAGACCCACCAAGCCCCGCGCGGTGCTGATCGGCCTGGACGGGGTGCCGTACACCCTGCTGGAAACCCTGATCGCGAAGGGGGTCACGCCGAACCTCGGCAGGCTCGCGGCCGCCGGCGCCTCGCACTTCCAGCAGATGGACGCCACGCTGCCGGAGATCTCGTCGGTCTCGTGGTCCTCCTTCATGACCGGCACGAACCCCGCGCGCCACGGCATCTACGGCTTCATGGACCTGAAGCCCGGCACCTACCAGATGTATTTTCCCAGCTACCCGCACCTGAAGGCCGAGCCCCTCTGGGACACGCTGGGCAAGCGGGGCAAGCGTTCGGTGGTCCTCAACCTCCCCGGCACCTACCCCGCCCGGCCCCACGAGGGGGTCCTCGTCTCCGGCTTCGTCGCCATCGATCTCAAGAAGGCCGTCCATCCGCCCTCCATCCTGCCGTACCTGGAGAAGATGGGCTACCGCATCGACGTGGATACGAGCAAGGCGGCCGATGCCGACTTCCTCTACCGGGATCTCGACGAGACCCTCGCGGCGAGGGAGCGGGCCTTCGATCACTTCTGGACAAGCGAGAACTGGGACCTCTTCGTGGCCATCATCACGGGGACGGACCGGCTCCAGCACTTCCAGTGGCACGCCGTGGCCGACGCGTCCCACCCCAACCACGAGCGGGCCATGGCCTACTACGCCAAGGCCGACGCCGTCGTGGGGCGCCTGCTGGACCGCCTGGGCGGGGATGACCTCTGCCTGCTCATGAGCGACCACGGTTTCTGCGGCATCGAGACCGAGGTCTTGGTGAACCGCCATCTCGTGAGCGGCGGCTTCCTGAAGTGGGAGAAGGATCCGCCCGACTCCTTCGCCGACATCCACCCCGAGGCCCGGGCCTTCGCCCTGGATCCGTCGCGGATTTACCTCCACCGCAGGGGCCGCTACCCCAAGGGCCGAGTGGAGGAGCGCGAGGTCCCGGCGCTGAGGGAGGAGCTGAAGGCCTTCTTCCTGGGGCTCGAGTACCAGGGCCGGCGCTTCATCAAGGAGGTCTTCTTTCCCGAACAGATCTACGAGGGGCCGGAGTTCGACAAGGCCCCCGACCTGGTCCTGCTCACCTCCGACGGCTTCGACCTCAAGGGCAACCCCAAGAAGGCCGAGCCCTTCGCCCGGACCCACTTCACCGGCATGCACAACCGCCACGACGCCTTCCTCCTCTCGAACCGGCCCCTGCCCGACAAGCGGCCGCACATCGAGGACGTGCACGGGCTGCTCCTGGGATGGATCGGCTAGGCATCTGGTCCCACAGGCCTTTTGCCTCCGCCGGTTGTTCCGCCGTCGGTAAGGGAGTACATTTTGGGCATCCAACAAGGAGGATCTAATGCAGATAAAGAGAGCATATTGGTTAGGCTTGGCCGGGCTCCTGCTGACCATGGGCGCGCTGGGTGCCCAGCGCATCGCAACCTTCAAGGCGGAGTCCATGGACACCGCGGCGGCGGCCCAAAAGCTCGAATCGGTGCTGAAGGCCGTACCGGGCGTTTTGGACACCGCCACCGACCCCTCTTCCCGCGTCGTGATGGTGCAGTTCGACGACACCAAGACCTCCGTCATGAACATCTCCGATGCGGCGGCCTCCGGCGGCTTCAGCCTGGTGACCATGGGGGCCTCCACCAAGAAGGAGATGAACGCCGCGAAGAAAGCCTCCATGGAGGCCTTCTCGGACTTCAGCCTCGTGCTCGACCAGACGCGGGAGGCCCACGCCAAGGGCCGCTACGGACTGGTGAGGAACCTCGCGCCGGCCATGAAGCTGCGGCAGGCCGCGCTCGCCGACCAGGCCAGCAGGAGCGGGAACGCCAAGGAGCAGCAGCTCTCCTCCGAACTCTCCACGGAGGTGGCCGCGCTGGTCACGGCGGCGGAGAGCAAGAACAAGCCCGGCGTGGACGCGGCCCTGCCCAAGGTGCGCATGAAATTCAACCACCTGGCCAAGGTGGCGGGCTACGAGAATGAGGTGGCGCCGCCCGTGCAGACGCAGCCGGGCAGCCCGGCCCCATCGCTCAAAGACCAGTTGATGGAGAAGATCAAGGCGCTGGCGAAGTAAGTGCCCTCCGGCGTGGTCGGCGCCGCGGCGAGAGTGGGCCTCACCGACTGGGTTCTCCGGGTCCACCCCATCCCGTCGGTTTCATCGGCGTAAATTCCCCGCACGCTCCGCCGCTCATGTGCGGCGGCGTGCGGGTGTGTGCGGAAGAGGCCGATTGCCTTCGGGGCGGCGAGACTGCTAAAATCCAGGTTGCGCACCGAGGCGGGGGAGGGCGGGGATCGAGGAGGCGGCCCTTGGGGCCCGCCGGAGGAGTCTGCCATGACCGCCCAGACCGGGCTCGCGCCCGTCGCCATACGTTCCTCCCACCAGACCAGCGTGACCGCCGAGGTCACCCCCGATGCCGCCAGGGCCCTGCCGCTGCTCTTCGTCCGGTGGCAGCTCCAGTTCACCAAGTGCTCCCTCAAGTGCCCCTACTGCATCGCCGAGTGGACCAAGCGCCCGGTGGGGTTCCAATAAACGTTGGCGGGGTGTGGCCGTTGCGCGCCGCTGCCCTCTCTGCAACCCTGAGGCGGGAGAGGCCCCGTGTGGCCCCCTCAACCATCGGGTCTGTCAACCGTCGCTACAGGCCGCGTGGGGAAACCGGACTAACGCCGCGGAGGGAAGAGCGATGCCGACCAAGGAAAGCGAGCGAAGAGCTCCGCGCAGAGTGGCCGCATGACCGATCGTGAAGGGGGCGAGGCCTCCCGAAGCGAAAGCGAGCTTCGCAGCGTAGCGAGGGAAGGCGGCTGGGCCGGTGTCATGGGACTGGTGAGCGCCGCCCTTCGCTACGTCAACATAGCCATCCTGACGCGCGTCCTCGGGGCCCAAGCCTACGGACTGTACGCCCTGGCCAACACGGTCCAGATGGTGCTGGCCATTTTCCTGGGCCTGGGCCTGCCGGCGACCCTCGTCCACGACATCGCCTCCTTGACTGAGCGGGGGGAGTGGAGCCGCCTTCGAAGCGCGGTACGGAAGTCTTTCGTGGTCGCCTCCGTGGCAGGTATCGCGGGCATGACCCTGGTGGTGGCGGCGGCTCCCTGGATTTCCACGCACCTCTTCCACAAGCCGGCCCTCGTGATCCCTCTCGTGGGACTCAGCCTGGCTCTGCCCCTCAGCGTCCTTTACAGCATCTGCTCGGGCGGGTTGCAGGGCTTCAAATGTATCCGAGCCAAGGTCTTCTTCGACAAAATCTCCCACCCCCTCTTTTTCACCCTGCTCCTCGTGTTCGGCTGGCCCCTCTTCAGGAATGTCCCCTACGTCCTGGCCGCTTACGGCGTTGCGGCGCTCTTCACTTTGTTTCTTGCCGCCCGGAGCTTGAGCCGCTATCTGTCACAGCGTCCGTCGAACGGGGGCGGGCAGAGGGCCACGTGGGGGGATCTCCTCGGCTTCTCTCTGCCCGTGATGGGGCAGAACTTCCTCAGCCTCTTCCTGCTGCAGTCGGACCTCTTCGTCATGGGCCGCTACCGCGGCGCAGCCGAACTGGCCGTCTACGCGGTGGCCTCGCGCTTGGCCCAGCAGGCCATGGGGCTCGCCACGGACGCACTGTCCGCCTCCCTGGCTCCCTCCTTCTCCGCCCTCATGGGCCGGCGGGACCAGCCCGGCCTCCGCCGTCTCTTCCACACCTCCACCCGCTGGCTCTGTTTGGTTGGAGGAGCGATCGGCCTCACGCTGATCCTGGGAGGGCTCCCCGTCCTGGGTCTCTTCGGCCCGGCTTTTCGCCAAGGCTATCGGGTCCTCTGCATCCTCGTTTTCGGCCAGATGGTTTCGGCCGCCTTCGGCGCCAACGGCACCCTTATCACCATGACCGGCCACCCCAAGGTGAACCTCGTCAACTCCTTCGTCCTCGGCCTGGGGAACCTCGGCCTCTGCCTCCTCCTCGTACCCCGTTACGGCGCCCTCGGGGCTGCCTCTGCCGCCGCCGGCTCGCTGATCATTACGAACCTCGTCCGCGCCGTGGAGATCTACTGGATCTTGAAGATCGGGCCCTGGGACCGGACCATCCTCAAGCCCTTCGCCGCCCTTGCCGTCGCTGCCGTCGTGGGAGGCCTAGCGGCCGTCTACCTCCACCCATTCGTAGGAGCGGCCGCGGGGTTGGCGGTCTACCTCCTCGTCTGGTACAATATCCAGCCGGAGCCCGAAGACTTGGACATGCTCCTGAGGGCTTGGGACAAACTTCGGACGAGCCCGCCGAGGGGGTGGAGGCGCGGGGGGTGAGACGAAACGGCGAGCACGAAAGATGGTAGGAAGTGAACAGGGGTGAACGAGGATTGGGCGGACACCATCGTCCTCCTTGAGCGCGGCCGCGGGGCGGCCTAGGGAACCTATTCGGACCTGCTGGAGAGCAGCGACAGGTTCAAACAGATGGCCCTCGGACTGGCAGGCTGACAGCCGGGCGCGCGGCGTCCTTCCTTGCAAGCGGAGCGAATCAAGAGTTGCGCCCTCGGTGTTGGTTTCGCAGGCGGGAATGGCTACGGAGGTTCTCGCGTTCGTTGAAATGTTGAGGCTCCTCGGCCCCGAGCCCGAGGACCTGGAGTTGGTGAGGCTGGCGCCGGAATGCCTGCGCCGAAGGCCGGCCCCGGCCCGATGAGCGGGCGGCGTTCCCTTTCGATGTGCACGACGAGGTGACGAGGATGGGCGGACGCGCACTGGTGGTGGGATGGGACGGCGCCACGTGGGACCTACTGGACCGGCTCGTGGCCGAGGGGGCGATGCCCAACCTCAAGGAGCTGTGCGGCCGGTCGGCGCACAGCAGGATGGACTCGGTGGTGCCGCCCGTGACGGGGCCCGCCTGGGTCTCCGTCGCTACGGGAGTGAACCCGGGCCGCCACGGCTGCTTCGACTTCAATCGCGTGGACCCGGAGACGGGCACCCTCCGCCCCATCCAGACCTACGACATCCAGGTCAAAACCTTCTATGAGGTCTTGCAGGAGCGGGGGCGCACGGCGATTCTCGTCAACCTCCCCGTCAGCTACCCGCCCCTCACCGGGCAGGTCACGCTCACGAGCCTCATGACCGTGGGCGACAACGCCGTCTTCCCCGAGCCGCTCAAGGACGAGCTCCCCGACCTGAAGGCCTACCGCGTTTTTCCGAATATCAAGCTCCGTTCCGAGGGCAAGCTGACGGAGTACGTGAGGGACATCCGCGCCGTGGAGGCCGCCCGCATGGCCTGCGTGCGGGCCCTGCTCCCGAGGCCGTGGGACTGCTTCTTTGTGGTGTTCTCCGGTCCCGACTGGGTAAGCCACGAGGCCTTCCCGGCGCTCATGTCGAACGGCGCCCTGCGCGACGAGGCGCTCGAAGTCTTCCGCGACCTTGACGGCTACCTGGGCGAGCTGGTGGCCGCGCTCGGGTCCGAGGATCACCTGCTCCTCGTCTCCGACCACGGCTTCTGCGCGGTGGAGGGGGTCTTGTACCTGAATGAGCTGCTCGCACGGTGGGGCGCGGCCCAGCTGGACTACGCGCCCGGCAAGGTGGCCGCCTCAGCCCAGGCTGAGGTGCAGATCAAGGAGATGGAGTGGAGGGGCTCCTTCCCTCGGTGGAAGGCCAAGCTCGCCCCATGGCTCTTCTCCGTCCCGGGCCTCTGCTTTTCCTTCCGCGTCTTCCGCAAGTTCGTGCCCATCGAGTGGCCCCACCGCTTCGGCGTCGACCGGGCCAAGAGCGGATTCTACATGCCCACCACGGCGAGCCGTGGCCTCCACCGTGGAGGCGTGGCGAAGGAGCCCGAGCCCCTTCGGCGGCGCCTCCTGTCCCTGAAGGATCCGGACGGCCGCAAGGTCCTGGATTACGTGGAACCCCGGGAGGCGGTCTATCACGGCGAGCACGTTCCCGAGGCCCCCGCCCTCCTTCTGGGGAGCACACGCTGGGAGCTCGAGGCGGGCGTGCGCTCACTCAAGCGGAGGCTCTTCGCCCGCATGCCTCTGGGCGCCCACCACCCCGAGGGAATCTTCCTGCTCCACGGCCCCGCGGCCTCGTGCGGGGAGGGCCGGCGTCCCAAGCCCATTCTAATGGACGTGGCGCCCCTGATCTTCCACCTAGTGGGCGAGGCCGTGCCCGAAGGGCTCGACGGGGCCGTGCCCCAAGCTTTCCTCGACCCGGCGTGGCTCTCCAGCCACCCCGTTTCCTATGCCCCCGCGAGCGCGCCCGTCCGGCAGGAGGGGAACGTCGAGGCCGAGCGCATCCACGAGAGGTTGCGCGCGCTGGGCTACATGGAATGACCGAGCCGGCCCGCTCCCTGGCCGTGGTGGTCCTGACCTGGAACGGAAGGCGGGACACGCTGGACTGCCTGGTGAGCCTGCGGAGGTCGGGCTACCTCGACCGGCCGCACAAGACCTTCGTAGTGGACAACGGCTCCGCGGACGGCACCGAGGAGGCCGTCCGCCGTGCTTTTCCCGAGGCAGAGTTTGTCCAGAACGGCGCCAACCTCGGTTTCGCCGGTGGCAACAACGCGGGGATGCGCCGCGCCCTGGAGCAGGACTTCCCCCTGGTCCTCGTGCTCAACAACGACGTCGCGGTTCCACCGAGTGGGCTGGAGCCGCTGGTGGCCTTCCTGGAGGAGAACCCGCGGGCGGGCGCCGTCCAGCCCCTCCTCGTGCGCCCCGGCCCCGGCCCCAGCCCCATGGTGGACTCGCTCGGCCAGGGGCTCCTGGCTCCGCTGGGCGTGCTCGACGTGGGGGCGGGCGAGCCACTGGCCCTGAAGGACTTTTCGCCCCGCGAGATCTTCGGCGTCTGCGCCGCAGCGGCCTGCTACCGCGCCGAGGCCCTCCGGGAGGCCGGCCTCTTCAACGAAGACCTCTTCCTCCTGCTTGAGGACGTGGACCTCTCTTTCCGCATCCGCTGCCACGGCTGGACCATCCACCTGGTCCCCAGGGGCCGGGTCGTCCACAAGCGCGGCGTGAGCGGCAACCCCAAACGGAGCCGCGCGAGCCTCTACCGCAGCCACGCCAACCGCCTCTACCTCGCCCTGGCCTACTGGCCCCTGCGGCACCTGCTCGTCTTCTCGCCGGAGTTCGGCTACAGCCTCCTGCGGGCCATGCACTACGGCTCCGGCCCCGGTGAGCGCCGGCGGGCCCTCGCGCTCTGGGCCTCGGCCTTGCGGGACCGTCGTCGCCTCGCCCGGCTTCCCGGCTACCGCGACACACTGCGGCGATGGCTCCCCGGTGTGCGCGAAGGGGTCTTCGGCCCGCGCGGTGTGAAGGCGTGAGGTTTCCATGACCCTGCTCCTCTCCGTGGTTGTCCCCACGCGAGACCGCGCGGCGCTTCTGCCCGGCCTGTTCGAGGCCTTTGCGCGGCAAGACGCGCCGGAGGGCTCCTTCGAGGTCCTCGTGGTGGACAACGGTTCGCGCGACGGCACCGCCGGGCTCCTGGAGGCGAGCGCCTACCCCTGGCTGCGCGCGCTGGGCGAGCCGAGCCCCGGCGCCTCCTCGGCGCGCAACGCCGGCGTGGCAGCGGCCCGCGGCGAGCGGGTGCTCTTTCTGGACGACGACATGCTCCCCGAGCCTGACGTCCTGCGCCTCCACGCACAGGCGCACGAGCGGGAGCCTGTGCGGTCGCATCTGGGTTTCATCGACTTTCGGTGGGAGGCACAGCCGCACCCGCTCTCGCGCTACGTCGCCGAGACCTCGTCGGCCGAGCTGTTCCCCGCCGCGGGTTCGGAGCCCAGCTTCTTCCAGTATTACACGGCCCACGTCTCGACGCCCAGGAAGGCGCTCCTCGACGTGGGGGGCTTCGACGAAAAGTTTGCGGGTTACGGCTACGAGGACGCTGAACTGGGCTACCGCCTCGATAGGGCGGGCGTCCCACTGGCCTACCTCCCGGCGGCCCGCGTCGTGAACCGCGAGCCCCACGATCCGAAGACCTACTGGCGGAAGACGGAGGCGGCGGGGGAGGCCCAGGCCCGGTGCTTCCAGCTCCACCCCGAGCTGACGATTCTCGACCGGGCCACGCGTCACTTCGACCGCATGGGCCCGATCTGGAGCCTCTACCGCCGAGGCTGCGGCCTGCTCCTGGACACCCTGGCCGCAGCCGCCGTCGGGCCCGAGGAGGCCTTGCCCCAGTGGGTGCGGTGGCACTACCGCATCTCCACGTCGGCCTTCCGCCACCGCGGATGGAGCCGTTACCTGCGCCGCGCGAGGGGGGAAGCGGAGCTCCCCCCAGCCGGCCGCCCCAAGGGCCTGCGTTGAGCCGCGGGCGACGCGCCCCTCGGCAGGCAGGGGCCGGCCGATTCGAAAGGCCCCAAGAGGATCATTCGGACTCCCCATGGTCATCCAACCTCTAAAAATCGGCGTCGTGATCCTGAACTACAACTCGGCTGAGGAGACGCTCGCCTGCCTGGAGTCGCTCAGGCGCGCGCAGGGCGGGGAGCGGCGCACGTGGGTCGTGGACAACGCCTCCACCGACGGGTCGGACCGACTCCTTCAGCCCTCACTCGGCGAGAACGAGACTTGGCTCCAGACCGGCGAGAACCTGGGCTACGCGGGCGGCAACAACGCGGGGATCCGCTAGGCCCTGGCCTGGGGAGCCGAGTACATCCTCGTCCTGAATCCGGACTGTTTGGTGGAGCCGGACTTTCTTCCGCCCTTGATCCGAGCGCTGGAGGCCGTGCCCGCAGCCGGCATCGCCTGCCCGCTCGTCCTCGGTGATGGGGTTGATGCCGTGCAGTCGCTGGGTGGAGTCGCCAGCCTCTGGACGGGGCGTTGCACGAGGCGGTTTTTCGGACGTCCCATCGAGGACCTGTCCAAGGCGAGGTGGGCCGAGGCGGATTTCCCGATCGGTGCGTGCATGCTCGTAAAGCGAGCGCTCCTGGAGGAGGTCGGCCCCCTGAACGAGGCCTATTTCCTTTACTACGAGGACGTGGAGCTGGGTTTCCGGGCAAGGCACGAAGCCTGGTTGGTCCTCGCCATCGCGCAGAGCCGGGTCCGGCACCGCGATACCACGAACGAGCGTTGCGGGGATCCGCTGGTTTCGTTCTACGGCACACGCAATCAGGCCTGGGTCATCGCCGAGTACGGCCGGTTCTGACACCGCTTGGCCTTCCTTCTCGTTTCGTGTTACGGCCGATGGCCCTGGAGGTTCCTCGCGAGAGCAACGCGCGGAGGGTTCCGTGCCGCGAAGGGCGGTGGAGGCGGGAGTGGCCCCTGTGGAGCGGGCGCCCCCGCCCGCCCCAGGCCTGTCATTGCGAGGGCTCCACGCATCGGGCATCCAGCGAAGCAATCCCGCGCTTGCAAGACCGAATGCTCAGCCCGCAGTCTCGGACCCGCGGGACTGCCGCGATCCTTCAGGACTCGCGGTGACCATAGTGGAGGGCCGCCGTCAGCCGCCCGCGTCCGCCGTCTTCCGCGCTCCGGCCCCTACCGGTAGGCCCCGGCCTGGGCCTCGAACATCTTCGCGTAGAGCCCCCGGCGGGCGAGGAGCTCCTCGTGGCTCCCGCTCTCGGCCACCTGGCCCTCCTGCAAGACGAAGATGCGGTCGGCCATCTTGACGGTGGAGAATCGGTGGCTGATGAGGAGGACGGTCCGCCCCTCGGCCATCTTTCGGAAGGCCTTGAAGACCTCCTGCTCGGCCACGGCGTCCATGCTGCTCGTGGGCTCGTCCAGGACGACGATCTCAGAATCGCGGAAGAAGGAGCGCGCCAGCGCCACCTTCTGCCACTCCCCGATGCTCAACTCCTGCCCGTCCTCGAACCAGCTCCCCAGGGTCGTGTCGTAGCCCCTGGGCAGGCGCCGGATGGCCGGGTCGGCGCCGGCCCGCTCGGCCGCCGAGGCGATGGCCGCCCCGTCGGGCTCTCGGTCCGCGCCCCCCAGCCAGACGTTCTCGCGGGCGGGCAGGAAGTAGTGGGCGAAGTCCTGAAAGATGACCGCGATGTGCCGCCTCAGCTCCTCCGCCCGGAAGCGGGGGAGGGGCGCTCCGTCCAGCAGGACCTCGCCCGCCAATGGGTCGTGCAGGCGGCAGAGGAGCTTGACCAGCGTGGTCTTGCCCGAGCCGTTCTCGCCCACCAGCGCCACCACCTGGCCGGGCCGGATCTCCAGGCTCACGCCGCGCAGAACCTCCTGCTCGCCGCCGGGGTAGCGGAAGTGCACGTCGCGAAAGGCGATTCCCTCCTTCAGCGGCGAGGGCACCGGCAGGGGCGCCTCGGGGTCGCGGACCTGGGGCTGGAGCTCCATGAAGTCGCTGAAGTTGGCCAGGAATAGGTTGTCCTCGTAGAGGCTCGCCAGCCCGCCCAGGAGCCCCTGCAGCGCCCCGAGCCCCCGCTGGAAGGCCTGGAAGTACATCACCATGCCGCCCACCGTGATGGCCTTCGCCAGAGCCTTCCAGGCGATGAAGGCGAAGGTGCCGTAGATGATGGCGCTACCCAGCGCTTGCGCGCCGAGGTCGGCGAAGGTGCGGCGGGTCGTGAGCGAGAGCCGCTCGCGCTGCAGGAGGGTTCGCAACCCTTGGTACCGGGTCTGGAAGAGCTTCCCCAGGCCGAAGAGGCGCACCTCCTTGGCGTGCGAGGCGTCGGTGAGCATCCAGTGGTAGTACCATTGCTTCCGCTGCCTCTCCGTGCTCTCCCTCTGCCACGCGTAGAGCTTGCTTGAGAAGCGCAGGCGGATGAGCACGCCCGGCGCGGCGGCCACGAAGAGCACCGCCGCCACGAGGGGATTGAGCGAGAAGAGCAGCCCGCCCATGGCCAGCAGACTCACCCCGCTCTGTGCCGTGGCGGCCAGGCCGTTCACGATGGACATGGGCCGCGCCGGGGCGTCCTGCTGGGCCCGGTGCAGCGTGTCGTAATAGCGAGGGTCCTCGTAGTAGGCGAGGTCCACCTCCAGCGATTTCGCGTGGAGGATGTCGGCCACCGCGTTGGTCACCGCCTGCGACTGGTACTCCGAGACGAGCCCCGCGGCCGAGCGCAGGAGGACGGTGACGATCGCCACCCCGCCGGCCAGGGCGATGGTCCACGCCGCCCGGCCGAAGGCGCCGCTCTGGCCGG
>JAJYCJ010000153.1 GCA_021778515.1 Acidobacteriota bacterium
CGGGATTGCTTCGTAGGGAGCCCGTTGCGGGGAGCCCTCGCAATGACGGGCCGGGAGAGGGCCTTCGGTGCGGCGGGCGGGGGCGCCCGCCCCACAGTGGCCGCTCCACCCCCCACCCTCCACCGCCCCCCGTGTCGTGTCCGTAGGGGCGGCCGTCCCTGGCCGCCCGGGAGCTGGCCGAGCATGCGGTCTTTCAATCTCGGGATTGCTTCGTAGGGAGCCCGTTGCGGGGAGCCCTCGCAATGACGGGCCGGGCGAGGGCATCCGGTGCGGCGGGGCGGGGGCACCCCTGAGCGGGCGCAGCCCCGCCTCGCGAAATTCGGGGGAACCTAGACAAACATCGAAACGAGGCTTATACTCTGACGCGATATGCCACCGGGAGAAGGCCGCCGAGGATGCTTTGAGCGTGAGGCGGAGGCGTTGAGGTTCCCGGGGGCCGATGGTGCGCTGGAGGTCCAACATGGGCGAGGCATCGGAACAGCCGAGAATCTATCTGCAGAACCCCGACGTGGTGATCCGGGAGGTGGACGAGGAGGGGGCCCTGCTCTTCAACCCCGACACCAACCACATCCGCGTCGTGAACCGCACGGGCCTCTTCCTCTGGAACCTCTGCCAAAAGGGGAGCGACCTTTCCGCCATGGTCGCCGGGTTGAAGGAGACCTTCGACCAGGTGCCCGAGGCCGAGGCTCCCGCGCAGGTGGAGGCCTACCTCGCCGACCTCCTCCAGGGCGGCTTCCTGGGACAGGAGGGCGCACCGGTTCCGCCGCAAGGGCAAGAGGTGAAGGCGCCTTGAACCCGATGGGCTTTCCGTCCACCCCCAAGTCGGTGAGCATCGCCCTCACGGGGCGGTGCAACCTCTCCTGCTCCTACTGCTTCTACGCGGGGGAGATGGCCGCGCTGGGAGACCTGACCACGGCCCAGTGGCTGGAGGTCTTCGGCCGCCTCAAGGCGCTGGGCGTCATGGACGCCACCCTCACGGGCGGCGAGGCGCTGACCCGCCCCGACTTCTTCGAGCTGGTGGACGGCGTGATTGCCCACCGCATGCGCTACTCCCTCCTCAGCAACGGCACCCTCTTCACCGAGGCCGTGGTGCGGGAGTTTGACAAGGGCAAGCGCCGGCTGAGGCTGGATTCCATCCAGATCTCCATCGACGGTTCGTGCGCCGGGGTGCACGACCGCCACCGCCCCCACAGCTTCGAGCGCGCCCTGCGGGGGCTCAAGCTCCTCAGGGCCGAAGGCTTCACCCTCACGGTCCGGGTGACCATCCATCCGGACAACATCGGCGACCTGGAGGCCACGGCGCGCCTCCTCCTGGAGGAGGTGGGCCTGCCCTCCTTCAGCACCAACGAGGCCTTCCCCATGGGGGCCGGCTGCGGGAACGCGGGGGAGACCTGCCTCACGCCGATGAGGGAGATGGAGGCGATGCGCGCCGTCGCCCGCCTCCAGGAGCGCTACCCCGGCCGCGTCACGGCGCAGGCCGGGCCGCTGGCCAAGCGGCGGGCCTACGCCGAGATGGAGGAGGCACGCGCCACGGGGAAGAGGCCCACGAGCTGGACCATGGGCTCCCTCACGGCCTGCGGCTGCGTCTTTTCGAAGATAGACATTCTGCACGACGGGGCCATCGTCCCATGCCACGTGCTCCACCGCCTCGTTCTGGGCAACGTCCTCACGGACGACCTGGGGGAGATCTGGCGCGCGCACCCCACGCTCGAGGCCCTGCGCGGGCGGCGCTCCATACCCATGCGAGAGGTGCCCGGGTGCGAAGGGTGCGAGTGGGCCGAGTTCTGCAACGGGAGCTGTCCCGGCCTGGCCCACGAGCTGACGGGCGACTTCAACCGCGCCAACCCGGCCGACTGCTACCGGGCCTTCCGCGCCCAGACGGGAGGCATCCGTGCCCTGTGAGCCCGTGCCCCTTCCCGAAGCGGCCGCCGCAGGCGAGACCCCTTACCCCGCACTGCCCGAGGGGGTGCCTCCCCTCACGACGCTTTACCTCTACATCGCCGGGGCCTGCAACCTCGCCTGCCGCCACTGCTGGATCAGCCCCAACTTCGACCCGGCTGCGGCGAGCGGCAAATTCCTCTCCCTGGAGCACGCCCGCAAGGCCGTGGCGCAGGGCAGGCCCCTGGGCCTCTCCTCGGTCAAGCTCACGGGGGGCGAGCCCCTGCTCCATCCGCGCTTCCGCGAGCTGGTGGCGCTCCTGCGCGAGGCGGGGCTCGGCGTCACCATCGAGACGAACGGCACGCTGGTGGACGAGGAGCTGGCCCGCTTCCTCAAGGAGCAGCAGGTCGGCTTCCTCTCGGTGAGCCTGGACGGGGCCGACGCGGCCACCCACGACGCCCTGCGGGGGGTTGCCGGCAGCTTCGAGCGGGCCGTGGCGGGCACCCGCGCCCTCGCGGCGGCGGGCTTGCGGCCCCAGGCCATCTGCACCCTCCACCGCGGCAACGCCCACCAGATGGCCGAAGTCGTCTCCCTGGCCCGCTCCCTCGGCTGCGGCTCCGTCAAGTTCAACCACGTGCAGAGCATGGGGCGCGGCGAGCGCCTCAAGGAGGAGATGGGCCTCGATCCCGAAGAGGTCCTGGCCCTCTACCGGCAGATGGAGCGAGAGCTGGCGCCGGAGTGTCCCATCCCGCTCCACTTCGACATCCCCTTCGCCTTCCGGCCCGTGAAGGCCCTCCTCAAGGGCGACCTGGGGCGCTGCGGCATCCTGGGCATCCTCGGCCTCCTCTCGGGGGGGGAGCTGGCCCTCTGCGGCGCCGGGGTCAACGTCCCCGGCCTGGTCTACGGCCATCTGGAAACCGACGATCTGGCCGAGGTCTGGTGCGAGGCCCCCGGCCTTCTAGAGCTGCGCCGCCTCGTCCCGACGCACCTCGACGGCGTCTGCGGCCGCTGCGTCCACCGGGACTTCTGCATGGCCGAGTGCGTGGCGCAGGTCTTTTTCCAGGAGGGGAGGCTCAACGCCGCCTTCCCCTTCTGTGCCAGAATGAGCGAGCGGGGCGCCTTTCCGGCGTCGAGGCTGAGGGCCGAGGCGCCGGCGGAGGGGCCGGAGGCCCAGGCGCACACTCAGGATGCTAGCACCGCGGGGGACGGCCTCGGCGCCCTCCCGGCCGACAAACCGTAGGGGAGGCCTCCCGCCTTCCCAGCTCCACGCCCTGCGGAGAGGCCCTCTCTTCCGCGGGGCCGAACGAAGGGAGATTGAGCCATGGCCACCCAACGCTTCACCTACGAACCGCCCGTAGCCCGGGACCTGTCCGAAATGAGCGTCAGCGGGCAGAGACGGCCGCCACAAGGCCAAACCACTCCGGTGCCCTATTTACTGTGTTCAGCGGGTAATTCCGTTACCAGCACGCCTTGCTCGGTTGGGAGCCTGCCCACTTCGTGCTCTAACGGTAGCACGGTGCGTGCTTGCACAGATGGAAGCTCGGCCTGAGGCCAGAGGTGGACTCTCCATTTCTCGATCCTTTAGTTGTTTGCAGCGAAGCGCTCTCCGGAGAAACCTCTGATCGTCTTCTCCAAGAAGTAGCGGGGGTTCCGCTTCTCGTTCGCTATCCGTCGGGGTGGAGTTTTATTGAAGATTTTTTCTCCTTCCCATCTTTGAGAGACGGCGTTAAGCCGAGGCTGTCCTATCAGTTTCTTTTTATAGCCGGTTCCGCCGAGACCTCCGATTGCGCGGATGAGGCGATCTTTTCTTGTCAAGGTCCCCTGGATAAATGGAAATCGAGGCTGCTCACAGCTGCCGAGGTGTTCAGCCGTCATTTCGGAAGCCTTTCCAAGCGGGCCAGTATGAGGCTCGGGTTTAGGCGCAATGTTATCACAATCTTAGACTTCCAAAAGCATTCCTTCGTCGGCTTGTTCGCCGTGGATGAGAATCCTTACCTGGCTTTGCGCACTATGGGATATTTGAACATCATCCTTCCAATTGCTGCGTTGCTCCCCGCTCTCTCCCGTGCCGTGATCCATTCGTCGGCTCTCCTTTTAAATGGCAGGGTCGCGCTCATGCTCGCCCCCGACGAGGGAGGAAAGACCACGGCCCTCCGGTTGCACCGGTCGGGCGTCCCCCTCTCCGACGACCAGAACATTCTTCATGTGGAGGAGGGCCAGGTCACCGTCTACCCGACGCCGTGGACGACCCTGCCCTACACGGGCCAGAGCGGGCCCCTGGGCGGGATGTTCCTGCTGAAGCAGGGCCCCGGCTTCAAGCTGGAGCGAGTCCAGCCCCGGGAGGTGCTCGCCTACCTCTGGGACGAGCACGAGTACTGCTCCCGCATGCTGCCCAAGCCCTACCGGATGAAGTTCTTCGAGATCCTCCACGCGGCCTGCACCGCCGTGCCCTGCCACCGCCTCACCTTCGCCAAGGACCACCTCGACTGGGACGCGGTGGA
>JAJYCJ010000060.1 GCA_021778515.1 Acidobacteriota bacterium
TTGATCCGGGGGAGGAAGCCCCAAGGGTGGGGTGGGGCCCCAGCGGGCTTTGCCCGTGGGGCGGGGAGGGAATGGCCCTCCCCGTCCAGGAGACAATGTCTCCCCCCCGTGAACCTGAACCATAGCCGAAGCCACCCGCATTTCAATCGCGGAATTTGGGAGGAAGCAGATCGGCCCCACCAGGAGGGGGGTGTCGCCATCGAAAGAGATGCAGAAACGGCGAGGAGGTAACAGCGCTCCCCGCCCCTGAGCCCCGAACCCGGCGCGCCCTTCCTGGTTCTCCTCGGCCTGGCGCTTGCCGCGGGGCTGGCCGGAGCGGCGGCGGGCGCCGCGGGAGGGTGAGGCCGGCGGCTATCCGCGCCGGCGGTCCTTGCCGTCCATGGTGACGGCCCTGCACATCTCGTAGAGGCGGGAGCGCGTGGGGGTGCCGATGCGGTCCTCCAGCGTGGAGACCCCGGAGCCGGGGCCGTCGGGGAAGTTGCTCGTGCAGAGGGTGGGCTTGAGCCGGTTGTAGCGCTGGCTGATGAGGTAGTGGAGCGTGTCCTGGGCCCACGGGCTGTTGAGGCAGCCCAGCTCGTCGATGAGCAGGAGCGGGGCCTCCACCAGGGGGCCCATGATGTCGTACTCGGTGGTCTCGGTCTCGCGGTTGTTGTAGGTGTTGCGGATCTCCCGGTAGAGGTCGTTGAGGTCCACGAAGAGGGCCGGCAGGCCCTTGCGCATCACCACCTCCATGAGGATGGCCACCGCCAGGTGCGTTTTGCCGACCCCGCAGGGGCCGATGAAGAGCAGGCCGTTTTTCTCCTCCGGCACGGCGGGGAAGCTCTCGGCGTAGCCGCGCGCGATGGTGAGCGCCTCGTCCTGCCCCGTCCCGGGCTCGGGGCGGTAGCGCTCGAAGACGTACTTGAAGCGGTAGCGCTCGGGGATGCCCGAGGCGGCCATCCGCTCGCCCGCCCGCTCCGTCACGCGGCACTGGCAGGGCTTGGCCACCAGGCGGCCCTCGTCCTCCTCCACCAGGTACCCGTGCCCCCCGCACAGGGGGCATCCAGAATTCGTCATGGCCTTTCCCCTTCCCGGAGCCCCCTCAGGAACCGGCGCTCGATCCAGGACCCCAGCGCCTCCACCTCCTCCAGCCCGAAAACCGGCACCGGCAGCGGGGCGGGAAGGTCCGTCACCAAGGCTACCAGGGTCTCGTCGCCCAGGCAAAGGGGCCGGGAGGAGAGGGCGATCCGCACCACCTCGATCTTGGGCCAGCGCCCCGTCTTGTAGCCTTCGGTGATCACCAGGTCCATGCCCTTAAAGAAGCGCTCGACCACCGCCTCGCGCTCGGGAGGCTCGTCGAAGCGCTCGCGCAGGGCCAGCTCGGTGGTGCCGGCGATGACGACGCGGCGCGCCCCCGCCTCGAAGTGGCGGTAGGTGTCCTTGCCCTCGTGGTCCATGGTGAAGCCGTGCACGTCGTGCTTGAGCGTGCCCACGCGCCATCCCCTGGCGGAGAGCCAGGGCAGCAGTTTGACGATGAGCGTGGTCTTGCCTGAGTTGCTGCGTCCCACCACGGAGAGCACGAACGGCTGGTCAGGCATGGCGCTGGCTCCTGGGTTGAATCGGAACGGCTCCGGGGGCCGACCCGCCTCCGGCGCCTCCCGGGATTGTCCCACACCGGACCGGGGGGGCCAAGGGGCCGGCCCGCGCGGGGCCGGCCCGCGCGGCTCGGCGGGCCGCCCGCTTCGTCCGGGCCGCCCTCGGTGTTATGCTCGGCGCGGAGGCTCCCCATGCGATTGCGCCTGCTGTTTGCCGTCCTGCTCGTGGCCTGCGCGGCGGTGCTGATGGTGGCGCAGGCCCGGCGGGTGTCGCTCCGCTCCGCCTGCGGGCCCGACTGCCGGCCTGAGGCGAGCACCATCGAGGTGCCCGCGGGGATGCGCGCGGAGGCCTTTCGGGTCGATGACCTGGTGGAGGGTGCCTGCTGTACGGGAGGAGGAACGCGCCGCCTCGCCGGATTCTCCATCCGCCGGGGCTCCCGGACGGTGCTCATCTATTATCTGGGGCCCAGGGGCCCCGTCTCGGACCCCGTGCCCCTCGAATCGCTCACGCTGTCTCCGGGGCGGTACGAGTTCCGCGTGGTTTCGGCCAGGGGCGCCTCAGCCGCGGTCTCCTTCGATCTGACGGCGAGGCAGGATTCAGTGCCGCGCTGAGGGACCCGGGCGGGCGCCTCAGCCGTCCTTCGCCGCCCCGTCCGGCTCCTTCTGGATCCCGTACTCCTTCATCTTCCGCCAGAGCGTGACCCGGCTGATCCCGAGCCTCTGGGCCGTGCGATTGATCTTCCAATCGTTGGCCTCCAGGAGCTTCAGGATGAGGTCCCGCTCCAGGGTTTCGAGGGGCGAGTGGATCTGGAAGAACTGGGGATTCGGGGCCTGATCCACCGGGGTCGCCAGGGGCAGGTCGCGGAGCCGGATGGTGCCGTCGCGGCTGCGGATCGCGGCGTGCTCGATGAGGTTCTCCAGCTCGCGGATGTTGCCGGGGAACTTGTACTCGATCAGGCGCGCCACGGCGTCGGCCTCGATGCTCTCGATGTGCTTGGAGGGCATCTTCGCGGAGACCTTCTTCAGGAAGTGATCCACGAGCAGGGGGATGTCCTCCTTGCGCTCCCTCAGGGGCGGCAGGTGGATGCGGAAGACGTTCAGGCGGTAGAAGAGGTCCCGGCGGAAGGTGCCGTCCTCCAGCGCCGCCTCCAGCTCGCGGTTGGTGGCCGCGATGATCCGGGCGTCCACGGTCACGCTCTTGGACGAGCCCACGCGCTCCAGCTGGCCCTCCTGCAGCACCCGCAGCAGCTTCACCTGGGTGGCCGGCGGCACCTCGGCGATCTCGTCCAGGAAGATGGTGCCTCCGTGGGCCATCTCGAACCGGCCCATCTTGTCCGCGATGGCCCCCGTGAAGGCGCCCCGCACGTGCCCGAAGATCTCGCTCTCGAGGATCCCCTCGTTGAGCGCGGCGCAGTTGACCTTGACGAAGACCCTGTTCTTCCTGAGCGAGTTGTAGTGGATGGCGTTGGCCACCAGCTCCTTCCCCGTCCCGCTCTCCCCCGTGATCATGACGGTGGAATCGGTCTCGGCCACCATCTGGATCAGATCGAAGATCTCGCGCATGGCCTTGTTCTTGCCGACGATGTTGGAGAAGGAGAAGCGCTCCTCGGCCTTCTCCTGGAGCTGGTAGAGCTGGGTGATGTCGGTGAAGAGCTCCACGCCGCCCACCACCTTGCCGGCCTCGTCCCTGAGCAGCAGGACGTTGGTGACGCAGCGGATCTGCCGGCCGGCCTTGGTCTGGTACCACATCTCCACGCCCTTGAGGTCCCGATCGAGCTGCATGGCCTGCGTCATGGGGCAGCTGTATTCGCATTCGGAGGTGTGGGTGATGGTCTTGCAGCGCTTCTCGACCGCCTCCCCCTCGGCGTAGCCGAGCAGGCGCCGGGCCCGCTCGTTGATGAAGACGATCTTGCGCTCGAGGTTCGTGACGATCACCCCGTCGCTCAGGTTCTCCAGGACTTTGAGAGCGTGCGGATCACGGATCAGGTCGTTCAAGGATCCCCCTCACCTCCTGGGCCACCGCGCCGGCCTCCGGGCCGGAGCAGCGGTGGAAGGCCGTGCCGCCCTTGCAAATCAGGACGTTCGGGCCCTCGCCGCACATGGACAGGCACGACACGAAGGAGAGCTTCACGCTCTGGGCCGGAAAGTCCCGGAGCACCTGCTTGATGGCCACCCGGACCCGGTCCGGGTTTCCCCTTTTCGAGCAGCTGTCCCCCTTGCAGACGAAGACGTAGACCCGCTCGGTGCGCTCGCTCTTCTCGCCCGTGGATTCCATGCTATCACACCCGCGCCGCCCCGATGGCGCGGGGCAGTGCCTCCAGGAACGCATCCAGTTCTTCCGGCGCCGTCCCCCGCCCGAGGCTGACCCTGAGGGCGCCCGCCGGGGCGAGGTCCGCCACCCCCATGCTCAGAAGGACCGCCGGGGCGCCGCGCCGGCCCGTGTGGCAGGCGGAGCCGGTGGAGAGGGCGAAGCCCTCCGCGTCCAGCCGCTCCACCAGCGCGGACGCGTCCGCCCCGGGAACGGCGAAAAAGGTCGTGTTGGGAAGCCGCGGTGCCCGGTCCCCGAAGAGGACGGCGCCGAAGCGGCTCACGAGCTTCGCTTCGAGGCGGTCCCTGAGGGCGGCGAGGGCCGATGCCGCCCCGAGCCCGTCCAGGGCCAGGCGCGCGGCGACGCCCATGGCCGAAACGAGAGCCACCGCCTGGGTGGAGGCCCTGCGCCCGCGCTCCTGGCCGCCCCCCAGCAGGAGCGGGTGCACGGGGGCGCCCTCCCTCACGATCAGGGCGGCCACGCCCTTGGGCCCGTAGAACTTGTGGGCCGCCACGCTCAGGTAGTCGGGCCCGGCCGAGCCCCACGGCGAGGCCACCTTGCCCATGGCCTGCACCGCGTCGGTGTGGAAGAGGGCCCCCCACCTCCTGCACGCGGCTCCGGCCGCCTCCACGGGCTGGAGGACGCCGGTCTCGTTGTGCGCCGTCATCAGGGAGACCACGGCCACGTCCTCACCCATGAGCGAGTCCATCCGCGGCAGGTCCAGGCGGCCGAGGGGGTCTACCGGAAGCTCCTCCACCTCGGCACCCATGGCTTCGAGGCGCTCCCGCTGGCCGATGACCGACGGGTGCTCGATGGCCGACATGAGAACCCGCCGCCGCCCGGGCCGGCCGGCCACGGCGGACTGGAGGCCCAGGTGGTTGGCCTCGGTCCCCGAGCCGGTGAAGACCACCTCGCCGGGCAGGGAGCCCACGAGGGCGGCCACCTCGCCGCGCGCGCGCTCCAGCACCTCCAGGGCCTCCCTGCCCTCCCGGTAGCTGCTGGAGGGGTTGGCGAAGCACTCCCCCATGCGGGCCTGGAGGTCGGCGAGCGCCTCGGGAGCGACGGGAGTTGTGGCGTTGCAGTCCAGGTAGATCCGGCCGCGGGGGAGTCTCATGCGCGTCAGTTGTCCGCGTAGAAGAAGCGGTCCAGCTCCTCCTCGATCTTGCGGATGTGTGAGCGCTCCTCCTCGGCCATGGCCTGGAGGGTCACCTTGGCGGCCGGGTGGCTGACGATGGCGCAGGCCTCCTCGTAGAAGCGCAGCGCGTCCTTCTCCTTTTCCAGCGCCATTCGAAGGATATCGGCAGGACTCATATTGGGATCCATGGGCCCCTCGCTTTCTAAGGGGGGATTCTAGCGGTTTTGACGCCACAGCGCAAAGGCTTGGGGGAAAGATCTCACCACCAAGACACCAAGACACCAAGACAAGAAAGGATGCCGATTGGAGAATTGAAAGCCAACCCGCAAACCCTGCCTTAAGGCGCTTCACTAGCTATTCCCTTCCTCACCCGTCCCCTTGTAAACGAGAAAGGGCGCGGTAAGCCCAAATCCGCGGCCTTCCGTTTTTTTGTGCTTTGGTGCCTTGGTGGTGAATCTCTCCCTTCCTGCCCCACCTACCTTGGTGCCTTGGTGCCTTGGTGGTGAGTCTCCCGCCCCCCACCAACCTCTTCCTGCTTCAGCAGGATCCTCCGCCCCTCGCCCTCCCGGCGGGTCCACTTCCGGTCGTCCAGGTGCTCCAGGAGGGGCATGGCGTACTTGCGCGTGATGCCGAGCAAGTCTTTGAATTCCGGGACGGTGATGGCGCCCTGGTGACCGGCGGACCAGGCCAGGAGGAGGTCCCGGAGGCGGGCGAGGGTCTCGGAGGCCAGGAAGCAGTCGCCGCCGAAGCGGACGACCTCTCCCGACCCGGCCAGGAGGGGTAGGACGCTGCGCACGTCGGGACCCCAGGCCGCCTCCAGCTCCCTGCCCGTCTGCACCGGGTTCTCACGACTCGCCAGCGCCGTCCTCACCCGTTCGGCCGCCTGGCGCTGCTTCGGCGTGAGCTGGGCGGTGTAGCCCGCGAGCCGGAGGCGGTCGCCCTCGGCCTCCAGCCGCCCCGCCGCCACGAGGGCGGAAACCAGGTCCCCTCCCCGGTCGGCGCCCAGGACCCTGAGCCAGCGCCCGAGCAGTTCCTGCCTGGGCACCCACGTCACCGGCGATCCGCCCTGGACCTTCGACTTCACCCAGGCTTCCGCGCGCCGGAGCCAGGCCTCCGCCTCGGAGCCGTCCAGCCACCAGCGCCCCTCGCCCCACCGCACCAGTCCGCCGGAGGCTTCGGCCCTTCTCGCCTCGATCTCCAGCTGGGGCGGGGTCACGCCCAGCCGAGCCGCCGCCTCCTCCGGGTCCGTTCCCGCCGGGCCGGCCTCGATGAGGAGGCCCGCCAGGCGGTCGCCCCCGGCCAGCGCCGCGGCGCTCCGGGCGTCGCGCTCCCTCTGCCAGCGGCACTTCCTCCGCGCCACCATGAGCACCTCGCCGCCGGCCACCGTGCGCACCGGCGAGGGCAGCCGGAGGATGAAGCGGTCCCCCGGCCAAGCGGCAACCTCCTCGGCCATCCTGAGCTGGGCCAGCCCCTCCTCGCCCGGCGCCAGCTCCTTGCGCGCCTGTACGTGGAGGTGCGCCTCCAGCTCCTGCGTGTGGACGTGGAGGGTGCAGAGCACTCCCGACCGCAGGGGGATCCTCGCCGACGGGAGCACGCGAACCCGGACCGTGAGCAGTCGCGCGGGGCGGACCGAGCCCGGCGAGGCGGCCAGGCAGCCCCTCCGCAGGTCCTCGTGCTTGAGGTCGGGCAGGTTCACGGCGACGCGCTGGCCGGCGGCCGCGCGCTCCATGGAGCGCCCGAAGATCTGGAGGCCCCGGACCCGGCTCGAACCCCCACGGGGGTAGAGCTGGACCTGCTCCCCTACGGCCAGTGCCCCGTCCACGCACGTTCCCGTCACGACGGTCCCGAAGCCCTTCACCGGGAAGACCCGGTCCACCGGGAGGCGGAAGGGGCGGTCCACCGGCGGCGGCGGGCAGGCGCGGGCCTGGCGGAAGAGCTCCTCGGTGAGCGCTTCGACCCCTTCGCCCGTGGCGGCGCTCACGGGAACCACGGGCAGGTGGCCCAGGCCGTGCGCGGCCAGGAACTCCTCCAGTTCGAGCTGGGCGATGCCGCGCGTCTCGGCGTCCACCAGGTCGATCTTGTTCAGCGCCACCACACCGCGCCTCACCCCCAGGAGTTCCAGGATCTCGGCGTGCTCGACGGTCTGCGGCATGACCGATTCGTCCGCCGCCACCACCAGGAGGCAGAGGTCGATACCGGTGGCGCCGGCCAGCATGTTCTTGATGAAGCGCTCGTGCCCCGGCAGGTCCACGAAGTGGAGCGTGCCCTGCTCCGCGGCCAGGGTGGCGAAGCCGATGTCCATGGTGATGCCGCGGCGCTTCTCCTCCTCCCAGCGGTCCGCGTCCGTGCCGGTCAGCGCCTTGACCAGGAGGGTCTTGCCGTGGTCGATGTGCCCCGCCGTGCCGACGACGACATCACGCATGGGACTGGCTCTCCCGCATCAAGTGGACAAGGGCGGATGGATGGTGGGGCGGGCGCCCCCGCCCGCCGCGGCGGCGAACAGGCGGGCTCGCGGCCGAGGGCGGCCGCGCCACGCCCTCGTGTCTCGGCGGTGCAAGAGGCGAGACGTGAGACGCGAGACGCGAAGGCGCTGTTCTTTTCCCAATCACTCAATCCCCTAATCGCTCAATCGCCTAATCGCTCAATCGCCTAATCGCTTAATCGCCTAATCGCTTAATCGCTTAATCGCTTAATCACCCAACCACCTGCCCTAGCCCTGCCCGTTCCAGAACACCGTGAGGCCCGTGTCGCCGTACTTGTAGGAGCGGCCTCGCTCCAGTCCCGCGGGCGTTTCAGGCGGGGACTTGAGGGCGTGCTCCACCACCAGGACACCTCCCGGCGCGAGCAGCCCCGCCTCCCCCAGGCCCGCCAGGAGATCCGGCCAGCGGGGATCGGCGTAGGGCGGGTCGGCGAAGATGACCCCGGCGCGGAACCCTTCGGCGCCCAGGATCCTGAGGGCCCTGGCGGCGGGCAGGGGCAGGACCCGGGCCATCTCGGCGACGCCCAGCGAGTCCATGTTTCGCCGCAACGCGGCGACGGCCTGCGCGCGCTCCTCGACGAAGACCACCGGGCGGGCGCCTCGACTCCAGGCCTCGATCCCCACCGCGCCGGTCCCCGCGAAGAGGTCCAGGAAGCCCCCTCCGGTGATCTCCTGTTGAAGGATGTCGAAGAGGGCCTCGCGGACCCGCTCCAGCGTGGGCCGCGTCGCGTCCCCCTTGGGCGCCGCCAGCTTCCGCCCCCTCAGCGCGCCGCCTACGATCCGCACGTTTGACACCTCCGGCCAGGCCACGTATTATAGCGGAACCGAGAGCATAGCTACGAAGCCTTGCACGGGCGAACGGAAGGAGGGTTCCATGGGCAGCGTCAATAAGGTGATTCTGGTCGGCAACCTGGGCCGCGACCCCGAACTCAGGTACACCCCCAACGGGGCCCCGGTGGCCACCTTCACCCTGGCCACCAACGAGACCTGGAAGGACAAGGACGGCCAGAAGCAGGAGCACACCGAATGGCACCGCATCGTCGTGTGGGGCAAGCTGGCCGAGATCTGCGGGGAGTACCTGCACAAGGGCCGGCAGATCTACATTGAGGGAGCCATCCGCTCCCGCACCTACAAGGACCGGGACGGCGCGGAAAAGACCGTCACCGAGGTCCGCGCCGACAACCTGGTCATGCTCGGCAAGGGCGAGGGCGGCGGCGAAGGCAAGGGCGAAGCCAGGGGCGAAAGCAGGGGCGAAGCCAGGGGCGAAGGCAACCGCGGCGCCTCGGACAAGGCCCCCGAGTACAACGACGACGACATTCCCTTCTAGCCGTCTTCAACTCGTCCGGCGCCGGCCACTCACCGCGAGTCCGGCCCCGGACGCACAGCGTCGGGAGCTTCCCGGCGGTCGGGACTAGCGCCATGTTTCACATCGAGACCATCGACGCCGGCGGCGACGCCAACCGCTCCTACCTGATCTTTCCCGAGCATGCTTCGGAGGCCTGGTGCGTGGACCCCTCCTACGCGGGCGAGGCCATCCTCGATGCCTGCTCGCGCGAGGGAAGGAGGCTCACCGAGGTCCTCCTGACCCACACGCACGGCGACCACGTGGCCTCGCTCGGCCGCCTGCGGGCCGGGCGGAACCTCCGGGTCTGGGTCCACCCGCTGGAGGCGGCGCGCATCGGGGGGGCCGCCCCGCTCCCCGGCGACGGTCCGGTTCCGGGCCTCGACGGCGTGGAGGCCATCCACACGCCGGGCCACACGCCCGGAGGGGTCTGCTACCGGGTGGGCGGCGCCCTCTTCACGGGAGACGTCCTCTTCGTGGATTGGATCGGGCGGACCGACCTCCCCGGCGGCGATCCGGCCGCCATGTTCGGGAGCCTGGCGCGGCTCAGGGCCCTGCCGCCCGGGCTCGCCATCCACCCCGGCCACCATTACGGGAGCGTGGAGAGCCGGAGCCTGGGCGAGGAGCTGGCGGCCAACAAGTTCCTGGCCTGCACCGACTATCCGACCTTCCTCCGGCTCCTACCCGAGCTGACCTCATGAGCCAGGCCCTCGCCCAGGCGCTGAGCCCCGGCCAGGGCCTCTGGCCGGTCTACCTCTCGCTCCTCCTCTTCGCCTGCCTGAAGTACCTGGTGCCCATCGTGCCGGGCGATCTGGCGCTGGTCGCGGGCCTCTTCTGGATCGGAGCCAAGGACGGTTCGTGGCTGGCCGGGATCATCCTCATCACGCTCGGCGGAACCATCGGCTCCCTCGGCGCCTTCGCCTGGGGAAGGGCCTTCGGGAGCGTGCTCCTGAAGCGGCCCCGCCTGCGGGCCCTGGTGGTCCGGGTGGAGGCGATGCTGGGACGCTGGGGCGCCTGGCCCCTCCTCCTGAACCGCTTCCTGCCCTACGTGCGGGTCCTCCTCTACCCCGCCGCGGGGATGCTCCGCATGCGCGCGGGAAAGGTGGCGGCGGCATCGGCGGCGGGCAACCTCCTCTTCGGGATCTTCCTGACCGCCATCGCCTACACCGCCGGCCAGCGCATGGATCGGCTCACCTCGCTGTACCACCTCTACCAGTTCTGGCTCGGGCTCGCCCTTCTGGCGTGGCTGGTCTTCTTCGCCGCCTACCTCTTCTGGAAGAACCGGCGCCAGAACGGAATCCAGGAATAGGCGGGTCCCCAGCGCCAGGTCGCGGCGGGGAACGGAGCGGTCCTGCTGTTCAATCCGGCTGTCCGGGCGCGAGCCGGCCCGGGGGGGAGGATCAGCGCTCGCCCTTGCGGAGGGGTTTGAGGGAGAAGGAGGTGGGGTTGACCAGGGCCATGGCCTCCAGGTGGACGCCTTCGGGAAGCCGCAGGTACTCGTCATTCTCCTTGATGTACCGGATCACCTCCTGGGCCGCGGTGAGAACCACGTTTCGCGGGGCGGGGAGCGCATCCACGGCTTCGAGGATTCTCTGGGCGATGATCCACGGGGCCTGAACCCGGCCCCTGCCCTCGCAGCAGGGGCATACCGAGGTCATGACCCGCTCCAGGTTCCGGTGGCTCCGCTTGCGCGTCATCTCCACGAGCCCGAACTCGGAAATGGCCAGAATCCTCGACTTGGCCCGGTCGCGCTTGAGCGCCTCGTTCAGCTTGGCCACGAGCGCCTCCCGGTGGGACTTCTTGGTCATGTCGATGAAGTCGATCACGATGATCCCGCCCAGGCTCCGCAGCCGGATCTGCCGGACGATCTCCTCCGCCGCCTCCATGTTGATGGCGAAGGCCGTGTCTTCGAGCGAGCGCTTCCCCGTGAAGCGGCCGGAGTTGACGTCAATGGCCACCAGCGCCTCCGTGGATTGAAGCACGATGCAGCCGCCGGAGGGCAGCCAGACGCGGGGCCTGAGCGCCTTTTCGATCTCCTCCTGGACGTGGTAGTGCTCGAAGAGGGAGACGCGGCGGTCATCCCACGACCGCACCCGCCCCGGGTTGTCTCCGAGGCTGGAGAGCAGCTCCCGGCAGCGCGAGGCCACGTCGGGGTCGTCGGTCAGGACCGTGCCATCTCCCTTGAGGAGGATCTCGCGGACGGAGCGGCCCACCAGGTCGGCCTCCTGGTGAACGAGGAATGGAGCCTCGCAGTGCGCGCTCTTCAGCCAGATGAGGGACCACAGGTCGGTCAGGGCCTGCATCTCCGCGCCCAGGTCCGCCTCGTCGGCGCCCTCGGCCGCCGTCCGGACGATGAATCCGCCCGGGAATCCCCCCTTGTAGTGGCGCACGGTCTCCTTGAGGCGCCGGCGCTCGTCCCCCGAGATGCGCCGTGAGACCCCCACGTGATCGAGGAAGGGCATGTAGACCATGTAGTGCCCGGGCAGCGAGATCTGAGTGGAGAGCCGGGCCCCCTTGGGCCCCATGGGCTCCTTCGTGACCTGGACGAGGATCCCCTCACCCTCGCGGAGGTTCTTGACCGTCGGGTTCCGGAACTTGGAGGGGTCGGAGAGCTCCTCGTCGAACAGCTTGAGGGGGCCCATGTCGCCTTCGAAGAGGAAGCCGTCCCGGTCCAGGCCGATGGAGACGAAGGCGCTCTCCATCCCGGGGAGGATCCGGCTCACCTTTCCGACGTAGAGGTTGCCCACCAGTCCGTCCAGATGGCTCGGCTCTTGCTGGAACTCCGTGAGGCGTCCGTCCTCGATCACCGCGATGCGCGTCTGCCAGCGGTCCCTGGTGACCAGCAACTCCTGCTTCATGGGTGCATGGGCCCTCGGTCCCTGCCGGGCTGATATTCCGGCAGATGCGCATTGTACCGCTTCTGGGCTGTCTGCCACAAATGAAGAGGGGACGGCACGAGTCGAAGAGGTGCGGGGGAGCGCGGAGCGCCCCCGCGCGACGCGCCCAGGCACCGGGCCAGAGCCTCAGCCCCGGCCGGCTACCTCGCCTCCACGGCGGCGGCGCGGTCCTGGGCCTCGCAGGCACCCGCCCCCTCGTCGGCCCCGTGTTCGAGGCAGAGGCGCACCAATCGAGGGAGCTCCGGGCTCTCGGGGGGGCAGAGGGAGCGGACGAGGTCCATGAAGCCGCCGCTGCTGATGCTGAGGTGGAGGGTGTCGCCGTCCCACCTCATGCCGCTCACCCGGCTCTTCAAATCCAGAGGTTTCCTCTCCTCCTTGCCGGCCCGCCGGACCGTCCACGAAGGGGCGGCCAGGAAGGCCTCCACGTTCCGCCGGATCGCGCGGGCATCCTCCCCGGCCAGCCCGCTCAGGTCGATGGCGTACCGCTGTTCGGTGAGGGAGGAGAGGGGCAGGGAGTTGGACGGCACTCGGAACAGCCGCTCCGCCGTCAATCCGGCGGGCAGGAGGCGCTGGAGCCGCTCCAGGGTCTCCTCGATGTCGAGGCTGGCGGCGGAGAATTCCATCCACTCGGCCGCCCCCTCCACCCCCAGGGGCAGGGGGGCCGGGAACTCGATCTTGGGCATGGGGTGGTGCCCCTTGGAATAGGCCAGGTGGACCCCCGACCGGCGCAGCCCCCGCACGAGCGTGTGCATGAGGTCCAGGTGGCCCAGAAACCGGGCCGTGCCCTCCTTCCGGTAGCGCAGCCTGTACTTGGCACACGGGACCGCGGCCGCGTCGGGGCCGCCGGGAAGCGGCGGCTGCGCCGACTCGTCGGCACGCCGGAGGAACGCGCCCTCCTTGCAGGCCTTGGCGAAAGAGGCGCACCCGTGGCAGGCCTCGGGACCGCACGGCTCCGTCAGGTGACCCGACTGCGCCCTGGTCCATTCGCGCCAGAGGAACTCCTTGTGGATGCCCATGTCCAGGACATCCCAGGGCAGCCGCTCCTTCCGGTCCCTGGAGCGGAACAGGTAGGGCCCCAGGTCCAGGCCGACCTGCTCGATGGCCCTCTGCCACTTCTGCGCGTCGAAGTGCTCGCTCCAACCGTCCAGCCGGCAGCCCAGTTCCGCCGCCGCCTCGACCACGGCCGCCACGCGCCGGTCTCCCAGCGAGAGGAGGGCCTCGATCTGGCTGGCCTCCACGTCGTGCCACTTGTAGGAGACGGGCCTGCGGAGGGTGCGCTTGAGGACATCCTGCTTGGCCGCCAGCGAGGCGGGCGGCTCCATGGGGCAGAACTGGAAGGGGGTGAAGGGCTTGGGAACGAAGGAGGAGGTGGAGACCGTCACCTGCGGGTTGGCGCAGCCCGCCTGGCGGGCCCGGCGCACCACTCGCCGCGCCAGGTCGTCGATGGCGGCCACGTCCTCCTCGGTCTCCGAGGGGAGGCCGATCATGAAGTAGAGCTTGAGCACGTTCCAGCCGTACGTGAAGACGGCCGAGGCGGCCTCCTCCAGCTCCAGGTCCGTGATCTGCTTGTTGACCACGTCGCGCAGGCGCTGCGTGCCCGCCTCGGGCGCCAGGGTGAACCCGGTCTTGCGGCCGGCGGCGAGGGCCTCCGCCAGCTCCTCGGTCAGGGCGCTCACGCGCAGGCTCGGCATGAAGACGCCGACCTGCTGGAAGGCGCCGTCCGCCGCCACGGCCCGGATGAGGGGCTCCAGCCCCTTGTAGTCGCCCGTGTTCAGGCTCAGGAGCGTCACCTCCTGGTAGCCCGTGGCCGCCAGCCCTTCCGCGGCCGCCTCACGGATGGCCTCCGGCGAGCGCTCCCGCTCCGGGCGGTAGGTGAAGCCGGCCTGGCAGAAGCGGCAGCCCACGCTGCAGCCCCGGGCGATCTCCACGGCGAAGCGGTCGTGAACCACCTGGTGGTGCGGCACGATGACCCGGGTGGGGAAGGGGTAGCGGTCGATGTCGGGGAGGATCCGCCGCGGGACCGGGAAGGGGGCCTCGGGCGCCTCGGAGCCGACCACCACCTCCATTCCGGTGGCCGGGTCCACCTCCGTCCGATAGAGGGCCGGCACGTAGGTTCCGGGCACCTTGGCGAGCTCCCGCCAGAGCACCGGCCTCGGCGCATCCTTGAAGGCGCGGACGACCTCGCAGAGTTCCCCGAAGGCCTCTTCGCCGTCGCCGATGAGGAAGGCGTCCATGAAGGGGGCCAGGGGCTCGGGGTTGCAGGCGCAGGGCCCGCCCGCCAGCAGCACCGGATCGCCGGGGCCCCGCTGGGCGGCGCGGCGGGCGATCCCTCCCATGCGAAGCATGTGCAGGATGTTGGTGTAGGTCAGCTCGAACTGGAGCGTGAAGCCCACCACGTCGAAGGCGGAGAGGGGCCGCTTGGACTCCAGCGAGAAGAGGGGCAGCCCCCGCTTCTCCATCTCCTGGATCATGTCGGGCATGGGCATGAAGACCCGCTCCATCCATACGTCCTCCCGCTGGTTGAGGAGGCCGTAGAGGATCCGCAGGCCCATGGTGCTCATGGCGATCTCGTAGCCGTCGGGGAAGGCGAAGGCCACGTGCAGGAGGCCGGGGCGCTCCTGCTTGACCACCTCGTTGACCTCCCCGCCCGTGTAGCGCGTGGGCTTGGCCACGCGCGCGATGAAACCGAGATCCATCCGCTCTCCCTCCCCGGGGCGATTATTAAACCACTAAGGGCAGAGGGAGGGAACAGGCCATCGAGAAGGGGGATGCCGGCCTTGCGCTTTCAGAAAGCGGAAGAACGGGGCCTGCGACAGGCGCACCGGGGCGCGAAGCGATGCGAACGGCGGAGGGAGGAGCCGCACGACCCTCGCCGGCCCGTCTAGCCTCTCGCGCCCCACCCGCGATCGCGGCTCAGCCGGTGGCGGTTTTGGGCCACGAGGCGGTACAGGGGCTCTCCCAGGCTCGCGGCGCCCGGGAGGTAGAGAAGGGGGACGAAGGGCCACAGCGCCGGCAGGCACCGGGCCAGGCGGCGCAGGGCGAGGAAGCCGCGGAGGACCCGTCCGTCGGCGGCCACCACGTGCAGGGACTGTTCCAGGGCCCCCCGGTCAAGGCCGGCCGGGCAGCTTCCCTGCGCCTCCGATGCGTGGAAATCTTCCCACCGAAGCCTGCGGCGCCAGTCCAGCCGGCGCAGCCAGAGAGCCTGGGCCCGGCAGAGGCCGCACTCCCCGTCGAAGAGAACGCGCAGAGGGCCGGCGTCACCGTCCATCGGCCGCCCCCGCGGGGCCGAAGCGCCGGAGATAGCCGGTCACGTCCATCTTGCGGGCGGTGTTCTGGGAGCTCATGAAGCGCACCGTCCCGAAGATGGGCCGCTCGGGCCCCCACGGACGGTCGTAGCGGCCGAGGGTCCAGAAGATGCCCGCCACCGAGTTGGGGTCCCTGCCGTCCAGCGCGAAGCGGTCGTTCAGCTCGGTCATGACCTCCAGCGCCTCCCGTGGATGGCCGGTCCACTCCAGGATCTTCTTGCCCCAGAGCATGCGGAGGTAGTTATGGATGGTCCCCTCCCTCACCAACTGAAGCTGGGCGGCGTTCCAGAGGGGATCGTGCGTGGCGGCGGCCTCTAGCTCGCCCAGCGTGTAGAGGTGCGGCCTGGGGTCCGCCGAGTGCTTGAGAAGCGTGGCCCTGGCCCAGTCGGGCAGGGTCTCGAAGTCTTGGTAGGCCGGAAGGTGCGCGGCCGCGTTGAGGCCCAGCTCCCGCCAGGTGATGAGCTGGTCGAGGAAGGCCTCCGCCGAGGCGGAGGCGCCCCACCAGCCCTGCCGGGAGCCGGTGGCCTTGGGCGAGGGCCGTCCCGGATTCCAGTCCTCCCTCTCCAGCACCGCGGCGGCCACCTCGTGCGCCGAGAGGTGGCCGAAGTGGAGGTAGGGCGAGAGGCCGCTGGCCGCGCTCCCCTCGATGCGGTTGCGCCCCTGTGCGTAGCCCGCCAGCCGCGCCGAGAGAAAGGTGCTCAGGCCCGCGCCGGCCGCCTCGCTCCCCCCTCGGAGGGGTGCGGGTTTGACCGCGTGGTCCAGGGGCAGCGCGGCAAGAGCGGCCGCATCTCCCATCAGGAGATCGGAGCCCGCCGGTGGCCAGCGATCGAAGATCTCCTCCGGAAGCGGGACGGCCGGGGGACCGCTCCGTTTTGCGAGGGGATCGGCCTCTGGGGCCTCGGCCCAATGTCGCGGCAGCTCCCGTTGCAGGAATCGGCGAAAACCATGGGCCGTCGGGTAGGCCCGGTCGGCCGCCCGCAGCGGCAGCAGTCCGTTGCCGTCCACCGCCTCCACGAGCACGGGCACCCTGGCCGCGGCGGCGGCCACCATGCGCGGCAGGAAGAAGGCGGGACAGTCGTCCGTGACGACGACGCCGGCCCTGGCGGCCAGCGCTTCCAGAAGTCCCCGCCCGGCGCCGAGGGCAGGCTCCACGTAGGGGTGGTAGGTCACTCCCGCCCGCCCAAACGCGCGCCGGTTCTCGGCCATGCCGTCGAGGATGAACCGGTGGAGGCGGTCGCTCGCCCAGGGATAGTCGCACCGGAGGGCCTCCAGGACGAGAAGCGGCCGGCCCAGCTCGGAGGCCCAGAACGCGGCCCTCTGAAGAGCGAAGTTGAAGCGCGTCCTGCGCACGGCCACCATCCAGTAGAGGACCCACTCGCCGTCCCCTTGGACTGGCGCCGAGTTCATCACCCTCACGCGAACCTCGGGGACCGATCCAGGCATTCCGCATCTCCTCCACCGTTGCCAACAATGTGGGCGCTTTGGCGCTTCCCCGCCACGGCTCCGTTGGGGCGGGCGCCGCGCTGATGTACAATTTTGTCGAGGAGGGCAGATCCATGACCGACAAGAAGGAGAGGAAGCGGCGGTACCACAAGGAGACCCGCCTCATCCACGGCGATTTTCACTCGCCCCACTGGGATTACAGCGACCACATCGTCCCGCCCATCTCGGCCTCCGCGGCCTACCGGCTCGAGAGCGTCGAGCGGGGAGCCCGGGGCTTCCAGGCCTTCGCCAACCCCGAGTTCAACCGCCACGTCCTGCCCCCCATCTACATCTACGACCGCCTCGACGAGCCGAGCCGGTCCATGCTCGAGGACAATCTCGCCGCGGCCGAGGAGGGCGAGTGCGCCGTGGCCTTCTCTACGGGCATGGCGGCCATCACCGCTAGCCTGGGGGTGCTGGCCAAGTCGGGGGATACCATCCTCGTCCACCACACCCTCTACGGGTGCACCTACTCGCTCATGAAGAACTGGCTCCCGCGCTTCGGCATCACGGTGAAGATGGTGGACGTGAAGGACGTGGAGGCGGTGGAGGCCATGATGACCGACGAGGTGGTGGCGGTCTACTTCGAGACCCCCACCAACCCCGTGCTGGAGCTGGTGGACATCGGGGCCGTCAGGGCCGCGGTGGACCGGGCCAACGCGGCGCGGAACCCCAAGAAGCGGCGCATCTTCATCGTCGTGGACAACACCTTCGCCACCCCCTTCAGCCAGCGCCCCATCACGCTCGGCGCGGACGTGGCGGTGCAGTCCATCACCAAGAACGTGGGGGGCTTCGGCACCGACATGGGCGGCGTCTGGGTGGGGCCCCAGCTGCTCGAACCGGACATCCTTCTCTTCCGGAAGGACTTCGGCGCGCCCCTGGCCCCCAAGGCCGCGTGGCCGGCCCTGGTCTACGGACTCCCGACCCTGGCCCTGAGATCGCGACGCCAGAACGAGACGGCCCTCAAGGTGGCCCGCTTCCTCGAGGGCCATCCGGCCGTGGAGCGCGTTCTCTACCCAGGCCTGCCCAGCCATCCCCAGCACGTCCTGGCGCGCAAACAGATGCTGGACCAGGACGGCAACTTCGCCCCCGGCATCATGATCTACTTCGTGCTCAAGGGCAGCCCGGAGGAGGCCCGCGAGCGCGGCCGCAGACTCATGAACCACCTGGCGCAGAACGCGCTCACCCTCACGCTGGCCGTTTCTCTGGGGCAGGTCAGGACGCTCATCGAACACCCCTCCTCCATGACCCACGCCCCTCTGCCGCTGGAGGCGCAGGTGGAGGCGGGCATCGAGCCGGGCGGCATCCGGATCAGCATCGGACTGGAGGCCGCGGAGGACATCATGGGGGACCTCGACGACGCCCTGGCGATCTTGTAGGGCAAAAAGAAACGACTCACCACCAGGGCACCAAGGGGTTGGGGAAGCACGAATTGCGAATTGAAAAAATGCCGGACGGCTGTAAGGGCACGTGGGAGCGCTCTCCAGGGCGCGACGGGCGGGAAGCGAACGGCGAATCGGCCTCTGGAGAGGCCTCCTACGATCCCGCGTCTAGCGTCTCGCGTCTCAGGTCTCGCGTCCAGCGTAAGGAGGCCCGGTGCAGGAGATTTGGGGGTGGCGGGCTGAGGGCGGCTTTGTTCCCGCCCGTCTTCCGGGGCGCCTGACCGAGGCTGTACGGGCCGATCCGGCCCTCGCCGGGGCCCCCTTCCTGGTCCTTCTTCCTCCCCTGTGGGACCACCACGGCCACGTGGCCGCCCTGGGCGCGCTCCTCTGCCAGGCGGACCTCCGCGGCGCCCGCTCGCCCGAGGAGGCCCTGGAGCGCCTGCGCACCTCCTCCGTCGACCTGGCGCCGGGGGCCTGGCTGGAGGGCTTCGGCTGGGACCAGAACCTCTGGGAAGGCGGGTTTCCTCACCGAAGACTCCTGGACGACGCCTTCCCGGACCGCCCCGTGTTCCTCAGGCGCATCGACGGCCACGCCGCCTGGGTCAATTCGGCCGCGCTGCGGGCGGGAGGCATCGGCGAGTCCACGCCCGATCCTCCGGGCGGCCTCATCCTCAGGGAGAAGGGCGTCCCCACGGGCCTCCTCGTGGACGCGGCCATGGAGCCCGTCGCCCGGAGGGTTCCCCCGCCCGTCCGGCAGGAGCTGCGCCGCTGGCTCCGCTCGGGACTTCGATCCCTGAGAGCCAAGGGGCTGTGCGGCGCCACGGACATGGGGCTGGAGCGCGCGCACGTGGAGACCCTCCGGCTGATGGAGGCGGAGGGGGAGCTCCCCATCCCCCTGGACGGCTATCTCGACGTGGCCCGCACGGGCCTCGACGATCTCCCCGCACATCGTGGACCGGGTTTCAAGGTCGCCGGCGCAAAGCTGTACGCCGACGGTGCCCTGGGTAGCCGGGGGGCGTGTCTGGAGGCGGACTACGACGACGCTCCGGGTGAACGGGGATTGCTGATCTGGGAGCCCGAGGCGCTGAACGACGCGGTCCGCCGCCTGGCCGCCCTCGGCCTGCCGCCCGCCATCCACGCCATCGGAGACCGCGCCGCACGGATCGCGCTGGACGCCCTCCAGGCGGCGGGCTGGCCCTCGGGCTCGCGCATCGAGCACGCCCAACTGCTTCCGGAGACCTCCATCCGGCGCATGCGGGAGGGAGGCGTCATCGCCTCGATCCAGCCCTGCCACTACCTGTCGGACCGCTCCTGGGCCGCCGAACGCCTGGGAGCCCGCATGGCGGCGGCCTATCCCTGGGGAAGCCTCGCGCAGGCAGGACTCCCGCTGCTCCTGGGGACGGACTTCCCCATCGAGGAGCCCGATCCGTTGCGCAACCTCTATGCCCTGCTGACGAGGGAGCCGGCCAGCGAGCGGCTGACTCTCGCGGAGGCTCTGTGCGCCTACGCCCCGCCGCCCGGGTCTCTGCCTCGTGCACACCTCACCATCGCGGGCCTCCAGACCCGGCCCGGGGAGGGCGCCGCGGCCTGGCTGGAGGGCGGCGTCGCGAGAACCTTCGAAGGGAGCGAGACGTGAGGCGCCCCACGCGAGAACCCGGGGCGTGGAAGCTCCGTGGGAGGCCTCTCCAGAGGCCGATACCTCGCCCTTCCGCGCCCGTCGCGCTCCCAAGAGCGCTCCCACGGCCCAGCACCGGGCAAGGGGCGGCACGGCGGAGAGGGAAGGGGCCGTCCGCTCCAGGATCGCGTCCCCCATTCTCGCCCACCCTTGGGGGTCCCCCGTGAGCCCGCTGTCCGAACAGGACCTGGACGCTCTCCGGAGCTGGATCGGCCAGGCCACGGGCGTGCGGGGGGAGGACTACCGAAGCACTTTCCTGGAACGCCGCCTGACCCCGCGGCTGCGCGCCACGGGGTGTCCCGACGCGGCGAGCTACCTGGCCTACCTGGAGGAGCACCGCGGGGAGGCGCGCACCCTGGCTCAGAAGCTCCTGGTTCCGACCACCGAGATCTTCCGCAACCCCGAGGTCTTCGCCGTGCTCCGCTCGGCCCTGCGGGAGAGGGCGGGGCTGCCGGGCTGGGCGCCCCTCAGGGCCATGAGCGCCCCCTGCTCCACGGGTGAGGAGGCCGTCAGCCTGGCCATCCTCTTCTGCGAGATGGGCCTGGACGGGCGAATCCTGGCGGGGGACCGTTCGCGGCGGGCGCTGCACGGGCTGCGCCGGGGCCGATTCGCCGCCAAATCCCTGGCCAAGTTGGACAATCGGCTGAGAGAGCGGTATTTTAGGGAAGAGGTGGCGGAAGCCAGGGTCGTTCCCGCGGTGGCGGACAGGATCTTGCCCCTGTGTTGTGACCTGACTCGGGGCTTTCCGGGAAGGGGCCTTCACGTGTTTTTGTTGCGTAACCTGTTCATCTACCTGACGGAGGAGGCCCAGGAGAGACTGCTCCGGCAGGCCGTTCAGGCGCTCGTTCCGGGCGGGCTGCTGGTGCTCGGCAGGGCCGAATCCATCGGCCGGAAGCGCCCGGAGGGCTTGGCGGCCGTGGACGCGGGATGTAAGGTATACGCCAAAGCGTGGGGTGGCGCATGAAGGTGAAGATCGGGCTGGCCTTTATCCTGGTGGTCTTCGTCCCTATCCTCTTCGGCCTCGTTCTGGACCACGTGAATCCCACCGATGCCGTCCAGAATGCCTGGCTGAAGGTCTTCTTCGGAATGCTGGTGGCGGGATTCGCGGCCTTCGTCTGGGCGGGCCTGCTCACCCGAAGGCTCACGCG
>JAJYCJ010000061.1 GCA_021778515.1 Acidobacteriota bacterium
GTCCGCGGCCCGCTGGCCCCTGGTCATGCGCTCATCGAAGAGATCGTTCACGTTCTGAACGGGGGAATGATCATGCGCGTAGGGCTTCGGGAAGTGGAACGGGTTCAGCATGGCTCCTCCTCGCTACAGGCCGACCTTCGCCGCGGGCCGCCGGTGCTCTATTCCTGAAACCGGGCCTGGGGGCGGCTCCTTCCCGGCGCAGAGCCGGAGCCCCTAGGCCCGGACAAGAGGACGGCGCCCCGTGTCCCACGCCGAGCGTCCTCCAGACCCCCGCGACCCCTTCCTAACTTCCTAACTTCCTAACCTCTCTCACTAGCGCGGCGAACTCGTCCGGCCGGTCCGGAGTGACCACGATGCGGCGGTCCGGAAAGCTCAGCACCACCGCCCGGCTGGGATCGGAGGCATAGGCGCGGTAGTCCCCGAGCTTCCCGTTGTGGAACAGGCCCGTGACCGCGAAGAGGCCGCCGTTGCCGAACCAGCGGATGGAGTGCGCCATCGCCTGCGAGTCTACGCTGACCGAGACCAGTCCCTCCAGGGGAATGGTCCTGCCGCGAACCACCATCTGAACAATTACCGCGTCCTCGGTGACGAGGTAGGCTCGAATTCTGAACAAGGAGAACGTGACCGGCAGGGCCGCCAAGAGAATGCCCCACAGGGCGCACACAGCAGGGGGCCAAGGAAACCGCGCGGCAAACGGAACCAGGGCGAGACCTCCAAAAATGAAAGGTGAGGACCAGCTGATGACTTTCACGTCGTGGCCCATCGGCGCCGCGAATCGGGTCTCCATCGAGCCATCCCCCTTCCTAACTTCCTAACTTCCTAACTTCCCTACCTGTCTCACCAGCGCGGCGAACTCCTCCGGCCGGTCGGGGGTGACCACGATGCGGCGGTCCGCAAAACTCAGCACCACCGCCCGGCCGGGATCGGAGGCATAGGCGCGGTAGGCGCCCCACGTGTTGCTCTTCTGCACTCCCATGATGGAAAAGGCGATCCCCCTTCGGATGGGCACTCGCATGGCCTCCGGATCGACCGTCGCTGAGGCGAGGTCCGCCAGGGGAATGGTAACGGGGCGCCCCCAGTAGCGGACGATCAGCGAATCCTCCGTCACGATGTAGGCGAGAATCTTGTAGGAGGCCAGATAGACGAGAAGGCCTATTTGCAGAGTCGCATACAGCACCAACAGCCATGTGGGCCAGGGAAACCGCATAAGAAACGGCACTAGGGCGTTGCCACCAAATATGACAGGGAAAAACCGGGTTATGGCCTTCACGTCACGGCACATCGGCGCCGCGAATCGGCTCTCCATCGATCCATCCCCCTTCCTCGCCTACCTCTCTCGCGTCTAGGGTCTCACGTCCAAGGATTCGCGCTCAAAAGAGCGCCCTTACCGTTTCCCTCCTCCCCTGATTGGAGGGCAAGTGAGAAGTGAGAAGCATTCCCCCTCTGTGTCCTCTGTGTCTCTGTGGTGAATCTTTTCTTTGCGTCTCGCCTCTCGCCCCTTCCGGGGAGAGGACGCCGTGACGCTGGCGTCCCCTCCCCGGGGTGGGTTCTTGACGCTCCCGGCCGGCTACTTCGGCTCGGGTCCCTGGGTGACGCGGACCAGGTCGTCGGGGCGCAGCCACTTGGCGTAGGCGGCCTGGATCTGCGGCGCCGTGAGGGCCAGGTATTTGTGCGCCGCGAGGGTGGGCTCGTCGAGGGGCAGGTCGTGGGTCGAGCGGTAGATGAGCCCGTGGGCGATGCTGCCCACGCTCGATTCGGAGAGCGGGATCTCGCGCAGCACCAGCGCCTTGGCCTTCTGCAGCTCCTCGGGCGTGACGGGCGCCGTGGACATGGACTTCAGCTCGCGCACCACCATGGTCTGCGCCTTGGTCACGTTAGGCGGGTCGCAGCCGTAACGAACCACGTAGAGGGAGCGCTTCTGGCCCACGTCGAAGTTGGACGAGACGTAGTAGACCAGCCCGCCCTTCTCGCGCAGGTCGCGGTAGAGGCGCGTGGCGTAGAAGGCGCCGCCGAGCACGTGGTTGCCGAGCTCGAGGGCGTAGTAGTCGGGATTGGAGCGGTTCAGGCCGAGGGTCTCGGCGAGGGTGACGCTGTCCTGCACGCGGCTGCTGTCGGGCACCACCGTGGAGGAGGGCTTGTTGGCCGGGACGGCCGGAAGCACGGTCTCGGGCTTGGGCCCTTCGGCCTTCCATCCGCCGAAGTACTTCTCGACGGCGGCCTTGGCCTCTGCCGGCGTGACCTTGCCCATCACCACGATGGTCGTGAGGTCGGGCCGGAAGACCTTGGCGTAGTAGGCCTTCACGTCTTGGAGCGTGAGGGCGGAGACGGTCTGGGGCGTGGCCTCCCTGAGGCTCGGGTCCTCCTTGGGGAAGAGGGCCGCATCGAGGGCTCGGCCCGAGAGGTAGAAGGGGCTCTGCAGGAGGCCCGCCACGGAGCGGGCGGTCTGCACCTGCATGATCTTGAAGGCCTGCTCGGGCAGGGCGGGGTTCAGCTCGTTATCGGCCAGGAGCTGAACGGCGCGATCGAAGTGGTCCGCCAGGGCCTCCACGGAGAAGCTGGTGCCCGCGGACTCCTTGGCGCCGATGTCGTCGAGGGCCTTCTGGAAGGCGAGGCGATCCAGGTTCGTGGTGCCGAAGGAGAAGAGCTGGTCCAGGACCTGGTTCACCCCCTCCTGGCCCTTGGGCGTCTCCAGATCGGACTGATTCTTGATCTGACCGGAGACGGTGACGGTGTCGCTGATGGACTCGGGCTGAACGATGAGCGTCAGGCCGTTGGGGAGGGTCGTCACCACCGGGTTCACCACGGAGGCCGGGACGGAGAGCCGGCCCAGCGCCTTCTCGGCCCAGGCCGGGAGCTTCACGGCCTTGGGGTTCTTCGGGGCGAAGGATTCCTTGCCGCCGAATCCCTTCGAGGAGAGCGGCTTGCCCGAGGGCTGGGGAGTGAGGATGGTCACGATGGCGTGATCCTGGTCCAGGACCTCCTTGGCCACCCGGTTCACGTCCTCAACGCTCACCTTCTCCATGGCCTGAACGTCATCGTCGGGGGACTGGCGCCCCTCCACGGCGAGGGCCTGCGACCATGCCTCGGCGAGGCCCGAGACCGAGTTCTTCTGAAGTTCGGAATCGGCCAGCTCCTGCCGCTTGGCCGCCTCCACCAGGTCGGCCGGCAGGCCCTTCTGCACCGCCCCGGCGACGATTCCGTTGATCTCCTTGACGAGGCCCGCCGCGTCGGCCCCCTTGGGGAAAACGGCGACGGCGAAGCCGATCCCCGCCTTCGGCAGGGCGCTGAACTGGAAGCCGGCGTACATGGCCTTTCCCTGCGGCACCAGGCCGTAGAGGTTCCAGCGCTGGCTGCTCAGGACGTCGCTCAGCACCTGCGCCGCGGCGTAGTCGGGGCTGTCCGAGCCGGGCATCCGGAAGCTCACGATGGCCAGGCCGTAGGGCAGGTCGGTGGTGAGGTTCAACGTCTCGGGCTTGACGGGCTCCAGATTGATCGCCGGGTGCGCCGCGATCTTCTTGGAGGGGATGGAGCCGAAGAGCTTCTCCACCTCTTTCAGCGTGGCCTGCGGGTCCACGTTGCCCACGATGACGAAGATGGCGTTGTTGGGGGCGTACCAGGAGTCGTAGAACTGGTGCAGCATGGCGCCCGTGGTCTTGTTGAAGGAGGGCCGCGTGCCCAGCGCGTCGTGGGCGTAGGGCGTGCCCTTGAACATGGCCGCCAGCAGCTTGGTGTAGAAGACGTACTGCGGGTTGGAGAGGTCCTGGGCCACCTCCTGCTCGATGGCCCCTCGCTCCTCGCCCCAGAGCTTGTCGGTGTCGAGCACGCCGCTCATGCGGTCCGCCTCGATGTGCAGGGCCAGGTCCAGGTCCTCGGCGGGGACGGTGAAGAAGTACTGAGTCACCGTCTGCTGGGTGTCGGCGTCGAAGTCGCCCCCCATGGCGGCGGTGATGTCGGCGAGCTGGTCGGCCGAGAGCTTGGGGCTGCCGCGGAACATCATGTGCTCCTGCGCGTGAGCCATGCCCGGGAAGCCCTCCGGCGCCTCGTTGGAGCCCACGAGGTAGTTGACCTCGGTGGTCACCACGGGGGCCAGCTTGTTTTCTACAATCACGACCCGCAGGCCGTTCTTCAGCGTGGCCCGAAGGACGCCCGGCTCCTGGGCCGTCTGGCCGGCCGCCAGGACCCGCGGCGCCCAGATCACGCCCATGAGCAGCAGGGCCATGGCGCCCCACCTTCCCAGCTTCTTCACCGGCGAGGCCTGGAGGGCCTCTGAGCGCGCGGAAGATCTCCGATTTCCAAATGCATGCATCATTCAACTCCTCAGGAAAAGGGACATGCGTTCGCCCCACGACGGGGGCAAGGACGACGGAAAAGCGATGCTTCGGGGGAGCGGCGCGGGCCGCCGGGGTGGCGCCGAAGAAGGCTACACGGGGATAGGAAGATCCGCATCACGCCTCATTCGCGGTTTCCCTCCCGGAACGACGCGCTGCCGGACGACGGACAGGGCTGCGGTGCTACCACCTGCTCCCCCTGGACGGGCACTTGCCTCGAGCTTCGCCGGGGGGATCGTCTGCACTCGACCTTAGCTCGCCCCGCCGCTTCTGTCAACTGAGAGGAGAGGTGAGACGAGCGGCGCGGGCGGGCCGGATGGGGGTAGGAAGGACCGGTCCACCGTACCGCCCCCCCATCGCGCTCGGAAGAGCGCTCCTACGGTACAGGAGGGTGGAGGGGCCGAGGAAGGGCCTTCGCCCCCATCCCCAGTCGCATTTGTGCCTCGGTGCCTTGGTGGTAAATCCTTCCTACCAGGAGCTCTTGAGCTCGCCGATGGAGCCCTCCACCGCATCGAGGACGGTGCAGGCCTTGACGGCGTCCCGCATGGCGTTGTGGTCCTTGAAGAGGGGGCGGTCCTCCTCGAGGTGGGCAACGACCTTGCGCACGGCACAGTGGGCCGCGCGGGTGCCCTCGCCCGGCTTGAACTCGCGGAAGTCGAGCCCCTGCGCCGCGGCGATGAATTCGATGGCCAGCACTCCGCTCGCGTTCTCCAGGATCTGGCGCGTCTTGAGGGCGGCGTTCATGCCCATGGAGACGAAGTCCTCCTGGTCCGCCGCCGCGGGGATGGACTGGACGTAGCTCGGCGCGGAGAGGATGCGCTGCTCCACGATGAGCATGTCGGCGGTGTACTGGCTCAGCATGTGGCCCGAGAACATGCCCGCGCCCTTCGTCAGGAAGGCCGGCAGGCCCACCGAGAGGGCCGGGTTCAGGAGACGGTTCAGGCGACGCTCGGAGAGGACCGAGACCATGGCCACGCCCGCCCCCACCACGTCCAGCGGCAGGCTCACCGGCGTGCCCTGGAAGTTGGCGCCGGTGTAGACCTTGTTCTCCTCCGCCACGAAGATGGGGTTGTCCGCCACGCCGTTCAGCTCGATCTCGATCTGCCTGCGGGCGTGGGCGAGCTGGTCCCGCAGGGCTCCGATCACCTGCGGAGTGGCGCGCATGGAGTAGGCGTCCTGCACCTTCACCTTGAGCTTGCCGGTGACGAGGTCGGAGCCCGCCATCACGGCGCGCAGGTTGGCGGCGCAGGTGATCGCCCCGCGGAAGCCGCGCAGCTCGTGGAGCTTCGCCTCGTACGGCCTCATGTTGGCCAGCAGCGCCTCCAGGCTCATGGCCGCGGCGACCTCCGCCTGCTTCACCCAGCGGTCGGCGTCGTAGAGCTCCAGGCAGGCCATGCCGGTGATGAGGTTGGAGCCGTTGATGGCGGCCAGGCCGTCGCGCGCCTTCAGGCCGGGCACGGGGACGCCCGCCTGCTCCATGGCCTCTCGGGTGGGCATCCGCTTCCCTTGGTAAAAGCACTCGCCCTCGCCCATCAGCGACAGGGCGCACTGGCTCATGGGAGCGAGGTCGCCGCAGGCCCCCACGCTCCCCTTCTCGCAGACCACCGGCGTGATGCCCGCGTTCAGCAGAGCCGCGTAGGTGAGCGGGATCTCCGGCCGGCAGCCCGAGAAGCCCTTGGCGTGGACGTTGATGCGGCTCAGCATGGCGGCCCGAACGTGCTCGACGGGCGCCGGTTCGCCGATGCCCGCGGCGTGGTTGTAGATGAGGTACTTCTGGAACTGCTGGACCTGCTCGTCGCTGAGGGCCACCTCCGAGAATTCGCCGATGCCGGTGTTCACGCCGTACATGGTCTCGTGGGCCTGGATCTTCTTTTCCAGCATGGCCCGGCAGGCCTTGATGCGCTCGATGGCCTCGGGAGCGAGCTCCACCTGCTCGCCGTGCCGGGCCGCGCGCACCACCTCCTCTATGGTCAGGTGGCTCCCATCCACGCGGATCGTCATCACTTCCCCTCCTCCTGAGGCGCGGGGCAGCCATGGCGCCCCGAAGGGGCCATCTTCTCGCAGGCCGCCGAGGCGAGTCAAACAGAGAATTCCGCCCCGCAAACAGAAGGGGCGGAGGCCCCACCCACTGCCTCCGCCCCAGCGTCTCGCCCTTCGCGTCTCGCGTCTCGCGTCTATTGGTCAATGGCCTTCATGGCCTGTTCGTGGTACCGAGGGCCGCGGGTCGCGCAGGACGCTCCCCATAGGGGGGCTCGGCCGCCCCCCTCTGGCGCCTGCCTCCGGCAGGCTGTCACCCTCTGCCCTTGCGCCGGTGTGCCTTCGCGCGGGGGAACCTCCCCGTTCCCCCGCGCCCCCTCGACCACCGCCGGCGCCGCGCAACCACGCCTTTCGGCAAGTTACTGATCAATCGCCTTCATGGCCTGTTCGTGGTACCGAGGGCCGGCGGTGATGCCGACGGGGATCGCTTCATCGAGCTGACTCACGTCGGCGGAGCTCAGGTGCACGTCGAGGGCCGCGACGTTCTCTTCGAGGTAGCGGCGGCGCTTGGTGCCGGGGATGGGGATGATCCCCTCCCCCTTGGCCAGGACCCAGGCCAGGGCGAGCTGGGACGGCGTGCAACCCTTCGACTTGGCCATGGCTTCCACCTTCTCCACGAGCCGCAGGTTCGCCTGGAAGTTCTCCCCCTGGAAGCGCGGGTGGTGGCGGCGGTAGTCGTCCTCGGGCAGGTCCTCGGGCTTGCGGAAACGCCCGGACAGAAAGCCTCGGCCCAGCGGGCTGTAGGCCACGAAGGCGACGCCCAACTCCCTGCACGCGGGCAGAACCTCCGGCTCGGGGTCGCGCGTCCAGAGGGAGTACTCCGTCTGGAGGGCCGAGATGGGGTGGACGGCGCAGGCGCGTCGGAGAGTCCTGGGCGAGGCCTCCGACAGGCCGAGGTGGCGCACCTTGCCCTCTTCGACCAGCCGGGACATGGCCCCCACGGTCTCCTCGATGGGGACCTGCTGGTCCACGCGGTGCTGGTAGTAGAGGTCGATCGTGTCCGTGCCGAGGCGCTTCAGGCTCGCCTCGCAGCAAGCCCTGACGTATTCCGGGCGGCCGTTCACGCCGAGGAACTCGCCCTTGGAGCCTCGGACGTTTCCGAACTTGGTCGCCAAGAAGACCCGGCCGCGCCTCCCGGCGATGGCCTGGCCCACGAGCCTCTCGTTCTCTCCCACGCCGTACATGTCCGCCGTGTCGAGGAAGGTGATGCCCAGATCCAGCGCGCGGTGGATCGTGGCGACGGACTCCGCGTCGTCCCGGCCCGCGTAGAACTCCGACATGCCCATGCAGCCGAGGCCCTGGGCCGACACCTCGGGCCCGTTCTTGCCCAATCTTCGCATCTTCATCGCAATCTCCTTTTCAGGATTCTCCCAACGGCTAGATTCCGCGATCGAACGGTCCTTCCTTCGGCGGCGCAGGTGGCTCACGGGGGAAAGACTTTGTCTCCTGAACGGGGAGGGCCATGGGCTTCCTCCTCCGATTCGCAGCCAAAGCCTGACGAATCGTCGCGTTGCCCTCCGGGGCCCCGCCCCACGGGCAAAGCCCGTTGGGGCCCCACCCCATCCTTGGGGCTTCCTCGCCCGGCCTGGGCCGGGTTCGGAGGTCACCCAAATCCCTTCGCGGGTGAAGACCGTCTTTCACGGGAACTGCCCTCCATCTGCCTTTCGGAGCCACTCCCATGTCCAATCGCGGGATTTGGGATTGGGATTTGCACCGCCATTTCGGCTCCCATCGCGGGATTGGGGCAACGCGCGACCCGCGGGCTTTCATCCCGCCTTGAAGGCCGTCCAGAGGACCCGGACGTAGAGGAGCGCCAGGAAGGCCCCGCTCATGCCGAGTTTCGTGGCCAGCCCCAGGGCCCGGCCGATGCCCGCCCCGATCCCCGCCTTCAGGGCTCTGCCGGCGTGGCGCTGGCGCACCGCCTCCACGATCAGGGCGCCCGCGAAGGCACCCAGAATGGTGCCGGGGATGGCGCCCAGCCCCCACCCGAAGGCGGCCCCCAGCACGGCGCCGGCGACGGAGCCGCCCAGCGCCGCCCACCCGGCGGCGCGCGAGCCGCCGAAGCCCTTGGCGCCAAAGTAGCCCATCCCCCATTCCACAGCCTCTCCGACCAAGGCGATGGCCACGCCCACGAGCAAGACCCAGGCGCTCATCGCCTTGAAGCCCTCCAGCAGTCCATAGAGCAGGGCGAGCAGGATCATGATCCAGGTGCCGGGCACCTGGAAGACGATCAGGGCCCACGCCACGGTGGCCAGCACGAGGAAGAGCGCCGGCGCCACCACGACCAGAAGGATGTGCACGAAGCTCTCCATCGTCACCTCGGCTGGATGGCCCCGCCGGCGGCGGGGAGGGAATTAGGGACCGGGCCCTTCGAGGAGGGCGACTCCGCGCTCCAGCAGGGTCGTGCGGACCCTCTCGTCCGAGGCCGGGTCCACGGGTCTCGTGAGGTCCCAGAGAACGGTCACGCCGAAGCCTGCTTCGGCGGCGTCCTCCGCACTCCACAGCACGCAGTAATCGCGCGCCAGCCCGCAGAGCCAAATCTCCGTCACTCCCCGCTCCCGGAGGTAGCCCCCCAGGCCAGTGGGAGGTCTCGTCCCGCCGGGTCCCCAGTTGTTCCGGAAGCCGCTGTAGGAGTCCACCGCCGGATCGGTGCCCTTGCGGATCACCGCGGACGCTTTCTCCCAGGGCATCCCGGCCAGCAGTTGGGCCCCGGGCGTTCCTTGCACGCAGTGGTCGGGCCAGAGCACCTGTTCCCGGCCGTAGAGCTCGATCACATCGAAGGGGCGGCGGCCCGGGTGAAGGGAGGCGAAGGAGACGTGGCCGGTCGGATGCCAGTCCTGCGTCGCCACGCACAGGCCGAAGCGGCCCGAGCCCATGAGCCGGGCGATGGGAGCCACCACCTCCTCGCCCCGCTCGATCCCGAGAGGCCCGCCGGGCAGGAAGTCGGGTTGGATGTCCACCACCAGAAGGGCGCTTCCTCTACCGTCCACCCGAGCCTCCCTGAGATCGCCTTGTTCCCGGCCTGCCCTTAGCTTACCCCAGAGGCCGCGCATGTAAAGGGGTCGGCGGAGCCGAGCCCTGGCCACGGCCCGGGGAGCCGGGGCGCGGGCCCATTGCCGATGAGGTGTCAAGTTGATAGACTGTCAAGGAACACAGAGGGTGTCCGGAACGGGGGGCGAAACCGAGATGGACCTTTGGAGGGATGCACTTCAGATCCGCTTGATCAGGGCCCTCTTCGCCGTCTTCGGTGGCATCGTGCTGGCATGGCTGATTCAGCACCTCTGGAAGGGGCCTTACGGCCTCTCGCTCGCGGTGGGACTCGTTTTCTTCGTCGTCTCGTGGAAGGCGGTCTCCGTGGGTTCCTTCATCCGCCGCGGGGAAAGGCCGCCCGAGGCGCCCCAGGCCTCCTCAAACGGCGCCGAACTCATCCAGTGGTCCCCCTCCGTGCGGAAGATCGAGCAGGACAAGGCGATGAAGGCCGTCGAGTACATCGTCGCTCAGCGCATCGTGAGCCAAGCCTCCCCCGAAGCCATCTGGCAATCCGAGATCCAGGAGTACTGCCGCTACCTCGCCCGGCGCCTCGGGGAGCTCGGGATGGAGCCTCCCGAGAGCCTGGAGAAGGATGTGCTCTGGGCCGACCGGACTGCCGCCGCCACCCAGGACTACCCGAAGAGCCTCGCGCGGGCCCTGGCCCAGATCGTGGAGCGGCAGGCCAAAACCGGCCGCTGAGGCGGGGCCGCCCTCCGCGCCGCCCCGTCCGCACCGCTCGGCCGGCCACGAGAGTCGCGAGATTCCGCAAGAAGCAAGTTCCGCGGCCATTGCGAGCGGGGGTCTTTGTGGCCTCGTGCGGGTGGAGGATGGGGGGGAAGAAAATACCGTGGTGCCCCCGGGCGGAATTGAACCACCGACACGAGGATTTTCAGTCCTCTGCTCTACCGACTGAGCTACAGGGGCACCGTGCCGGTTTCCCGGCGTCGAACAGCATAGCTGGTGGGACCTTTCGAGTCAAGAGCGGGGCTTCGCCCACCGGCCCTGTCACCGATGTTCTTCCTCGACCTCCAGGCGGGCCGGGTCACGCCGGCAGTGGATGACGAGCTTGAGAGACTGGCCCGGCTGGAAACTCACGGTCCGCCGAGCAGCGGCGAAGAAGGGGAAGGGCCTGGGGGCTTTCACCTCGAAGCCCATGGCGTAGGTGCGCGCCAGCAGCTCCCGGCTGACCTCCAGGCGGAAGCCGGTGCCGTCCTGGCGGCGCGGGAGATCCGAAATGGGGACGACCCTCTCGATCCGTCCGTCCACGAAGAAGACGATCTGGCCGCGATCAAGCGGCCCCTCCACCACGAGCTTGAAGTGGGCGGTCTCGGCCGCGGGGGCGGCGCCGGAGGCCTCCGAGCCCGAGGCGCCTGGGGCGGCCTCGACTTCGGAGAGAAGGCCGGCCAGCCGCTCCGGCAGGTCCGCCGTGGGTACGAGCGCCACCGCCAGGCGGTCGGGGTAGCGCTGCGCGCGCACGGTGAGGGTGACTTCTCCCGCCGGCGGCACGCGCACCGTCTCGTTCGCATCGGCGGCAAACGGGGAGGGCCTCTCGGAGACCACGGCGATGGTGACCTTCCGTTCGCCGGGCGCGAGAAGAAGGCGGTCCGCCAGAAGGAGCCCCTTTCGGCCGCGCCCCAGGCCGCCGAGGAACGGGCGGTCGAGGAGCGTCTTACCGCCTGCCTCCACGCGGATGTGGCCACTCGCCAGCGGGCCCTCCGCCACGATGCCCACCGGGATGGGCTTGGCGAGGGGCGGAGCGGTCCTCGCTCTCTCCGCGGCCGGGATCGCAGTTCCAGGCGCGGGGCCGGGGGCAGTCGAAGCGGGCGCAGGCCGCGGAGCGGCGGTGGTGGCGGGACCGGGCGGGGCCTTAACGACTGGGGGCGGGGAGGACTCCTTCGGGGCGGTGGCCTGAACACCGGCTGGGGCAGCGGAACGGGCGCGCCACCGCGTGGCTATCCCCCAGGAAGCCGCGATCACTCCCGCGGCCGCGAGCACCGCGAGGACCACGAGGGCCGCCTTCGATCCCCTGCCGAGCCCAAGGGGCGGGGCCGCCATCGTGACCGCCTGGCCGCCGGTGGCGGCGGGCCGGGTGGCGCCCGTCGAGCCCCCAGCCGGCGGACGCTGCGAGGCGTTGGAAAGGGTGGACGCCACCACCTGGGTGCGCTCCGTCACCTCCCGAAGCGCCGCCCCGGCCGCCTCGCCATCCGCAAAGCGCTCGGCCGGGTTCTTGCGCAGCAGGCGCTCCAAGACGCCGGCCACCTCGCCGGGAAGGGACAGCGCGGACACCGGCGGCGCGGGCTCCGAATGGACCACGTTGTAGCAGATGGCCGAGACCTCCTCCCCCTTGAAGGGGCGCTCCCCGGTGAGCATGAGATAGTAGACGACGCCGAGGGAAAAGAGGTCGCTCCGACCGTCCAGCGCCTGCCCCAGAACCTGCTCGGGGCTCATGAAGTTGGGGGTGCCCAGGACCTCCCCGGTGCGCGTCAGGTCGCTGGCCGAGAGTCTGGCCACCCCGAAGTCCGTGATGGCCGCACGGCCCTTCGCATCCAGAAGGATGTTGGCGGGCTTGATGTCCCGGTGGACCACGCCCTTCTCGTGGGCGTAGGCCAACCCCGCCGCCACCTGCTTGGCGATGGAGGAGGCCTCCTCGACGGAGAGCTTGCCGGCCCGCTTGAGCCTCTGCGCCAGGCTCTCCCCCTCCACCAGCTCCATGACGATGTAGGGGACGCCGCGCTCCTCGCCCGCGTCGAAGACCGTCACGATGTTCGGGTGGTGGAGATTGCCCGCCGCCTGGGCCTCGCGGAAGAAGCGCTGGCGGTACTCCTCTTTGGCGTCGTCGGCGAGGCCCCCCGAAAGGGACACCACCTTGACGGCCAGGGCTCGGCCGATGATGGGATCCCTGGCGCGGTATACCACGCCCATGGCGCCCCGTCCGATCGTGCCCTCGATTTCATACCGCCCGATCTTCTGCACACCCGGAGCATAGCGCCGGGGGGAGGGGCCAGGCAAGGAGGCTCGTTCACGGGAAAAAGGAAAGAGGCGGGGGCTCGGCCCCCGCCTCTCGAGTGCGGGGAATCAGACCGCGCTTACCAGACCTGGCAGCCCTTGGCCGCGGCCATGGGACCCGCGGTGCATCCGAAGGCCTTGGCGTCGCGCCGGAGGCGCTCTCCAAGGCGGGGCTCAGCCGCCCCTCCTCGGCGCTCCCTCCCGCTCGCGCGGGGGTCGCTGCTCCTCCCTGCCCTCTCGCGGGAAGCCCTTTGAGCGGGGGAACCTACCCGTTCCCCCGCACCCTCTCGCCAGGCCAAGGTCTCTTTGATCATTCCTTTACCAGACCTGGCAGCCCTTGGCTGCGGCCATGGGACCCGCGGTGCATCCGAAGGCCTTGGCGAAGGCGGGCATGTCCGAAAGAGTGCCGTTGACGCGGTAGCGGGCCGGCGGGTGCGGGTCCACGGTGGCGAGCAGGCGGGCGAACTGGGGCCGCGTGCTGCTCGCCCAGACGTTGGCGAAGGAGAGGAAGAACTGCTGGTCTCCCGTGAAGCCGTCCACGACGGGCGCGGGCTTGTCGCCCAGGGCCATGTGGTAGGCGCGGAAGGCGAGGGTCAGCCCGCCCAGATCGGCGATGGCCTCGCCCTCCACGAGCTTGCCCTGGAGGTGGAGGTCATTGTCCACGACGTACTGGCTGGCCTGGTCCACGATGCACTGGCCCCGCTCCTTGAAGGCCTTCAGGTCCGAGGGGGTCCACCAGTTCTTGAGGTTGCCGTAGGCGTCGTACTGGCTGCCCTGGTCGTCGAAGCCGTGGGTGATCTCGTGTCCGATGACCGCCCCGATTCCGCCGTAGTTGTCGGCCAGATTCGCCTTGGGATCGAAGAAGGGAGGCTGCAGGATGCCGGCGGGGAAGACGATTTCGTTCATGCCGGGGTCGTAGTAGGCGTTCACCGTGGGCGGCGTCATGCCCCACTCGGTGCGGTCCAGCGGCTTGCCGATCTTGGCGAGGTCGCGGGCGTCCTCGAAGGAGGAAGCGCGCCAGAGGTTGCCGACGTAGTCGCCGGGCACGATCTGGAGCTTGCTGTAGTCACGCCACTTGTCGGGGTAGCCGATCTTCTCCACGATCTTGTCGAGCTTGAAGATCGCCGCCTTGCGCGTGGAGGCGCTCATCCACGGCACGGTCTCGAGATCTTCGCGCAGGGCCGCCTTGATGTGATGCAGGATGTCGAGCACCTGGGCCTTGGCTTCGGGGCTGAAGTACTGCTTCACATAGAGCTCGCCCAGGGCCATGCCCATGGCGCCGTTGGTGGCGGATACGGCCTTCTTCCAGCGCGGCAGGTCCTGCTGGGCGCCCGTGAGGGTCCTGGAGAAGGCGAAGTTCTCCTTAACGAAATCGCTGGAGAGGGCCCCCGAGTAGCGGCTCACCAGGTGCCAGCGGAGGTAGGTCTTCCAGTCGTTGAGGGGGACGGTCTTGAGCTCGGCCGCCAGCCCCTTGAAGAACTCCGGCTCGCCCACGTTGACGTGGCCCTTGATCTCGGGGAGGCCGATCTCGCGGGCGTAGAGGGTCCAGTCGAAGTCGGGGGTCAGGGTGGCGATTTCGGCGAAGGCCATGGGGTGGTAGGTGGCCTTGGGATCGCGGCGCTCGACGCGCGACATGGAGACCTTGGCCAGAGCCGTCTCCAGCTTGAGGACCGTCTGGGCCTCGGCGGCGGCCTTGTCGGCCGGATCGCCCAGGAGCTCGAAGACCTTGGTCACGTGGGCCACGTAGGCATCGCGCACGGCCTTGGTCTTGGGATCGTCCTTCAGGTAGTAATCGCGGTCCGGAAGGCTCAGCCCCCCCTGGTGGAAGCCCGCGATCACCTCGGTGGCGTCCTTGGCATCCTGCTCAGACCCCACGCCGAAGAAGACGTTGACGCCGTGGTGCTGGAGGATGGCGGCCTCCTTGGCGAGGCCCTTCATGTCCTTCACGTCGGCGATGGCCTGGAGTTCCGGCTGGAGCGGCTTGATGCCCAGCTCGTCGGCCTTCTTCTCGTCCATGGCGGCGGCGTAGAACTCGCCCAGCTTGCGCTCGATGCTGCCGGTGGGGGCCTTGGTGTCCTTCTCTGCCGCTTCGAGAATGCCCTTAAGCTCCTCCTGGTTTCGGAGGGCCAGGGCGTCGAAGCTGCCCCAACGCGGATACTCCGGCGGGATGGGGTGCTTGGCCACCCAGCCGCCCGTGGCGTACTTGAAGAAGTCTTCGCAGGGCTTGACGCTGGTGTCCAGGTTCGCGGGATCGATTCCGTGCACCACCGGCGCCGCCTGGGGCTTGCTCTCCTTGGTCTTGGGCTCCTGGGCCAACGTGGCGCACCAGGGGGCCGCCAGCAGCAAGCCCGCCAGCAGGAATGTCCATGCTCTCATTCGTCGCTCCTTTCCGAGGATTCAACAGTGCACACTTCGCCCCTGGGGGCGTCCGTCCAGAATCTTGGTGTACGTCGGGGAACCTCCAGAGTTTCACCCGCCCTTCGGGCCGGCCAGGCCTCCGCAACGACAGCCGCTTCAGCCGTGCAGGACCCTGTCCACCACCCGGTCCTTGCCCGAAGTCTTGGCCTCGTAGAGCAGCCCGTCCGCCTCCTTGATGAGCTCGTCCACAGAGGCGGGGGCCCGGTTGCAGGCGATGAGGCCGATGCTGCAGCACAGGGGCAGCGACGGCTCCGCCGGGGCAACTTCGGAGAGGCGGCGGCGAACCTTCATGGCCGCCTCGATGGCGCGGTCGCGGCCGGTTTCCGGAAAGAGGATGGCGAACTCGTCCCCCCCCAGCCGTCCGACGGTGTCGGAGGCGCGCACCGATCCCACGAGCGCCGACGCGACCTGCCGGAGCAGCCGGTCTCCCGCCGCGTGCCCCAGTCGGTCGTTCACCTCCTTGAAGTCGTCCACATCGAGATAGGCCAGCGAGAGCGGATGGCCGTAACGGCGCGTCCGCTCCAGCTCGGCCGCGCAGACCTCCACGAAGTGGCGGCGGTTGGATACCCCCGTCAGATCGTCCGTCTGCGCCAGGTTTCGGATCTTGTCCATGGAGCTGTGGAGGGAGACCAGGACGTGGCTCACCACCAGGAAGAAGGCCAGCTTGGCCAGCAGGTCCCACACGAGGAAGGCGTTGTTAGAATAGTGCTTGCCGTTCAGCAGGTCGGTGACCAGGGTGGTCACGGCGCTGACGACCGAAAGAGCGAACGACGGAAGCCGCCCCGCGTACCACGCCGCCACGAAAATGGGAATCAGGTAGAAGATGGCGAAGCTGAATTCGAAGCCGGTGTAGTAGTCGATCACGGCCACTCCCACCAGCAGAAGCACGCTGAGTCCCAGCGCGAGGCGGGGAGAAAGCGGTCGGCGAGAGAGGAGGACGGTCATCGGCGGCGGTCTTCCAGCGGGCTCTGCGGCGGGCGAAGGCGATCCCGTTCGCGAGGTCCGTCCATCACTCTACAACGGCGCCGCATGAGGAACAAGCGCTGCTCCGGCCGAACGGCGATGGGCCGCCCTTCAAGCGAGGGGCTCTCCCCACCATCATTCGACGCGGAGGAAGGCGGCCTTGAGGTACTCGCCTTCGGGAAAGCCGAGGAGAACCGGATGATCGGGCGCCTGGCCGCGGAAGTCGAGCATGAACGCGCGGCGGCGCGAGCGCGCGGCGGCGGCGCGCAGGACCTCGCGGAAGTCCTCCCGCGAGAGATTGTGGGAGCAGGAGCACGATACGAGCAGGCCTCCGGGCCTGACCAGGGCGAGAGCCAGCTCGTTGAGCCTGGCATAGCCCTTGAGGGCCTCCGGCAGGTGCTTCTTGGACTTCGCGAAGGCGGGCGGGTCCACGACCACCGCGTCGAAGGAGCGGCCCTCGCGCCGCAGGGAGGCCAGGACGTCGAAGGCGTCTCCGCAGTGGATCTCGCACTCGGGAAAGCCGTTGGCCGCCGCGCCGGCCTCGACCCGGTCGCACGCGGGTCTTGATGCGTCCACGAAATCGCAGGAAGCGGCGCCCGCCTTCAGCGCCGCCAGCCCCCAGACGCCCACGTAGCAGAAGACGTCGAGGACCTCCATGCCGGGGTGGACGAGCCCGGAGAAGAGCCTGGCGTTTTCCCGCTGGTCCAGGAAGAGTCCCGTCTTCTGGCCGTCGAGAAGGGGAACATCCAGCGTCAGTCCGAGGTAGTGGACGCGGCATGCGCGGGGCCCCTCCTCGGGCTCCGCCGACACGGCCCTGGCCAGCCCCTCCATCTCACGCATGGGCGAGTCGTCCTTGCGCACGAGCAGTCCCGGCTTCAGGAGGGCGCGAATGGCCGATTCGGCCCGGGGACGCAGGAGCTCCATCCCGGCCGTGAGGGTCTGCGTCACGACCGTTTCGGCGTAGCGGTCCACGATGAGCCCCGGGAGGCCGTCCGCCTCACCGAAGACCAGGCGCACGCACTCCTCGCCGGGATAGAGCGCCTCGCGCCGCGACAGGGCGGCGGCGAGCCTCTCCTCCAGCCACTGCTCCGCCGGAGGCTCGGAGCCCCGCTGGAGCCAGCGCACGGCGATGAGCGTGTGGGGATTGTAGTACCCCATCCCCATGGGCTCCCCGCCGGGGCCGTCCACCGCCACGAGCGAACCCGGCGGCAGCTCCGGCACCGCCTGGAGCTCGTTGGAGAAGACCCACGGGTGGCCGCTTCGTATCCGCTTTTCCCGGCCCTTCTGGAGTCGGAGGCGGGGGAGTTTCTCGGGAGGGAGGGCCATCGCAAGACCTTTCGTGATTAGGTGATGAGGAGATTAGGAGATGAGGAGATGAGGGGATAAGGAGAAAGCCGAACCCATCCTGAACCCACCTTCATTTCGGCATCCCGGCATCTCCTCATCTCGGCACTCAATACGCTCTGGCCCAAACGACGCGCCGGTCCGATTCCCCGCCGCAGGCCAGGCACTTGCCGGGCTCCTTCTCGCCGTCGAAGGGGATGCAGCGGATGGTGGCCTTGGTCTCCTCCTTGACCCTGTCTTCGCAGGCGGAGGAGCCGCACCAGTGGGCCCAGAAGAAGCCGCCCTTCTCGATGTCGCGTTGGAACGCCTCGTAGTCGTCGATCCGGTAGGAGTGGTCCTCTCGGAAGGCGAGCGCGCGGCGGAAGAGCGCCGACTGCAGGTCGTCGAGCAGCGCCTTCAGAGCCTCCGGGGCACCCTCAAGCGGCAGGCTCTCCTTCTGGCGCCTCTCGCCCTCGCGCAGGGCGCGGGTGGCCACGCGCGGCACCGCCACGCAGGCGCCCTGCTCCACGTCACGGGGCCCGATCTCCAGGCGCACGGGAACCCCCTTCATCTCCCACTCGTTGTACTTGAAGCCCGGGCTCACCGTGTCCCGGTCATCCAGCACGACGCCCAGCCCCGCTGCGCTGAGCCTCGCTTTCAGGGCCGCCGCGGCCTCCATCACCCTGGCCCGGCCGGCCTCGTCCTTGTAGATGGGCACGATCACGGCGTGGGTGGCGGCCATCTTGGGCGGCACGACGAGGCCCTGGTCGTCGCTGTGGGCCATGACGAGGGCGCCGATGAGGCGCGTGGAGACGCCCCAGCTCGTCTGCCAGCAGTACTGCCACTCGCCCTTTTCGTCTTGGAACTTCACGTCGAAGGCCTTGGCGAAGTTCTGCCCCAGGTCGTGGCTCGTGCCCGCCTGGAGCGCCTTGCCGTCCTGCATCATGGCCTCGATGCACGTGGTCTTGAGGGCCCCCGCGAACTTCTCGGATTCGGACTTCACCCCCTTGAGCACGGGCACGGCCATCCACTCCTCCGCGAAGCGGGCGTAGACGTCCAGCATGCGGAGGACCTCCGCCCAGGACTCCTCGTGGGTGGCGTGGGCCGTGTGGCCCTCCTGCCAGAGGAACTCCGTGGTGCGCAGGAAGAGGCGGGTGCGCATCTCCCAGCGGACCACGTTGGCCCACTGGTTCAAGAGCACCGGCAGGTCGCGGTAGCTCTTGATCCATTTGGAGTACATGGCGTAGATGATGGTCTCGGAGGTGGGCCGGACGATGAGCGGCTCCTCCAGCTCGCTATCCGGGTCTGGACACACGCCACCGTCGGGAGAGGCTCCCAGGCGGTGGTGCGTGACGACCGCGCACTCCTTCGCGAACCCCTCCACGTGTTCGGCCTCCTTCGATAGGAAGGACATGGGGATGAAGAGGGGGAAGTAGGCGTTCACGTGGCCCGTGGCCTTGAACATGCCGTCCAGCGCCTTCTGGAGGTTTTCCCAAAGGGCGTAGCCGTTGGGGCGGATGACCATGCAGCCCTTGACGGGAGAGTAGTCCGCCAGCTCGGCCCTCAGGACGATGTCCTGGTACCACTGGCTGTAGTCTTCGCTTTGAGGGGTGATGGCCTTCTCGTCGCGCTTCGCCATGGGTCCTCTGCCTCCAGATGGTGCCGCGGGGACTGTCCCGGGAAGCGCCAGGATACACGAAGCGGGAGCCGGGGGCCAGGGGGCCAGGAGCGAGCGCGCGAGCGGAGACGGGCACCCGGGACGCGCGGCGCCTGTGATGAGGAGATGGGGCGGGAGGCCTCTTCTACCCCTTCTCCTCCGCCGACGGCCTGAGAACCGTCAGCGCGTAGTGGCTCGGCGTGATCATCTCCGCCTTTTGGAACCTCAGGCCGGCCTCCAGCGCGAGCTCCTCGGCCCTATGGTGGTGGATCCGGTGCTCGTAGGGAGGCCCATCATCCTGTCTCATCTTGGCCCAGTCGATGAGGACGACTGGGGCACCGGGCTTGGTGACCCGGCCCATCTCTTTGAGAAAGTCCACCGGTGCCTCGGTCTCGTGAAGGACGAAGCAGGCGAGGGTGAAGTCGGCGATCCCGTCCGCCAGAGGCAGGCGGGACTCCTCCGAGGGGAGCGTCTTCAGCCAGGGAGGCGGCCGTCTGGAGCGGAGGTGCTCCAGCATCTCCGGCACGAGGTCGAGGGCGTAGACCACTCCCTCCGGCCCCACCAGTTCGGCCGCGGGCAGCGAGAAGAATCCGCTTCCGGCTCCCACGTCCACGAAGGTCATGCCGGGCCCCAGCCCGAGCTCCCGCAGGATCTTTTCCGGAGGCATGATCCTGTACCGATCCGGGTTCTCCAGTCTGTCGAGATGGGAAGGATCGAACTTGTGCGCCACTTTGGACTCCTTCGCGCCGTGTCCGCCAGCTTCATGCTGGGGCACTCAAGAGGGGGGCGCCGGGCGCCCCAGACAGAGAGAGATTCTACCGTGCGCCGGAGGTAACGGGCGGTCCCACTTGAGGGACGGTCGGGACCGATGGCAAAGTTGCACCGATGAAACCGATGCCCTGCCGCCTGAAACGCGGCTCCATTTCGTTAAGCGCAAGAAACACCCGCGCCGGCTCCCGCCCAGAGCGCCCGGCCATTCTAACCTATCTCCTTCCATTTGATGGGTTAGCCGTCTCAGATCCGGCCGCGCCCCCATCCCTTTGAGGGCACCGCAGGCGCTGGGGAGAGATCGATCCAGGGGCTCCCTCCATCCGGGAGATCGTCGGTCGAGGCTGCACAGTCTACATTTGCAGGGGATAGCCCATTTCGGCCGGGGCGGCACCGCGAATTGGCATCGACCTTGCTTCGGATAGATCGCGCACCGCCTGAACAAAGGCCGATGCGTTGCGGTGGAGGAAGTGATGATCCAGTTGACTGAGCAGGCCATCCAGGCAGTGAAGAGCTTCATCGGCGAAGAGGGACGCACCGGTTCCGGTCTCAGGATCTCCGTCGTAGGCGGCGGGTGCAGCGGCTTCCAGTACGATCTGTCCCTGGTGGACCAGGGCACCGAGAACGACGAGAAGTACGAGTTCCAGGACCTTCCGGTCTTTGTGGACAAGACGTCGCTGCTCTACCTGAAGGGCACCGTCGTGGATTACGTGAGCGATCTCAGGGGGTCCGGGTTCGTGTTCCAGAACCCGAATGCGGTGGCCTCCTGCGGGTGCGGGCACTCCTTCGAGGCCTGAGCCCTGCTCCGGGCGGCGTGTCATTCGCCGGCCCGGGGCCTGGAACCCTGGGGGTTCCACGAGATGCTTTCCAAAGAGGATCCCCCCTCCTCTCAGAACTCCCCGGCCGCGAGGCCGGGGAGTTCCCCCTCCTCTTCGGAGGGCGCGGGGTGA
>JAJYCJ010000062.1 GCA_021778515.1 Acidobacteriota bacterium
CAACGGGCTTTGCCCGTGAGGCGGGGCCCCGGAGGGCAACGCGACGATTCGGCAGGCTTGGCCTGCGAATCGGAGAGAGAAGCCCATGGCCCTCCCCGTCCAAGAGACAAAGCCCTTCCCCCGTACACCCGAAACCCGGCCGAAGCCTCCCGCGGTTCAATCGCGGAATCTGGGTGATAAACTCACCGGGAGCATGGAGGCGGACCTTGGAGGCCGAGCCCGTCCTGCACTGGTGGCATTCACACGACAACCGCCCCCTCTCGGACCTGATCCGGGAGGAACGCCTGCTCGCTGAAGCGGGCCAGGGATCCCTGAATCTGCTCACCTACGCCTGGGCCGGGCCGGTTCTCGTGCTGGGCTACGGCCAGAACCCGGAAGGGGGGGTGGACCTGGACTTCTGCCGGCGGAGGGGCATTCCGGTGTTGCGGCGGAGCACCGGGGGAACGGCCGTCTACCACCACGGAGCCCTCTCCCTCTGCCTCTGTCTTCCGGCCTCCCACCACTGGGCGCAAGGAATCCAGCGGCTCTACGACGCCTTCGTCGGATCCCTGCGCGCCGGACTGGCGGCCGCCGGAATCCGCACGGAGCGGATCGCCGTCCGTCCCCCCTCTCCCACGGTCCGCTCCCCCATCTGCTTCGAGGACCACCGCGGGGAGACGCTGCTCCTGGGGGGCCGGAAGGTACTGGGGTGCGCCCAGGCCCGCAGGAGCCGGTCGGTGCTGGTGCACGGCACGCTCCTCTTTCGCCTGGATGCCGAGGTCCAGGCCCGGATCTTCGGCGTGCCCGCGGCCCGCATCGAAGCCGTCATGGGGACGCTGCCCTGCTCCTCGCCAGAGGGGGCTGACTCTCTCGCCCCGGCGCTGGCCGGGAGAATAGCCGCTGACCTCACCTCCCCTCTGAAACCCGAACCCGCGCCGCCTCCGCTCCCGCCAGGGGCCGATGCGCGGGAGGCCGATCCGCGCTGGGTGATCGTCCCCTAGCCGGTCGCCCACCGGGCCTCCCCGGCACTGCCGCGGCAAGACTCTTGCTTACATACGGGGGAGGTCGTTGCGCCCGAGGGGGGCTCCACCCCGGATGGACCGGAATCGAAGAGGAGAGTGCGAATGCCCAGGAAGATCATTCACCAGGCCGTGACCGAGCGGCTGGAGATACTGGATAGGGACGGCAGGGTGGACAAGGCCCTCCTGCCGGACCTTTCGAATGACCAGCTGCTGACGCTCTACCGCATGATGATCCAGATGCGGAAGCTGGACGAAAAGGCGCTCAACCTCCAGCGGCAGGGCCGCATGGGGACCTATGCCTCCCTGCGCGGACAGGAGGCCTGCCAGGCGGGTATGGCCCTGGCCCTGGAGCCCCAGGACTGGCTCGTCCCCTCCTTTCGAGAGCACGGCATCATGATGCTCAGGGGCATCCCCGCGCACCTCGTCTACGCCTTCTGGAAGGGAGATGAGCGTGGAGACCTGTTCCCCGAGGGTGTGAACTGCCTGCCGCCCTCCATACCCGTGGGCAGCCAGCTGATCCACGCGGCGGGCGTGGGGATGGCCCTCAAGCTGCGCCAAGCGGCCGCCGTGGCGGTGGGATTCGCCGGCGACGGGGCCTCCTCGGAGGGCGACTTCCACGAGGCGCTGAATTTCGCGGGGGTCTTTCAGGCCCAGACCGTGTTTCTGATCCAGAACAACCAGTGGGCCATCTCCGTGCCCTTCAAACGCCAGACGGCCGCCGAATCCATCGCCCAGAAAGCCCACGCCTACGGCATCCAGGGCATCCAGGTGGACGGGAACGACGTGCTGGCGGTCTACGCCGCGGCCAAGGAGGCGGCGGACCGGGCACGCTCCGGCGGGGGGCCCACGCTCATCGAGGCCCTCACCTACCGCATGGAGAACCACACCACGGCGGACGACGCCATTCGGTACCGCCCCGCAGAGGAGCTCCAGTTCTGGAGAGAACGCGATCCCATCGACCGAATGCGAAAGTTCCTCGTGAGCCGAAAGCTCTGGAACGACAAGAAGGAGGCCGCCCTCGCCGAGGAGGCCGCGGCGGCCATCGAGGCCGAGGTCGAACGGCTGGAAGCCATGCCCGCACCCTCTCCTGTGGAGATGTTCGAGACCATGTACGCCCAGATGCCCTGGAACCTCCAGGAACAGCGTGACGAGATGGCGAAGGAGGTGGGACGATGACCCGGCAGCAGGCGGCGGCGAGCCAGCAGGAACGGAGCCTCAGGGCCGTGGAGAGCCCAGCCGAGCGCCTGACCATGGTGCAGGCGATCAACCAGGCCCTCAAGGAGGAGATGGAACGGGACGAAGCGGTCCTGGTCCTGGGCGAGGACGTGGGCAAGGACGGGGGCGTGTTCCGGGTCACCGAGGGGCTGCTCGATGCCTTCGGCCCCGAGCGGGTAATGGACACGCCGCTGGCCGAAAGCGGCATCGTGGGCTTCTCCATCGGTCTGGCCGCGGCGGGCTTCCGCCCCGTGGCGGAGATCCAGTTCATGGGCTTCCTCTACCCCGCCCTGAATCAGCTCTTCGCCCACGCGGCCCGGATGCGGAACCGCTCCAGGGGCCGCACCAACCTGCCCATGGTGGTGCGGATGCCCTACGGCGGGGGCATCCACCCGCCGGAGCACCACTCCGAGTCCTACGAAGCGCTCCTGGTGAACACCCCCGGCCTCAAGGTTGTGGTCCCCTCCACCCCGTACGACGCCAAGGGGCTTCTGGCCTCGGCCATCCGCGACGAGGACCCCGTCGTCTTCCTGGAACCCAAGCGCATCTACCGTGCCTTCCGGGAGGAGGTCCCCTCCGAGCCGTACACCGTGCCCATCGGCAAGGCAAAGGTCGTCAAATCGGGCACCGACCTGACGATCATCGCCTACGGCTCCATGGTGCGGCAGGCCCTGGAGGCCCACGACGCCTTGGCCCACGACGGGGTCTCGGCCGAGGTGGTGGACCTTCGGACCCTCAGCCCCGTGGACGCGGGGACCATCATCGAATCGGTGACCAAGACCGGCCGGGCCGTGGTCGTCCACGAGGCGCCGCGGACGGGCGGCTTCGGGGCGGAGATCGTGGCCCTCATCAACGAACGCGCGCTGCTTCACCTGAAGGCCCCCGTAGAGAGGGTCGCCGGGTACGACGTCGTCTTCCCCTACGCCCTGCTGGAGAACCACTACCTCCCCAACCGCGAGCGGGTCGTGGCCGCCGCCAAGCGCGCGCTGGAATTCTGAGGCGCTGCCGTGGCGAGCCAGAGACGATCTCGTTCCCGCCGTCGTGCTAATCTGAAGCAAGCAATGATCATTGGGAGAGGCCAAGCATGCCCCTAGAATTTAGATTCCCCGACGTCGGGGAGGGGATCCACGAAGGCAAGATCGTGCAGTGGCTGGTCAAGGAGGGCGACGCCGTTGCCGTGGACCAGCCCTTCGTCAAGGTGGAGACCGACAAGGCCGTGGTGGACCTGCCCGCTCCCAAGGCCGGCGGCGTTCTGGCCCTGCGGTTCGCCGCCGGGGAGACGATCCACGTGGGTGACGTGATCGCCGTGTTCGGTGCTCCGGGCGAGAGCGGCAACGGGGCATCCGCTGCCGCGGCTTCCGCGGCTCCGGCCCTTCCGGCCGCGCCCGCGGCCGTGCTCCAGCCCACCGCTCCCCCCCCACCGCACTCGGGGAAAATCCTCGCCACTCCCCACACGCGGGCCTACGCGCGCAAGCTGGGGGTGGACCTCGCCTCGGTCGCTCCCTCCGGCAAGGGCGGCCGCATCACCGACGAGGACGTGGAGCGCGCCCTGAGGGGCTCCACGACCCCCGGCGTCCGGGCCGCGCCGGCCCCGCCGAGTTCCGCTCCCGCGGTCCCCCAGGCGCCGGTCGAGATCACCGAGGCGGGCCCCGTGACCCGAGAACCCATCTCCCACCTGCGCAAGGTGATCGCACAGGCCATGGCGGCGAGCAAGCGCACCTCCGCCCATGTGACCCACGTGGACGAGGCCGACGTCACCGATCTGGTGGAGCTCTACCGCAAGGTGAAGGGCGCCGTGGAGGCGGACGGGCGGACCAAGTTCTCCCTCATGCCCATCTTCGTCAAGGCGGTGGTGGCCATGCTCGAGAGGCACCCGCTGCTCAACGCCAGCTACGACGAGGCCCGGGGGGAGATCGTCCTGAAGCGGTACTACCACATCGGCATGGCGGTGGACACGCCCGACGGACTCATCGTCCCGGTGCTCAAGAACGCCGACCGGAAGGACATGCTCCAGCTGGCGGGCGAGATCGCCGACGTGGCCCAGCGGGCACGGGAGCGCCGCCTCTCCCTCGACGAGCTCAAGGGCGGCTCCTTCACCATCACCAACATCGGGCCCATCGGGGGCCTCATTGCCACGCCCATCATTCACCAGCCCGAGCTGGCCATCGCGGCCTTCTTCGCCATCAAGGAGAGGCCGGCCGTGGTGGGCGGCGCGGTCGTGCCGCGCAAGCTCATGAACATCGCCATCAGCTTCGACCACCGCATCATCGACGGGGCCGAGGGGGCTAGGGCCGCGGCCGACCTGGTGCGCCTCCTCGAGAACCCGGGGCTCCTCATGGTCAGTCTGTGAGGCGACCGAGCCAGATCGGGCGACATGGGCCACGGGGGAAATGCGGGACTCCCCCCGGCATGGCCCCTCCTGGGGTCCGATGATCACCCGGCGGCCCTCGCCGAAGCGTCTTTTCAAAGGAGAACGACATGGTCGTGGGATCCTTTAGCAAGGGCTGCCAGGTGGCCGTCATCGGCTCCGGACCGGGCGGCTACCTGGCCGCCATCCGCCTCGCCCAGCTCAAGAAGGACGTCCTCCTCATCGAGGCCGAGAAGAGCCTGGGCGGCATCTGCCTCAACGAGGGGTGCATCCCCAGCAAGGCCATGATCCACGCCGCGGATTTCGTGGAGCAGGCCCAGCTCGCCTCCAGGATGGGCGTAACGGTGAAGGGCGTGGGCGTGGACCTCGGCAAGCTCGTGGACTGGAAGGACCAGATCGTCAAGAAGCTCACCGACGGGGTCCGGTTCCTCTCCACCAAGAACGGCGCCGAAATCCTGCAGGGGCGCGCCCGCTTCCTCAGCGACCGCAAGCTGGAGGTGGCTACCGAAGCGGGGCCCCAGCTCGTGGAGTTCGAGCAGGCGGTCATCGCCACGGGCTCCATCCCCTTTCCGCTCCCCGGCTTCCCCGTGGACGGCGAGAGGGTGATCGGGTCCAAGGAGGCCCTGGCCCTCAGGGAAGTGCCGAAGAGGCTCGTGGTGATCGGCGGCGGCTACATCGGGCTCGAGCTCGGTTCGGTCTACCGGCGGCTGGGCTCGGAGGTGGCCATCGTGGAGTTCTTCCCCGAACTCCTCACCCAGCACGATCCCGAGTTGCGCGAAGTCATCACGAGAAGGCTCAAGAGCCTGGGCATCGAGCTCTACCTCGGCCAGCGCGCGATGGGTTACGAGAAGGGACGCCCCAACAAGGTGCGCATCCAGGACCGCGACAACAAGGAGACCGTCCTGGAGGCGGACAAGATCCTCGTCTCGGTGGGCCGCGTCCCCAACCTGGAGGGGCTCGGGCTCAAGGAGGCCGGTGTTCAGCAGGAGCCCAAGGGCTTCATCCGCGTCAACCATCGCATGGAGACCAACGTGCCCGGCATCTACGCCATCGGCGACGTGGTGGGCGGGCCGCTGCTGGCCCACAAGGCTTACCGCGAGGCCAAGGTGGCCGCCGAAGTCATCGCGGGCGAGGCCTCGGCCTTCGACAACGTGGTGATCCCCGCTGTCATCTACACCGACCCCGAAATCGCCTGGGCCGGGCTCTCCGAGATGGAGGCCAAGGCCCAGGGCTACAAGGTCGTCACGGGCACCTTTCCCTTCCGCGCCTCGGGCCGCGCCATGACCCTCAACGCCACGGAGGGCTTCGTCAAGACCGTGGCGGACGCGGAGACCAAGCGGATCCTGGGTGTGCACATCGTGGGGGCGGACGCCAGCGAGATGATCGGCGAGGCGGCCCTGGCCATCGAAATGGGTGCCTTCCTGGACGACCTGAGCCAGACCATCCATCCCCACCCCACCATGAGCGAGGGGCTCCTGGAATCGGTGGAGGCCGCCCTCGGCGAGGCCATCCACGTGCTGAACCGGTAGGACCGACGGGAGGCGGGGCGATCGAAACGGCACGATTCATCGCCGCGCATCGTGCCTCCTGAGTTGTGGCGTTCTCACGCTCCCCCCGCCGCCCTGCCCCTCCTCCGCTTCCCGCCCCCCCATTTTCCGCGCTATACTCCCGCCTCATGTGTGGGATCGTGGGCCTCTACGGATTCGAGGACGCCGCCATCCCGGCCTGCGAGGGGCTCTTCGCCCAGCAGCACCGGGGACAGGATTCGTGCGGGCTGGCCACCTCCGACGGCGAAACCCTCCACCGGTTTCGCGGCATGGGTCTGGTCCGCGACGTTCTGAAGCCCGACATCCTGCACACACTGCCGGGGCGCTCGGCCATCGGCCACGTCCGCTATCCCACGCAGGGGGCCGCCCGCATCGAGAACTCGCAGCCCCACCTCTTCGTGAAGGAGGGCCGGCCGCTCTTCGCTCTCGCCAGCAACGGCGACATCACCAACCTCCCCGAGCTGGGGCGCGAGATCGAGGCCCGCGGCTACGTTCTGGAGGGCACCAACGACGCCGAGGTGATCGCCAAGGCCATCGGGGTGTGGGCCTTCGATGACGGGTTGGGCCTGGAGGCGGCCATCCGCCGGTGGATGGAGCGCGGATCGGGGGCCTACTCCACGGTGTTGCTCACTCCCACCGAACTCTACGCCTTCCGCGATCCGCACGGATTCCGGCCCATATGCCACGGCGAGAAGGAGGGCGGGGTGGTGGTGGCCAGCGAGTCGGTGGCCCTGGACATTATTCGCGCCCGGTTCACGGGGACCGTCGAGCCGGGCGGCATCCTCCGATGGGGACCCGACGGTCTGAGCCGCCTCCACGGCATCGAAGGCGGCGCCCGTCACCACTGCATCTTCGAGCACATCTACTTTGCCAGGCCCGACAGCCAAGTCTTCGGAGAGTCCGTGTTCGATGTCCGCCGCCGCATCGGCGAGGCTCTGGCGGACGGAGACGACGTGGCGGCAGACGCGGTGGTGCCGATCCCCGACTCGGCCAACTACATCGGCCTCTCCTACGCGAATGCCAGGGGTATTCCGCTCGTCTTCGGGCTCGTCCGGAACCACTACGTAGGGCGCTCCTTCATCGCTCCGGACCAGGTCATGCGAGATGACGCGGTGCGCCTGAAGTTCAACCCGCTGCCGGGCTTCTTCCAGGGGAAGAGCGTGGTCCTCGTGGACGACTCCATCGTGCGGGGCACCACCATCCGCAAGCTCGTGCGGATGCTCCGCGAGAACGGCGCGCGGGAGGTCCATCTCCGCATCGGCTCGCCGCCCATCCGCTACTCCTGCTACTACGGGATCGACACCCCGGACCGGGAGCGCCTGGTGGCCGCCCACCGGGCCGCCCCCGAGGTGGCGGACCAGCTGGGCGCCAACTCCCTCCGATACCTGAGCCTGGAGGGCCTCCGCTCGGCCGTCCACCGGCCCGGCCACTTCTGCTACGCCTGCTTCACCGGCGCCTACCCCGCGGGCTGCAAGCGAGCCACCCAGGAAGCGGGCTGCTGATTTCCTTCCCGCGGAACCTTTTCGCCCCTCCGGGGTCTCATGGGGCACAGGGCGTTGAGAAGGTGCCCGAAGCGGTATATCTTGGGCCCATGGACAGGACCGAGAGCGCTCAATCCATGCCCGTGACGGTGCGCGATGCTGACGGGCGAGATGTGCTCCGATTTCGCGAGGGAGACGAGTCCGCCTTCGAGGCGCTGGTGTTGCGCCACGAGCGCCAGCTCTACCAGATCGCCCTGCGCATGCTGGGGAGCCGGGAAGACGCCATGGAGGCGGTGCAGGAAACCTTCCTCCGAATCTTTCGATCGCTGAAGGATTTTCGGGGCAATGCGGCCTTCCGAACCTGGGCCGTGGGAATCCTTCTCAACCTCTGTCGAAGCAGGATCGTCAGCACGCGGGAGAGGATGCGGCGCAGGGAGATGGCCCTGGTCAAGGTGGATGACGAGGGCGAGATGAGCGCCATCGATCCTCCGGACCAGCGCCCGGACCCGGAGGCCGCGGCCCTCGGCGGCGAGCTGCGTCAGGCCCTGGAACGCGCCCTCGGCCAGGTCTCGCCCGAGCACCGCGAGATCCTCATCCTCCGGGAGATCCAGGGCATGGAGTACGAAGAGCTGGGGCAGGCCCTTGGCTGTGCCCATGGAACGGTGAAGTCCAGGCTTTGCAGGGCCCGGCAGGCCCTGAGGGAGGCCCTGGAGGGCGTCTGGCCATGAGGTGCGAAGAATTCCTTCGGGTGATGGATGAGGACGGTCCCGTCCAGTCGGGCGACGCCGGGGCCCACCTGGCCTCGTGCCCGGCGTGTCGGAGGGCTTTCGAGGAATTCCTCTCGGTGCGCAGGGAGTTCCGGGCGATGAGCGACGGGGAGACTCCCGCCGATCTGCACGGCCTCATCATGGCCCGCGTGCGGGCTGAGCCGGAGAGCGGGTCGCGGCGGGCAGGACGCTTCCCCTGGTTCCGAGCCGCCTGGGCGGGCCCCATCGCGGCGGTGGTCCTCTTCGCTGTGCTCGGCGGATGGGCCGTTTTCCACGAAATCCGGCCCTTCCGTAAGATGCCACCCCCTCCCGCTCCGCCCATCGCCCGTCCCGCGCCCCAGGCCCTAGCCAAGGCCGAGGCGCCGCGGGGAGCCAGGGCGGACCTGGGCCGGCCCTCCGCCCAGGGGATGAACGAGAGCCGACCGCGGGAGGTGGCACCGGCGGCCCGTCCGGCGGAACCGCCCGAGGCGGGGCTGGCGGCTCCCGTTCCCCTCGAAGGCGGGCCCTTCCCCACAGCCGGGGAGTCCAGGCAGAGCGCGCCCGCCGGCGCCGAAGGACCCCTGGCCCAGTCGGTCCCCATGGCCTCCGCCGCCCCCCACAATCCCACCCAACTGGAGCAGGAGGAGGACGCCGCCCAGGGCATCTTCTATGTTCTCTGCTCTCTCCAGTCGGAGGATAACGGGAGCCCCATCGTCGTGAGCCTCCCGGCGACGGCGGCTCCTCCCAGCGACACGCGCTGGTGGGTGGTCGTCAAGCGGAATGGGGGGATCCAGATCACGGATGCCCGCGGCCAAACGCTGGCGGATCCCCAGGGCGGCATCGAGAGCGTGCTGGCCCCCCTGCACCCGCCGCCCGGCCGGTACCGCCTCCAGCGGGCCAACGGCTAGGCTCGGCCGCGCCTACGCCTTTTCGGAGGGCAGCCTGGAGGTGCCGAGGGTGATCCGGCGCCCCAGCAGCGCGTAATTCGGGCCATTGTTCACGCCGCCCACCAGCCTGCAGACGGGTTCCCATCGTTCGGCGTCGGCGCAGCCCAACTCGTCATTCCAGATCCGCTCGTCCACGTGAGCACGCAGAACATCCAGCACGACCAGATCGGAGGAATCGTCCAGGTGGTGCTCCTCGCGCAGGCGGCACTCCAGAGCCGTCGGCACGCCGACCAGGCGGGGAGGCGCGACCACGTCGGACGGCAGCGTCGCAAGGCCCAGGAGGGCCAGCTCGCTCACCTCCGCGGCGACCTCCTCGCCGGAGGCGTGCAAGGCTTCCAGAGAGGAGGCGTCGGCGATGTGCACCACGGCCTCCCGGCGCTCCCGCAGATTGCGGTGGGTGTCCTTGAGGGAGCCGTCGCGGCGCCTGCCGAAGGTGACGGCCAGGGCCGGCGGACTGAAGATCCCCATGAAGCTCGAGAAGGGCGCCAGATTGGCGCTGCCGGATGCCCCCAGGGTCAGCACCCAGGCGATGGGCCGGGGGACGACCAGGCTCGACAGGATCCTGTAGGTATCCCGTCTCGGCGCGCTCTGCACATCGACCGTTCTGCTCATCCGTCGGACTCCTTCACTGGGCGAGTCGTCCCGTTGGGGCCCCCTCGGCGCCAGGGCCCTGTGCCCTGAATCGGGGTGGTCGCGCTGGTCCTGAATCCTCGCGGGGCAGCGCCGCCCATTTCCGGCGTGGACCGGCGTTCATTATACTGAGAAAGGACCGCATGCGGTCCCGCAAGAACCGAGGAGAAGGCCGTGGAGATTCGTCTGCCGTGGGGGGATTCGAGCCTGGCGCTCCAGGTGCCGGACACCTGGAGGCTGAGCTTTCCTGCGCCGGCTCCCTCACCGGGCCCCCGGGAGGGGGAGGCCCCCGACGAGAGGCAACGGGTGATAAGCGCCCTGCGGCGGCCCATCGGGTGCCCGCGCCTGGCGGAGATCGGCCCGCGACGCGGCAAGGTCGTCATCATCGTGGACGACAACACCCGCCCCACGCCGGCCCATCGCTTCCTGGACCTCCTCCTCGATGAACTCGATGGAGCGGGAATCCCCGCCAGCGACGTCCTTCTCATCCCCGCCCTGGGCATCCACACTCCCATGGCCCAGGAGGAGATGGAGGCGAAGGTCGGCGCCGCGAACCTCGCCCGCATGGCCTGGGAGAACCACGACGCCTTCCGGAAGGAGGCCAATCGCTATTTCGGCGAGACGAGCCGCGGGACGCCCGTCTGGCTGAACCGGCACATCGAGGACGCCGGCCTCGTGGTGCTTGTGGGCATGGTCGAGCCCCATCTCTGGGCGGGCTTCGGCGGCGGCCTCAAGAACATCCTTCCCGGCGTGGCGCACGCCGAGACCATCGCCGCGCACCACGGCATCATCGCGGAGCCGCCCTACCTCTTCAACCGCGTGGGAATGGACCCCGGGGCCAACTCCTTCCGGGAGGACCTGGAGGAGGTGGGCGCCATGATCGGCGCACCCATCTTCTGCCTCAACGTGGTGCTCGATCACGCCGGGGCCATCCTGGCGGCCTTCGCGGGAGACCCGGTGGCCTGTCACCGCGCCGCCGCGGCCTTCAACCGCGACCTCTCGGGCCGTCTGATGGGGCATCGCGTGGACGGCGTCATCACCGCCTCCCACCCCATGGACATCAACTTCAAGCAGAGCATGAAGTGCGTCGGCAACGCCCTCCCCGCCCTCAAGCCCCACGGCGTCGTCATGGGCTTTCTCCGCGCGGAGCGCGGCGTCGACGACGTGAAGGTACCCGAGAATGCCAAGCCCCTCTGGCTGGTGAGGCGGCTCCTGCGCCTCCTGGGCCCCTCGCGCGTCATGGGCCTGCTGGAGCGGGTCCGCCCAGGCCTGAGCGTGGAAGAGAAATTCCTCGCCTACTACACGATGCAGCTCATGCGCCAGCACGATCTCTTCCTCTACGTTCCCACGCTGGACGCCGAATCGGTCCGCCGCCTGGGCTTTTTCCGGCACACCGCAGAGCCCCAGGAGGTCATCGCCCTGGCTGCACGCCGGTTGCCGAGGAACGCCGAGGTGGCCGTCTTTCCCGAAGGCGGCGCCACCTTCCCCGTGATCGCGGGGTTCTGCCCCTTTTCAGCCCTCTGAAAGCCCAGCACCTGGCCTGGCCATGGGGCTCACAGGCTCACCCCGCGTTCCACCGAGGTATGGAGGATCACGAAGGTCTCCGTGGATTGGATCTCCTCGATGGCCTGGAGTTTCTCGGAGAGAAAGGCGTAGAGGTCGGGGATGGTTCTGACCACCACCTTCGCCAGAAGACCGTAGGTGCCCGTCGTGTAATGGACCTCCACGATCTCGGGGATGGCCTGCAGCCGCTGCTGCGTCTCGACGCTGGCCCCGGCCTTGGAGAGGATGATCCCGACGAAGGCCGACACGCCGTACCCCAACTTCTCGTGATCCAGCGCCACCTGCGTTCCCTTGAGGAGACCCGCCTCCTTCATGCGGCCCACCCTCAGGTGGATGGTTCCGCCCGATACACCCAGGGCCCTGGCGATCTCCAGGAAGGGAGTCCGCGCGTCGGCTTGAAGGGCCCGCAAGATGGCCCGGTCCACATCATCGATTTCGTAATCCATGACCCATTCTCCTACAACAAAATATCAAACTATCATACTATTATTCATATTTCAATAAATTCATCACTAAATTAACAATAATGCCGCAAGTATTGCATCCATTTATCATCTATGCTATCATAATGTTATTGAATGGTTGGCCGCGGCCCTCCGGCACGCCGCGGCATCCACGCACAAGGAGGACACCATGGCCCTGCGAGAGGAAGACCTGCCCCTCACCCTCGGAATCCAGCGGATCGAACCCGTCAACCTTCAGGATCCCTCGGTTCTCGCCGCTCTGGAGCAGGCGAGGCGCGCCCTGAGCAATCCCCGGCTGTTGGATGTCCTCACCGTCCGGACCGCCATCCAGCAGTTTCTCTGCAACGCCCTGGCCGAGATGGGATTCGTTCATCCCCCCGTGGCCATGCTCTCCGGCTGTACGGACCCCTTGAACCACTGGACCTATCCGGCCCGGCTCAACTATTACGGAGAGGAGGTCTCCGTCACCCAGTCCCTCATCCTCCAGAAGATGCTCATGGTGATGCTTTCGCCCGCAGGCAAGGTCTTCTGGGCCTCGCCGAACATCCGGCTGGAGATGCGGATCAACCGCCGCGAATACAAGTACGCCTCGGAGTTCATGCAGGTGGACTTCGAACAGCGCGGCGGCACCTACGAGCAGACCCTGGTCCTGGTATCGGACCTCGTGGCCAGGCTGTACGCCCACCTCTCGGACCGGTGCGGGGAGGTCGTCTCTCGCCTGAGGGGAGCGCCGCTTCCCGAGATCGCCGCCCCCCTGCCCCTGTTCGACGCGGAGGAGGCCAAAGCAGCCCACGCACTCCGGGACGACGACGCCGTGGAGCGGTGGGCCTCATCACAGACGGGGGGGCGCCCATTCCTTCTCGTGAACCTCAGGCGGGAGGCGTACGACTGCTTCGACGCCGAACGGGGACGCTTCCTGAATTACGACGTGGTCGTGCCGCCCTCCGGCGAGAACCCCCATCCCGTGGAGTGCCTCTCGGGGGCCGAGCGAACTCGCTCTCTCGTCGACCTGGAGCGGCGGATGCGCGATTTGCGCTATCCCATGGCCTACTTCGCGCCCTTCTTCGAACTCTTCGCCTCCCTCGACCAGAACCGCGGCGTCATCACCTGTTCAGGCGCGGGGTTCGGCGTCGAGCGACTCACTTACGCCATCCTCGGCCTCAAGGATATCCACGAGGTCTACCCCTTCCCACGGATGGCCGAGGCCAGGATCGCCGTGTGAGCCGCTGCCCGGCATTTCTGGGAATGCCCTTGCGCGATCCGGGTCAATAAACCATTCGGTCCATGTCCCGGAGGATGTATTGCTCCTGGCCTGGGCTGCGCACCTCGTGGGACACTGAGGGAGCGCCATCTGCAAAGCTCTGGTCCGCAGGTGGGCCCATCTTGGCCGGCGGGCCTTCGTGACGTATGCTTGCGCGGGTAGGTGCGCACGCAGGATGCCGCCCGGAGGCGCGGCAACCACCGTGCGGTCCACGCCTCGACACAGCAGCCCGAGGGCCCGCGCAGCGGGGCCGGGTGAGCGTTGACGGGACGACCGCTTTTATTCTTCTGCTGGCGAGGTTGTCCCGAAGAGGGTTTGTCTCGGCACCGGGCGCGCCCATGCGATGCAGACTCAGGGTACTCAAGCCCGCGAGCCCAAGGAGAGGGTCCGGCGGGTAGTTCCCAGGGAGGAGGGTCCATGAACACTCGATACACAAGGCTTCTCGTGGTGGTGGCGCTGGCGCTGGTGGCCACGTTGGCAGGCTGCTCCCCCAAGAGCCTTGGGATGGCCCAGGCTAAACAATGCCTTCGCGAGTGCATGAAGGGGTATAGCGTCAACAACCTGACCATTACCGGCATCCAGCGCTCCCCCGCCGGCGATTCCTTCCAAGTGACCGCCAGCTTTGAGGTCCCCTATGACGGGAAGACCGTGGAGTTCAAGAACCAGCTGTTCCTGATCACCTACGACCAGTCGGCCCACGAGTGGCGCACCCTCAATGGGCCGGCCGACAACCCCTTGACGGGACACATCTGGAGGGGGGACATCAGGAAGCTGAGCAAGGAAGACCCCGATCTCTTGAAGAAGAATTAGGGCTACTGCCCGCTCCGAGCCTCAGAGCGAACCGACCCGCCTCTCGCCATTTCCTTGAGACCGATGTTCTGGTGATCGACGAGGCGCACTTTCTCAAGTCCCAACAAGCCTCTGATGCCGGGGGTGGTTGAGAACGGGAACCCGCAAGGAGCCGCATGGCTGGCGGATGTCCCAACAAGCCTCTGATGCCGGGGGTGGTTGAGAAGTGGCGCCCACGACCGTGCGGACGCTGCGGAAGGTGTCCCAACAAGCCTCTGATGCCGGGGGTGGTTGAGACTTTCTGGCGTGGTTCGATACGGAGGAACGTCTATGCGTCCCAACAAGCCTCTGATGCCGGGGGTGGTTGAGACGGGTGACGGGGCTCGCGGATGCGACCGTGCTGAATGTCCCAACAAGCCTCTGATGCCGGGGGTGGTTGAGACGGGACGCGGGGAGCCACTCGCCCCATTGTTTGAAGTCCCAACAAGCCTCTGATGCCGGGGGTGGTTGAGACGCGCGGGCTCAGGTCCGCCATGGAGGGCGGCCCACTGTCCCAACAAGCCTCTGATGCCGGGGGTGGTTGAGACGGCGCTGGAGCTCCTGGAGGGTCTTCACCCGCTGGTCCCAACAAGCCTCTGATGCCGGGGGTGGTTGAGACGAGATAGGCGAGCCGTCAACGTGCGGAACTGACTGTCCCAACAAGCCTCTGATGCCGGGGGTGGTTGAGACCTCTTGACGAAACGGTCCATGGACCGATAGCGGGTAGTCCCAACAAGCCTCTGATGCCGGGGGTGGTTGAGACCGCGGGCGCCCCCGTCCTTGAAGCTGCGGGGGTTCCACGGGCCCCGTGCGCGAACCCTGGGGAGTGGAGCAGGCATACTCGCCCGGCATCCCCCTGGCGCGGCCGCAATCCTCGGTTCCTCATGGGCTCGCCTCAGGCGCGAACCCCCCGGGCCCGGACCTCCCGCTGGAGGTTCGCGCAACCCCGTAACGGTCTTTCAAAGAACAAGACCGCGGCACACAATGCCCCGGCGTTACAGGCTTGTTCCGTAGGGTGGGGTGGGCGCTGAGGACCCAGCCGAGGGACTCCCCTTCGGCGAACCGCCGCGCTATACGCGACGGCCTGATCTTACAACCTCCGCGGGCCGGTTTCCAGCGTCAACCGTGAAGACGCCCCGAAGCCCTGAGGCGGCGGATCACCTCCTGCCGCACCCGCCCCCAGAAGGGCTTTGCCTCTACCCACCTTCCGTCGAAGAGAAGGCCGGAGGGGTCACGGAAGAGGTTCGCCCGCTCCCCCGTCAGCTCGGCCGCCATCTCCTCCAGCTCCGCGGCTTCCAGGTCCTCTTGTCCGCCTCCGTCCTCTCCCGATTCGGAGGGCGCCGCCGCCGCAAGCCCGAGCGCCTTGGCCGCACTCTTCCATGATCGGAAGGCCTGCACCTCGAAGCCCGGTCCGTCTCCGGTGGACGCGTGGAAGACTATGGCCGCCCCCTCGAAGGCCGCCTGCATCCGCTTCCCGAGGTTGGCCGCCGCATAAACCGGCGGTCCTTCCTGGACGCGGGCCACGGAGAGTCTGAAGGGCACTCCGTAAGCTTCCAGGCACCAGAGGGCGAGGTTCTGAGCCGCGTTCAGGTCGGCGTGGCGCACATGGACCCCTCCGTCCCCGACGGGCGCCGCCAGAAGCTCCCCGTCCCCGAGCGGCAAGAGGTCCCCCGGCTCCAGTTTCTCTGGGTCGAGCCCCAGGGAGCGAAGCCTCTCGCCCGGCCGCGCGCCCTGCGGGGAGCGAAGGAAGGCCAGGTACTCCGAGGAGGCCGAACGGCACCGGACGCCCGGCGCCCTGGTGCGTGCGACGAACCGGCTGGAGAATCTCGCCGGCGTGTCCAAAACGGCGATGCCGTAGACCGAGGCCTGCTCGGCGACGAGCTTGGCCACCTCCCGGTGAGCCCACCGCATGAGCTGGCGGTTCTCGGCTGGTGGTCTGTCGGTCCGGCTCAGGTAGCGCGACAGGTCCTCCAGAATGACGACGTCTACTGGCTCGTGTTTCTTGACCCAGCTCTTCCCCGAGTAGACGTACCCGCGGGCTGCCTGGACGATGAGGTCCGCCGTGGTCTTGATGCGGTCATCCTTTAACGCGTTAATGTGCTCCAACAGGTGGGCTGCCACCGTGCCGAACCGATTGCGGTCGAGGCGCTGAACGGCCTCGGACCGGGGCCGCTGGTGCCGGTGCCACGAGAGCAGGATCCTGCGGACCCTCTCCAGGTGTTCGATTTGCCAGGGGCTCTTCCCGCCCAGGGGGGTCTTGCGTCTCGGGCGGGTGGTCTTTCGCCAGTAGCTGACCTCTTCGCCCACCTCGCGCTCGAAGGCAAGAAAGAAGGGCTCCGCCACGGCCCACCAGCCCTCATCCGGGGTGACCAGCGCATCGTTGAGGCCCTCGGCCTGCCGCCGGATAGCCGGGGCCGTCCGGACGCGTTCAAGCGCGAGCAACTCAAGCAGGACCTTCTCCCTCTTTTCTGCTCCTTCGGCCCGGCAGAGCCTAGAGGCCGTCCTGAGCGCCGAGATCGATGCTGCCACCTGTCGGGCTTTACGGTCTTCGTTCCGGCGCGCCTCCATCTCCCGCTTTTCGGGTTCCTCGCCAGGGAGCTTGAGGAGGGCGCTCCGCTCGTGGTCGAGGGTGAAGCCGGGTATGGCTCCGGCGGCCCAGGCGCCCTCGCCTTGCGCTCCCGTCTCGGGCTTGATCCTGAACACGGAGATCGCGGCGGCCGACCGGAGACCCAGATCCGCGGAGAGCACCGAGAAGCCCTCGGGCTTGGGAAGGGGTTTGGCAGCCCGCTTTTCCGGCCCGCTCCTCAGCCAGGTGGCCAGCTTCTCATTCACCCCAAGCCGTTCCTGCGAACCCGGCTCCGCGACGTCCAGTGCCACCTTCAGGTACACCGCCCCAAACCCGCCTGCCCGTAAGCCGCGCAATTCTTTCCGCTCCAGCGCGGTGCGGCCGAAAAGGAGGTTAGAGCCGCCCACCGCCCCCAGCACCTCGCCCACCCTGTCCTGGGCCCTGGCTCTGAAGGTCAGCGCGGTTGCGCCCCTGTCTTCCTTCGCAGCCTCGATTCTGCCTTCGACGAACTGGCCGGATGGGGCCAGGCTGAAACGGAAGGTCTGCCGGTGCAGGAGGCCGCCCTCTGTGGGGCAGAGCAACTCCAGCGCCACCTCGGCCCTTCCTTCCTCCGGCGAGCGCAACGCGAAGGGCGGTTGGTTGGTGTTGTTCGGAGGGTCGAAGCCACACCAGCAGGGGTGGTACACCGCGTCGGGCGCCGTGTAGAGGGGAAGGCACCGGCTCTTCTCCACGAGGTCTGTTAACCGGTTATAGGTTGCGATGCGCACGGCCGGGTCGTCGGCTTGGTCGGCGAAGCCCTGGTTCTCGGGGCGGGCCAGCCACTGGAGGACCACTTCGGAGCCGAAGTCCCGCCCCATTTCCGCCTGGAGGCTCTTCACCCTCTCGGAGCGGGCTTGGGCTCCGCTGTCCCGGTGCGCCCTGAGCCACTCCCGCAGCTCCCGCCACCCCCGAAGCTCCCTGGGGCGCAGGCGGTAGCGGCTCCCCTCGGTCCACATTGCGTTTTCCCTAAGGTCTTGCGACCGTTCCTCCTCGAAGCGCCGCACGGCCGCAAGGAAAGCCTCAAGCGGCGCGGAGAACCTCTCCTCCCAGTCGTGCAGCTTGGCGAGCCGCGCCTCGTATTCGGCCCTCGTCCGGTGGCCCCAGGACTCCCAGGAGTTGAGGTGGGCGACTGCCAGAGCAAAGGTCGTCCGCTCGAAGGTGTTCAGCCGCTGGCTGTCCTGGATTCGGTCCCGGCTAAAGGGCTCGGCGATGGGAAGTACCCCGTGTTCCTGAAGCCACTGTAGGGGGTCCCCGGCGCCGCTCACTATGGTTTCCCTCTCCTTCTTCAGATAGCTCGCCAAGGCCTCCGCCCAGGCGGGCTCTTGTCGTCGGTATTGCCGCACCCAGGTGGGGGGACTGCCTGTAGCGGAGAGGAGGGCCTGTGGGTTAGCTTCGATGATGGTCCTGGCCAGCCCCTCCCACTCCCGTACGGGTTCGTCCAGACCCCCGAAGAGCGGCTCAAAGAGGGCCATCTTCTTGCGCCGCGATTCTCCCGCCTTGGAGGCGGGGTCCACCAGGGGACTGTGGTAGGTCCTCCCGTCCTGTGCGCTTCCGGTGTCCGCCTTGAGGCTGCTCTTCACGATAGCCCCATAGAGGCGCCGCAGGACCGGTAGGGCCTCCTCGATGAGCGGCTCCCCATGGCCCCCGCCCCGAAGCCTTTGTCTTAATCTATCCGACCACCGGGAGGCTGGCTCAATCGTCTCTTGACCATCTGCGTCGAGCCGGAGAACCTCGCCTTGCCGCATCTCCAGAAGAAGCTCTTCGTAGAAGGCGGCGGCCTGGTTCACAAACTCGTGCGTGGCCCAGAGCGCCCTTCGGGCGTCCACCGAATCCGGCTTCGCGTCCCTCGGAACGATCATCTTGAATTTGACGGTGCGAGTAGGCATGACATCCCCCCTCGGCTCATCGGGCGTCCGCTTGTACCGATGCTCTTATTTTACCAGAAATGATAGGGCCATGGAGCCTCCTCGCCAGCGGTCCTGCCAAGCCTAAATCTGCTCCTGGACGTTGACGGGAAACTCTCCAGAGTGTACACTCTGAACAGGAGGTATTCTATGACCACCATTTCGGCCGTGAAGGCGCGAGCCAAGTTCTCCGACCTCGTCACGAAGGCGGCCTTCGAGAAAGACCGCATCGTGCTGACCCGCAATGGCAAGGAACTGGCGGCGCTGGTCCCCATCGAAGACGTACTTCTCCTCGAAGAGCTGGAGAGCCAAGCCGACCTCCGGGCCGCCCGCAAGGCCCTGAAGGAGAAGGGCTCCGTGCCCTGGGAGAAGCTCAAGGCGGACCTGGGGCTATAGGCCGTGGGCTACCGGCTCGAACTCAAGCCTTCCGCTGCCAAGAGCCTCTCCAAGCTCCCCAGGACGGTTCAACGAGCTATCGCAGCGGTCTTGGAGGAACTGACCGAAAATCCCAGACCCCGCGGGGTGACCAAGCTAGCCGGCGAAGAAGACCTCTACCGCATCCGAGCGGGCGACTACCGTGTGGTGTACACCATCCGGGACCAGATTCTCCTCGTTCTCGTCGTTCGCATCGCGCACCGAAAAGAGGTCTACAGGTAACGTCCGCTCGACCGGCTGCGATGGGGTCCCTTTTGCCCCTCCTTCAGGCAGCTCGCGCGAGCCTCGAACCGCCGCCATTGAGCCACCGCCACCCGAAGCCCCCTTTAGAGCCTATCCCTAAATAGCGACAATTTTTCTCCAGCAGATGATAGCGAAGGCAAGGTGCAGTAGGGCCTCATAGCTTTCGCGGAGCTTTTCATGGCGGACGTGGAGTTTGCCGAATCGGTTGAGCCGGGAATGGGTGACCTCGACGACCCAGCGGCGGTTCTTTGGGGGGCGCCCTGGCCGAGGCTTCTTGCGGCTGACTCGTGGCGTGCATCCCCTTTCCAGGATCGCTCGCTGGGCGGGCTCGCCGTCGTAGCCTTTGTCGGCGTACAGGAAACAGCGAAGTCCGTCTGGTAAGGGGATGATGATGGAATCCAGAAGCGGTTCAACTTGGGTGACATCATGCCTATTGGCCCCGGTTACGATGGCGGACAAAGGGAGCCCATGCGCGTCGACGAGCAGGTGGCGCTTGCTTCCATTTTTTCCCCCGATCCGTCGGATTGGGTCCGACGGCCTCTTGGGCGAGAGGGGCTTTGATCATGCACCCGTCGATACTTTGCCAGCTCCAGGCGATCCCTTCCATCTCGTCGTATTCCGCCAAACCCGCGCGCCAGAGTGCGAGGAAGAATCCTGCCTGCAACCAAGTCCGGAAATAGGCATGCACCGAACTCGAGCTTCCGAATCGTTCTTTGGGCAGAGCCTTCCACTGGCACCCCGTCCGCAACACAAAGACGATGCCTTCGAAGACATTCCTCGGGTCCATGGGCTTGCGGCCCCCGCCAGGCTTTCTCCGGAACACCATCCCCGGAGGTCGTCTCCTTGCGGGAATCAGGGGTTCCACCCGCTTCCAGAACTCATCGGAAACCTCCCAGGATCGCACTCTCACCATCTTCATACCTCCCCAAGAAATATGGGGAGGAAACATCAGGGAAGCAAGTTATTTGCGGATATGTTCTTATTAAGGGGGGCCTTGCCTTGGTGTGTCACCGAAAGGTAGCGCTTGGGGGCCTTACCCTTCCCCCCAAATCCCGCGATTGCAGATGCACCTATCGATGAAAGGCCAGCGTGGCCATCTTCCCCTGGAAAACGGAGTTCACCCCCCAAGGGATTTCGGACGCCTCCGACCCCGGACTTGATCCGGGGGAGGAAGCCCCAAGGGTGGGGT
>JAJYCJ010000063.1 GCA_021778515.1 Acidobacteriota bacterium
ACCCCACCCTTGGGGCTTCCTCCCCCGGATCAAGTCCGGGGTCGGAGGCGTCCGAAATCCCTTGGGGGGTGAACTCCGTTTTCCAGGGGAAGATGGCCACGCTGGCCTTTCATCGATAGGTGCATCTCCAATCGCGGGATTTGGGACCATTGCGACGACCAAGCCTTCAAGGATGGATTGAAGCACACGGAGGAGGTCTATCGGCGCGTGCTTCGAAAGCTCGCCATGGCTGAGGAGCTGGTCGGGGTTTCTCAGGGTTGAGCTCGTGCCGGGGAGGGGCCGTTGCCGTGAGGATCGCCCGGGGTTCCCCTCGGGAGCCCGAAGGGCGTAGAATGCGCTTTTCAGGAGGTTCCTCGATGAAAAAAACGCTCGTGCTGCTCGGACTGGTCGGACTTCTCTCGGGCGTCTCCCTCTTCGCCCAGGTCAAGACCAAGGTGGAGAAGAAGCCTCCGGTGAAGCCCGCCGCGGAGGCCCAGAAGCCGAAGACGGAGCCCGTCGCCATCCTCAAGACCAAGCTCGGGGATGTGGCGATCCGCTTCTTCCCCGACAAGGCCCCCCTGACGGTCAAGAATTTCCTGCACCTCTGCCAGATCGGCTTCTACAACGGCACGAAGTTCCATCGCGTGATTCCCAAGTTCATGATCCAGGGCGGCGACCCGAACACCAAGAAGGGCGATCCCTCCACCTGGGGCCAAGGCGGATATACGGTCAATGGCCATGAAGTGACCGTGAAGGCCGAGTTCAACGACATCCACCACGCCCGCGGCATCGTCTCCATGGCCAGGGCCCAGGACCCCAACTCGGCCTCCTCGCAGTTCTTCATCTGCGTGGCCGATGCGGGCTACCTCGACCACCAGTACACGGCCTTCGGACAGGTCATCCAGGGCATGAACGTGGTGGACGAGATCGTGAACGCCCCGCGCGATCCCAGCAACGACCGGCCGAAGAACCCCGTAGCCATCGAGAAGGCGCTGGTGGAGCACTGGCCCGTGGAGAAGGTGGAGGCCGCCGCGGCGGCCGAAAAGGGCAAATAGCCCAGCAGATGCCCGCATCGGGGCCGCCTCATCCGGCCAGGCCCCCGGGCCCAGATCGAGAGGAGGGCTGCCATGCGGCTCAAGACGTGGGTGAAAATCGGGCTGGGACTCGGCGCCCTGGCGCTGGTGCTGACCGGCCTAAGCAGCTGCTCGGGCGGGTCCATCAAGCTGCTGGTGGCAGTCCCGCTGTCGGGCGAGCAGGAACAGAGCGGGAAGGGCGTCCTCAACGGCGTCCAGCTCGCCGTGGACCAGTGGAACGCCAAGGGGGGCATCAAAGGCAGAAAGATCGTGATCATCCAGGGGGATGACCAGGGCGATCCCAACACGGCCGTGAAACTGGCCAAGGAGTGGGAGAGCAAGGTGGACGCCGTGATCGGCGACTACAACTCCTCCTGCACCCTGGCGGCGGAGGAGATCTACGGGAAGGACAAGATCCTCATGGTCACCCCCTCCTCCACCAACCCAGACGTGACGGACCGGGGGTACTTCACGATCTTTCGGGTCTGCGGCCGGGACGACCAGCAGGGCAAGAGCGCCGCCAAGTACGTGGCGGACCATTTCCCCGGCGCCAAGGTGGCCGTGATCCACGACAAGTCGTCCTACGGGCAGGACCTGGCCAACGAGTTCCTCAAAAACTATGAGTTTCTGACCAAGACACAGGCCGCCTTCTATGGCGGGATTGACCGTGCCCAGCCCGTCTACACCGACGAGGTCAACAAGGTGAAGGCCGTGGATCCCACGGTGGTCTACTTCGGCGGGCTCTGGCCCCAGGGCGCCGAGCTGCTGAAGGAGATGCGCCAGGCCGGCATGAACGTCACCTTCGTCAGCGGGGACGGCTGCTTCGACCCCCAATTCATCAAGCGGGCCGGCAAGGACGCCGACGGGGCGCTCGTCACCTTCATCCCGAACCAGGAACTGCTCCCCTCGGCCAAGGCCGTGGTGGAGGCGTACAAGCAGCAGTTCGGTCCGCTCCTGCCCTATTCCCTCTACGGATACACGGCGGCCGACGTGGTCCTCCAGGCCATGAAGCAGTCGGGCAGCACGGACCCGGTGACGGTCTCCCAGACGTTGCACAAGATGGAATTCTCCACTCCCATGGGCACGCTGAAGTTCGACGACAAGGGAGATCCCCAGCAGTCCCCCTACGTCATGTGGCAGGTGGAGAACGGCAAGTTCGTGGAGGTGCCCATGGCGGCTTCGGCCCCCGCGGCCGCCCCTGCGCCCGCGCCGGAGCCAGCCAAGAAGTGATCCGCCACTGTTTTACCCAGATTCCGCGATTGAACCGCGGGAGGCTTCGGCCGGGTTTCGGGTGTACGGGGGAAGGGCTTTGTCTCTTGGACGGGGAGGGCCAAGGGCTTCTCTCTCCGATTCGCAGGCCAAGCCTGCCGAATCGTCGCGTTGCCCTCCGGGGCCCCGCCCCACGGGCAAAGCCCGTTGGGGCCCCACCCCACCCTTGGGGCTTCCTCCCCCGGATCAAGTCCGGGGTCGGAGGCGTCCGAAATCCCTTGGGGGGTGAACTCCGTTTTCCAGGGGAAGATGGCCATGCTGGCCTTTCATCGATAGGTGCATCTCCAATCGCGGGATTTGGGTTTTAGGAAACGCAAAGGCGGGCCGGATTTCGGCCCGCCTTTGCGTTCGGCGGTCGGCTCCTCTCTTGGGCGCCTGCATCGGCCCCTGGAGAGGCCTCCTACGATGGCTCCCCCTCGAAGATGACTACCGCCGCGGCCAGATCCCGCTCGTGAGTGAGGCTCACCAGGGCCGCGCGTCCTCCCATCATGGTGAACCGCCTCGCCGCGGGGCCATGGAGTTCCAGGCTCGGCGGACGGCCCGCCCCTCCCGCCACCTCCAGGTCCTGCCACCCGACGCCGCCGCCCCAGCCCGTGCCGAGCGCCTTCATGGCGGCCTCCTTCGCGCAGAACCTGGCCGCCAGGGACACGACGGGGTCGGCCTTCCGTGCGCAGGCGGCCCGCTCCCGCTCGGTGAAGACGCGCCGGAGGAGGCGGGGATGTCTTTCGATCGCCCGCCTCAGGCGCGACACCTGGAGGACGTCGAGGCCGATCCCGATGATCACGGATTCCTCATCGGCCGGTGCGGCGTTCCGCCTCCTCGCCGAGCCACTTTCGGATGGTGGCGGCGGGGACGCCCAGCTTGCGGAGGTGGTTGATGGCGCCGCGAACGGAGGCCCCCGTTTCGTTGCAGATGCGCAGCCGGATCCGCCAGGCGTCGATGGCCGAAGGCTTGTAGCCCGGATCCACGCGCATGAGCTTCTCGTAGAGGTAACCCAGGTTGTTGGCGGCCCAGCGCTGGCCCGGATCCAGCTCGAGCGCCCGCCGGTAGGCCTTCTCCGCGTCGAAGTAGCGGCGGTTGGTCTCCAGCGCGATGCCCAGGTAGTTGTGGGCGTCCGGGTCCTTCGGAGCGATGCGGATGGCCTGCCTGGCCTCCTCCAGCGAAGCGAGGGGGTTCTTGGAGCGCCTGTGATACTCCGAGAGCCCCAGGTGGGCCCAGTGTTCGTTGGGATCGGCCGTGAGCGCCTTTTCGAGGGGCGACCGCGCCAGCTCCAGCTGGCCCAGTTCGAGGTGGGTCAGCCCCAGCTGACAGGAGGCCGAGGCCATGTGAGGATCGGCCCGCAGGGCTTCCTGGTAGCACCGCATGGCCTCGTCCATCCTTTTGAGGTGGAAGTGGAGGTTGCCCAGGTTGAACCAGGCCACGGCCAGCGAGGGATTGAGCTTCAGGGCCACCTGGAAGCTGGTGAGGGCCTCCGAGTACCGCGCCTCCAGATAAAAGAGGTAACCCATGTAATTGTAGGCCTCGGCCGCGATGACGGTGCTGGGATTGAGATCCAGCACCTCGAAAAGGACCCCGCGCGAGCGGCCGTAGCGATTGGTCTCCAGGTAGTGGTCCGCGTAGGTGAAGTAGACGCCCCAGTCCCTGGGGTTCACGGCCAGGGCCATGCCGAAGGCCTGCCTCGCCCTGTCGAGGTGGCCGAGCTCCAGGTGGATCCTGCAGAGGGTGTTCCACGCCTGCACGTAATGGCGCTCCTTCTGCACGACCCGATAGAGCCACTTCAGCGCCTTCTCCGTCTGGCCCAGCGCCCGGCAGCTCTCCCCGAGGCGGACCATGAGCCGCAGGTCCCGCGGGGCCAGGCGGTGCGCCTGGGTGTAGGCTTTCACGGCCTGCCTGTACTCGTGGCGAGCCATGGCGTAGTACCCGCAGACCTCGAAAAACAGGGCGTCCTGGTCCTTGGCCGCCACCTGCTCCAGGCGCGCCAGCCCCCCCTTGTCCCGCTCCAGGTAATACTCCGCCAGAGCGAGCAGGGTCTGTCGCCCCTTCTTCAGCTCGCTTCCCGCGTTCAGCTTCTTCCACACCGACTGGAGCCGGTCGGGGTAAATGGCCACGGACTGGATGTGGATCATCCACAGGCCGGTCTCGCCCGGGTACTGTCGGAGGCCCCGCTCCGTGAGATCCGCCGCCAGGTGCGGAAGGGAGCGGAGGCTCAGGGCCACGGCCGCCTCCAGCCATGACGAGGCCGGGGAGTCGGGCCCGACGGCCCCCATCTTCCGGTCGAGGTCGCGGTCGAAGAGCAGGCTCTGTTCGTGTTGGAGGGTGGACACGGCTTACCTCCTGAAGTGGCCTGATTTGCCACCCGTCTTTTCAATGAGCTGGATGGGACCGATGACGGCGGCCCTGTCCACGCCCTTGACCATGTCGTAGAGGGTCAGGCACGCCACGGCGCAGGCCGTGAGCGCCTCCATCTCCACGCCGGTCACGTCCCTGGCCGAGGCCCTCGTCTCGACGTGCAGACGGCAGTCCTCGTCCTCCCAACGGAAATCCACGCCCACCTGGGTCAGCGCCACGGGGTGACAGAGGGGGATCAGGGCGGGGGTGGCCTTGGCCGCCAGGATGCCCGCCACCCGAGCCGCGGCGAGCAGGTCTCCCTTGGGCAGCTCGCCGGAGCTGGCCAGGCGGTAGGCCTCCGGGCCCATGCTCACGCAACCCGAGGCCACGGCGGTGCGGAGGGTGGCGGGCTTGGAGCCCACGTCCACCATCACCGCCTGTCCCCGCTCGTCCAGGTGCGTCAGCCTCCTGCTCACGCCGTTCTCCCGATCAGGGCCGCCATCCGGCCGGCCCGTTCGCCGTCCCGTCTATAGGAACAGCATACCCCATCCCCACAGGCCGTACAACGATTCTCGACTCGAATACCGGCATCGGAAAAACCCAGCCCGCCGAGCATGCGCACATTCAGGCCCACCAGATCCAACCGGGGTGGGTCGGAAGGCTCGGAGATCCAGCCGGAGAAGGCGCGCCGGAAGCGCTCGACGCGCTCCTCGGGCACGCCGTAGCAGCAGGGGTGCACCGCCGGACCCACGTAGGCCGTTCCGGGCTTCCGCCCCTCCAGGAGTCTCCGGCCGGCCGCCTCCACGATGCGGGCCAGGGTTCCCTTCCACCCCGCGTGGACCGCCGCCACCGCCCGGCCGTCCTCGCTGGCCATGAGGATGGGCACGCAGTCGGCCGTCACCACGCGGACCCACTCCCCGGTCTGTGTGCTGATGAGGGCGTCCGCGTCGCACGGGGCCCCTTCGATGCCCACGGCACGGGCGGAGTGGACCTGGTTCACCCGGTGGACCCGCCGGCAAGGCAACCCGGCGAGGCCCAGGAACCGGGCGAGCCCCGCCGGGCTCACGTCTTCGAATTCCCTGAGGGTGACGAAGGCTCCCACTCCTGGAGGAAACAGCGGGCTGGCGTCCAGGTAGGGCCCCATGGGCGAGGTGCGGATCTCACTCAGCATCGCTGCGCTCCAGGGCGAGCCCCCATCCCGCCCCTCCCGTGGCCACGGCCAGGAGAAGCGCGCGCCGGGCCCGGCCCTCCCGGAGGGCCCGCGCCCCCATCACCGCCGCGCCGGCCCAGGCCGCCCCGCAGGCACCCAGCCGCTCCTGAAAGGCCTCCGGATGCGCCCTCGGTAGCCGCCGCGCCAGCCATCGGGCGCCCTCCCGCCGCACCTGCGGCGTGTCCTCCTGGAGGAAGGCCAGCCCCTCGACATCGCTCCCCCATCCCGCGCGGTCCAGCAACGAATCCAACAGGCGATCGTAGAGAGCGCCCGGCGCGGGGAAGCGGTGGGGAGGGCAGCTCACGGAGCGAGCCGACCACGCCGCGACACGGACGCCCCGCTCCGGGGCCTCCTCCAGAGAGGCCAATGCCAGGGCGTAGGCCCCCTCGCCCAGGGGCGTGGCTCCCGCCCCCCGGTAGGGCTCCACCACCTCCCGGACGACCGGATCGAGGTGATCGGATCCTCCCGCCACGCAGCGTTCCAGGACCCCACCCGAGAGAATCCTGGCGGCCTCCACGAGGGCCGCCAGCCCCGCCGCCTCTTTTCCGTGCAGCGTCTGGGCCGGGCCGTCCAGCCTCAGGAGGAGCCCCGCCATGCCGGCGGGGGCGTTCCCGACGGAGTAGGGAAACAGCGAGGGATTCATGGAGGCGAAGTCGCCCTGGCGCGCCGGTTCCAGGAGCGCCAGCACCGGCGCCGTGGGGCCCCAGCCGAGTCCCACCACCTGCCCCGTTCCCTGATTGGGAAGGAACCCGGCCCCCGTTTGCGCCTGCCGTGCGGCGTTCAGCCAGAAAAGGGTCGAGGGGTCGGCCCAGCGCAGGGCCTGGGGCGGAAAGCCCTCCTTCAGGTTGAGGTCCGACGGCACGCACCTGGGTCCCGCCGTCTCCGGCGCGCCCTCCAGCCGGGCAAGCCCCAGCGGCCCCGCGGCCCCTTCGCCCAAGACCCAGATCCCCTTCACGTGGCCCTCCCGAAGAGGACCGCGGCGTTGTTCCCGCCGAATGCGAGGTTCACCGAAAGCACGTTCCGGAGCTCCATCGGCACGGCCTCTCGGGGGATGTACAGCTCCGCCTCGGGGTCCTGATCCATAAGGCCCGTGCAGGGCGGGACGATCTGGTGGACCAGGGCGAGCACCGAGGCCACCGCCTCGATGGCCCCGGCGGCGCCCAGGCAGTGGCCCACCGCCCCCTTGATGGAGACGACCGGCGCCTCGAGCTTGCGTTCGCCGAGCAGGTCGGCGATGGCCCTGGCTTCGGCCCTGTCGTTGGAAGGAGTCCCCGTGCCGTGGGCGCTGACGTGATCCACCTCCGCCGGCGTGCTGCCCGCTCGCTCCAGGGCCCGCGCCATGGCCTGGAAGGCTCCCCGGCCACGCGGCTCCGGGGCCGTGGGATGGTGGGCGTCCACGGAGAGGCCGAATCCCCTGAGCACCGCCAGCGGACGGGCCGCCCGAGCCGTGGCCCTCTCCTCGGACTCCAACAGCAGGAAGGCGGCCCCTTCTCCAACCATCATGCCGTTCCGGCCGCGATCAAAGGGACGGACGGCCGTCTCGGAGACGAGCCGGAGGCAGTTGAAGCCGCCCACGGTGAGCCGGCTCAGCACATCGGAGGCCCCGGCCAGGACGCAGTCCGTCTCTCCCTCCTCGATCCAAACGGCCGCCTGGGCCAGCGCGGCGGTGGACGAGGAGCAGGCGTTGGAGACGGTGACGCGGGGCCCGTGGCCGCCGAAGGCCGCCGCGAGCACGTCCGCGGTATGAGCGGGGATGTGGCCCAGAAAGCCTCTCAGGTTGGGAGCCAGGCGGCCGGAGCGCCGGTACCGGTCCAGGGCCTCCTCGGATTCGGGCAACCCTCCGACCCCGCCGCCCAGGGCGATGCCGCCCTCTTCGGGGAGCGCCGTCAGGCCGGCCATGTCCAGCGCCTCCGCGGCGGCCGTGAGGGCTAGCCCGTCCACGCGGTTCGGCGGACCGCCCGCGGACTCGGCGACCTCGGCCACCAGCGAACTGCGCAGGTTGCCGGGCTCGAAGCGCGTGAGCCGCGTGGCGCCGGAGGCGCCCGAGAGCAGCGCCGCCCAGAAGGAGGGCACGTCCCGGCCCACGGCGCAGGTGACGCCGAGGCCCGTCACCCAGATGGCCTTCCTCATGGCGTTTCCCGGAGCGTAAAGAGCCCCCTCGCCGCCAGCCGTCCGCCCAAGCGGGCCGTGACGCGGACCTGAAAGAGGGAGCCCATGCGCTTGACCAGGACGCCGGCCAGTTCCAGGCTGTCGCCCGGCCAGATCGGCCGGGGGCTCCGAAACCGGGCCACCTGGACCAGCACGCCCCCTCTCCCCTGGCCTGAGGCCGCGAGGAGGCCCGCGGCCTGCGTCATGGCTTCGAGGACCACCCAGGACGGCACGGCCCCCCCCCGGCTCACGGCGTCGTCCGCCGAGGACGAAAAATAGAGCACTCCCCCCCCGTCGTCGCGGGGGATGAAGCGGAAGGGAAAGGCGTGCGGAAGCCGCGCGGGTTCGCTCATCAGGGCCTAAGAATAGCAGTCGGTCCGAAGGGGTACAAGCGAGGACCAAAATCCCGAGATTGGACATTGGAGCGGCTCCGAAAGGATCATGGATGGTAGTTTCCGTTGAAGACGATCTTCACCCGCCAAGGGATTTGGGTTGCCTCCGACCCCGGACTTGATCCGGGGGAGGAAGCCCCAAGGGTGGGGTGGGGCCCCAACGGGCTTTGCCCGTGGGGCGGGGCCCCGGAGGGCAACGCGACGATTCGTCAGGCTTTGCCTGCGAATCGGAGGAGGAAGCCCATGGCCCTCCCCGTCCAAGAGACAATGTCTTCCCCCCGTGAACCTGAACCATAGCCGAAGCCACCCGTATTTCAATCGCGGAATTTGGGGAGGAAGAAGGACCAAATTCCACGATGTGGCCGGTGACTGGGCGACTGGGAGACTAGGCGATTAGAGAATGAGGCGAACCGGAGGTGCGACGGTGGGGAAGCGGTGCGGCGGGCGCCGGTGCAGAGGGGTTCCCGGAGCGCGCCGGCGCCCATTTTACTTTTTACTTTTCACTTTTTACTTTTTGCTTTTCACTTCTTGCTCGTCCCTCCAGCCGCAGGAGGGCGCGCTTGGTCTTGAGCCCGCCGCCATATCCCCCCAGGCCGGCCTTGGCCACGACGCGGTGGCAGGGGATCAAGATGGGGATCCGGTTGGCCCCACAGGCCGCGCCCGCGGCCCGGACGGCCTTGGGCCTTCCGGTCCAGGAGGCCAGGTCGGCGTAGGAGATGACCTCGCCGTAGGGGATCTCCGAGAGGGCGGCCCAGACGTTCCGTTGGAAATCGGTGCCATCCGGGAGCGGTTCCAGGGGGAGGTCGAACCGGCTGCGCCGGCCGGAGAAGTACTCCTTCAGCTGGGCCTCCACGCGCCGGAAGAGCGGCTCCACGGGCTTGGGCACGGGACCTTCCGGTGCCAACCCCTTGAAGTCGATGCGGTGCACCGCCTCCGACGAGAGGGTCACGTCCAGTGGCCCGATGGGGCTGTCCACGCGCAGCGTCACCTTGCCGCTCATGTCCCGAAGCCATCCTCCCTCGTAAAAGCCGCCACCACCGTGGCGTTCATCCCGCCCCTCGCGTTGAAGACGCCCGTCAGGCTGGCCTTCACCGGCTTGCAGGCGCCCACGACGTCCCTAAGGACGCGGTTCACCACGTTCTCGTAGAAGATCCCCAGCTCCCGGTAGGCGAGCAGGTATTCCTTGTACGACTTGAGCTCGATGCAGGACTTGTCCGGGACGTACCGCAGAACCAGGAGGCCGAAGTCCGGCAGGCCCGTCTTCGGGCAGACGGAGGTGAACTCGGGGGCCTCGATGGTGATCTCGTACGAGGGGAACTGGTTGGGCCACGTCTCGATGGCCGGCAGTTTGGCATCCAGCCCCTTCTGCGCGTGGGTCTTGGTATATCCCGCCATGCCTCCCCTCCCTGGTGCGTTCAGCGTCAGCGCAGACAGCTTAGAGCGCCGCGATGAGTTTGTCGAGATCGCCGCTGCGCTGGAGCGCCTCCAGGTCGTCGCAGCCCCCGATGTGGCGGTCTCCGAAGAAGATCTGCGGAACGGTCTGGAGGCCCGAGCGGCTCTCGCACTCGTCCCACCGGTCGGGCTGCTCGTCCAGGTTCACCTCTTCGAACTCCACGCCCTTTTTCTTGAGCAGTTTTTTGGCGGCCACGCAGTACGGGCAGGTGGTCATGGTGTAGACGGTCACGTGGGTCTTCATGGCTCGGTCTCCTCTGTCGAATCCGCCGAAGGAGTACTATAACCCACCCGACCCGCCATTCTTCCCGCTCCCGCCCGCCGACGGAGCCGCCCTTACGGGCAGTCCGCGCTCCGGAACCGCCGCAGTTCGTTCCACCCGAAGGTCCACTCCGGAGTGAGAAGGCTCGCCGATGGCCGCACGACGTACCAGGGATCGAGCGGAGACCCGGGGGCCTTGAGGAGGTGAATCTCCTGCGCCGGCATGTAGCCCTGGGCCAGCAGAAAGATCCTCTGCCCCCGCGCATCCTCGGCCGCGTCCACTACGATGACCGCGTGGCCCGGCGAGCCCGGATGGAGGAAGACGTCCCCTGCCGAGATGCGGCCGGGATCTTCCTCGGGGAGAAGGTCCCTCGCCAGCGAGGCCGTGCCGGCCCACGTGAAGACGGCGTCCAGGTACTCCCTGAAGGCCGCGTGCCCTCCCTTCGGAGCCGCGTCACGCCTCCACTCCAAACGGCGGCCACGGAGCGCGGGGCGAAGACCCGCGCTCCAGTCGGACCACCGCGCCACGGAGCCGTCCGTCAGATGAAAGGCCACCGACGACTCGCAGTCCCTGCTGAAGAGGTACTCCGCGCGGAGCCGGATGACCGCGTCGGCGCACTGCTGGAGGTCCCTGCCCCCCACGTCCATGCGGACGACGGCGGCGTGGGCCGACTGATCGGCCTTCTCCCGGCCGTCGAAGAGGTGGACCGGCGGACACCCCGGGAGGAGGGGAAGTCCCCTCAGCCACTCCCCGAAACTCCCCGGCGGCTCGGGCACCCGCGCATAGCCGGGAGGAACGGGAAAGCGGAGCCGGATGGGATCCCCGGCCGCGCCCGCCAGCCAGGGATACGCTGGCCGTCCCGCCGGATCGCCGGCCGGCGGGGCCTCCCGCTCCGCGAGGACGGGCGGGCCGCAGAGCGACGCCGCGAGGAGGGCGCCCATGAGTGCGCACCACGGGATCAGGAGGATCTGTATCCTAGGCATAGCCGATATCGGAGGTGAGCGGCGTCCGGCTGCGCATGAAGGTGCCGCTGCCGCGCGCCACCAGTCGTCCGGCGGCGTCCGTGGCCTCCGACTCGGCCACGAAGAGCCGGCTCGAACGATGAATCACCCGCCCCCGGGCGCGAAGCTCACCCTCGGAGACGGGCCTGAGCAGGTAGAGGGTGAAGGAGGCCGTGAGCACGAAGAACTCCTCCACCAGCGAGCTCACGGCAAAGAAGGCGGAGTCGTCCAGCGCCTTGAAGTAGATCGATCCGTGGATGGCCCCGGCGGCGTGGAAAAGCTCGGAGCGCACGGGGATGACCACCTCGGCCGTCCCCTCCCCGACCGTCATCCTGGGGCGAATGAAGGCGTTGAGCGGCGAGGAATCGTACATCCGCTCCAGCTTGCGCCAGTGTTCCTCTCCGGGCATCGTGGGGTTCATGGGGCCTGCCTCCTGTCCGCGCCGGTCCTCTTGCCGGCCTCTTTCGGGCGGAGGGAGGGGACATACATCGGGCGGAGCGAGGGTTGGACCGGCCCTCCACCCTCAACCCTCAACTCTCCACCGTTCCCATCCGGCTTTCCCGGCTCGGGACCAGCCGCACGACGGTGGCTCCCCATCCGCCCTCCGCTTCCTCGGCGAGGGCGAAGGACTCGACCTCCGTCAGCCTGCCGAGCAGCGCGTGGACCGTGCGAAGGAGCACGCCCTGCCCCTTGCCGTGGATGATCCGCACCCTGAGAATGCCCCGGCTTCTGCACTCCAGCAGATACTCCGGCACCAGCTCCTTCACGTCCTGCGGACGGAAGGTGTGCAGGTCCAGGGTTCCGTCGATGGGGATCGCGACGGGCTCCTCCGGCTCCATGGCCGACCTCCACCGGCGCCGAGGCGATGCCGGCTCCCCGCCATCATACCGCGGCGCCGCCGCGCCCGCAGCCGGGTGGGCGGGTACGACGAAAGCCCGCGCTGGCGGGCCTTCGGTGAACGCCGGACGGGAGCCCTGCGCGCGCATCGGGGTGGCGCGTCACTCCCCTCCCCCGGCCGGCGAGAGGTGCCCCAGGAGAACCCGCGTGTCGTACACGAAGACGACCTTGCCCTCCTCGGCGTGGGCCTCGAAGAGCTCCCGCAGGGCGCGGAGCATGGGGAGGTGGTCGGGATGCCCGGGCCCGGGCGCGTAGGAGGAGGAGAGCAGGCGGCCCTCCAGCCCCTCCAGGTCGAAGCGCTGGGCGTTCTCCAGGCGCTCCTCCTCGTAGCCGCCGGTGCCGTAAAAGGCCCGCAGGGTGGAAGGGGTGACGTTCTTCTGGGAGACCGCCCCGTAGTCGGTCCCGAAGCGCTGGAGCAGCTCCTCGTAGCCGCGGAGGAAGGCCGTGGCCTCCGTGCGCCGGTCGTTCCAGACGAGGGCGACCCAGCCTTCCGGTTTGAGGATTTTCTGGAACTCCCGCCGCGCCGCGGGGGGGTCGAACCAGTGGAAGGCCTGCCCCGCCGCGATGAGATCGATGCTTCCCTCCGGCAGGCCCGTGGCCTCGGCGCTCCCGGCCACGCTCTCGAAGGCCGGGTAGGAGACCAGCAGGCGCTCGGCCGCCTCGCGCATGGCGGCGTTGGGCTCCACGCCGAAGACGCGGTTGCCGTTCTGGAGGAAGGGCTCGCTGAGGAAGCCGGTGCCCGAGCCCACGTCGGCCACCACGTGCTCGGGGAGGAGGCCGCACCGGCGCCTTAAGAGCTCCACCAGCGAGGAGGGGTAGCGCGGCCGCCAGCGCACGTAGTTGTCCACCCGGTCTGTGAAGCGCTGGCGCGGGTCCCTCGCCCCTCCCATCAGAGCCGCCCGGGATCGCCGGCGGCCCGCCGGATCCAATCCCAGGCCGCCTCCACGTGGCGTCGCTCCGTGTGGGTCTGGCCGATGCTCATGCGGAGCGTGAGCTTCCCGTCCAGCCTCGTGTGGGTGAGGTAGAGCGCGCCGCTTCCATTCAGCTCGTCGAGCAGCGCCTGGTTGGCGGCGTCGCCTCCGCGGTGCCTGAAACAGACCAGGTTGAGCGGCGGTTCCACGGCCAGCTCGAAGCGCCGATCCTCGCGCACCCAGCCCGCGAACTCCTGCGCGAGCGCCACGTGCCGCCGGACGTGGTGCCGCAGCCCCTCCACTCCGTAGTGGCGGATCACGAACCAGAGCTTGAGCGCCCGGAAGCGGCGCCCGAGGGAGACCTGCCAGTCGCGGTAGTCGATGACCGCCCCCGATTCCGTGGCGGCATTGCGCAGGTACTCGGGCAGGATGGAGAGGGCCGTGATGAGCGCCCGCCGGTCGGCCACGTAGAAGCAGTCGCAGTCGAAGTTGGTGAACATCCACTTGTGCGGGTTGAAGCAGTAGCTGTCCGCCAGCTCCAGCCCGCGGAAGAGGGGGCGGAACTCGGGGCAGAGCGCCGCCGTCCCGGCCATGGCGCCGTCCACGTGCAGCCAGAGGCCGCGGCGCCTGCAGATCTCGCCGATGGCCGGCAGGGGGTCCATGCCGTTGGAGGAGGTGGTGCCCACGGTGGCCGCCACGAAGCAGGGGGTCAGGCCGGCCGCCGCGTCCCGCGCGATGGCCTCCTCCAGGGCCTCGGGCCGCATGGCGAAGCGTCCGTCCACCTCGACGAGGCGGAGGTTGGCCCGGCCCAGGCCCGCCAGCTTCACCGCCTTCTCGATGGAGGAGTGAGCCTGCGTCGAGGCGTAGGCCGTGAGGCGCCCGTCGCAGCCGCGCTCGTTGGAGGAGGAGCCGGTGGCCCGCTCGCGCGCCGCCACGAGGGCGCAGAGTGCGGCCCCGGAGGCCGAGTCCTGTATGGCGCCGCCCCCCGTCCCCGCGGAGCGGAACGCGGCCGGAAGCTCGGTCATCTGGGCCATCCAATCGAGTACGTGGGTCTCCAGCTCGGTGCAGGCCGGGCTCGTGGCCCAGAGCATGCCCTGCACGCCCAGTCCGGCGGAGAGGAGCTCGCCCAGGATGGAGGGCCCCGAGGCGTTGGCCGGGAAGAAGGCGAAGAAGTTCGGCGACTGCCAGTGGGTGATGCCCGGCAGGATGACGCGCTCCACGTCGGCGAGGACCGCCTCGAAGGGCTCGCCGCGCTCCGGCGGATCAGGCGGCAGCAGGGACCGCACCTCACCCGGCCGGACGCGCGAGAGGACCGGCAGCGACTCCACCCGCTCCATGTAATCGGCAACCCAGTCCACGACGGCCCGCCCGTGCCGCCGGAACTCCTCGGGGGTCATGTGGTAGCTCTTGGGTTCCTCCATTTCCTCTCCCTCAAGAGAGATCTAGGTGAGCTCGCTCGTGCAGTGGGCGCACTTGGCCGCCTGGATGGGGATGGCCGAGAGACAGTGGGGGCACTCCTTCGTGGCGGGCGGCGGCGGCACCTCCTGGCGCTTGAGGTGGTTCAGCGAACGAACCAGCAGGAAGACCGCGAAGGCCACGATGAGGAAGCTGATGATCGCGTTCACGAAGAGGCCGTAGTTGACCGTCACGGCCCCTACGGCCTTGGCCGCCGCCGGAGTGGCGTAGGGGCCGGCCATCTTGCCCTCGCGAAGCACGATCATGAGATTCGAGAAGTCCACCCGGCCCAGCAGCAGGCCCACGGGCGGCATGAGCACGTCGTCCACCAGGGACTTGACGATGGTCCCGAAGGCGCCGCCGATGATGATGCCCACGGCCATGTCCACGACGTTGCCCCGCATGGCGAATTCCTTGAACTCCTTCAGCATGGTTCCCTCCTATGAACGAGCCACTTTTCCGTCCCGGGGGAGCTGTCCGAGGGCCGCGGCCCGGTCCGCGGCGAACGGCCGTGATCAGCCTCGGTTGAGCCTCCATAGAGCGGCGTTGAGGGCGGCGGCGTAGGCCACCCAAACCAGGTACGGGACGAAGAGCACCGCGGCCAGACGGCTCGCGCCCCAGGCGGCTGCCGCAAAGGCCAGGGCCGCGGCCCACAGGAGCACGATGTCGCAGAGCGCCCAGAGGGGCCGGTGGAGGCCGAAGAAGAGCCACGACCAGAGTGCGTTCAGCACGAGCTGGCCGGCCCAGAAGACGAGGGGCGGCGCGCCCGCGCCACCCCGCCGCCAGACCAGCCAGCCGGCCACGGCGATGCCGAGGTAGAGCACGCTCCAGACCGGTCCGAAGAGGGCGTTCGGCGGCGTCCAGGCCGGCTTGACCAACCCCGCGTACCAACTCCCCGGCTGAAAGCGCACGCCGAAGAGGGCAGCCCCCGCCACCAGCAGGAGAAAGACCAAGAGTCCCGCGCCGATCCGTGCGCCCGTCACGGGCGCTCCGGGGAAGCCACCGCAGGGGAGAAGCGTTCGGCGAGGTTCGCCTTGCCAGGATGCATGGGCGTTGCTCCCCTCTAGCGCTGCAGGACCGCCAGCGCGAAGTCCGATCCCCGGCCCTGGATGTAGGCCATGTCCACCCAGAGCATGGCCAGGGGTTCGAGGTAGCGGGCGTGGTAGAGGGGGCCAGTATCGCACGGATCGAAGCCGAGCTCCTGGCCCAGGGCCGTCACCACGCGCTTGGCCGCGGCGTCGTTGCCGCAGAGAAAGAGCGCGGCCCGCCGGCCGCCGAAGAGGGGATCGGCCATGGTCTTGCTGCCCGCCGTGTTGAAGGCCTTCACCACGCGCGCTCCCTCCGCCCAGGCCGCCACCTGCTCCCCGGCCGAGGTGACGTGGCCGAGGGCGAGACCGCGCAGGTCCTCGGCGATGGGATTGGTGCAGTCGATGAGGATCTTGCCGGCCAGGCTCCCCGCGGAGCGGATGGCGTCGTGGGCGGAGCTCCACGGCACCGCGAGGACCACGATCTCCGATGCCCCGGCGGCCTGCTCCAAGGTTCCCGTCCGCACCCCGTGGCCCACCGAGTCCAACAACGCCTGCGCCTGCTCCGACGCCGGGTCCCGCACCCCCAGGACGACGGCGTGCCCCTGCTCGGCCCACCGCCTCCCGAGGATGGTGCCGACACGGCCAGCGCCGAGGATTCCGATCTTCATCGCGTCCTCCTTCCCCACCACAGCCGGGGTTCCGTCCCAAAGATAGGGCCTAACCGCCCAGGGAGCCAACGGCGGCCGTCCGCTCCGCCTCGCCCGCCAAGCCGGTGCGCGTCCACGCCGGCGTGGACGCGCCGGGACCAGCTCTCCAGCGTCGCGCTAGAGACCTTCCCGCACCCGCGCCTCGTAGAAGAGGAGCCTGCCGAACAGCTCGGCCGTCAGGGCCAGGACGAGGGCCAGGCGGAGGACCTCCTCCGGTCGGATGAGGAGCACCGCCGCCGCGCAGGCGACGGCCGACAGGCCGCCGGCCACGAGCCTGGCCAGGAGCCAGCTCTTTCTACCCACCACGATCCTGCGCAGGGCCTCGCGGGAGGCTTTGGGCCCCCCGGCCAGCCGGCGCGTCCACGCGAGCAACACCATCTGTTCGGCCAGCAGGACCGCCAGGGCGGCCAGCGCCAGGTATCCCGGGGCGTTCTCCGGCACCGCGACTGGCCGGGGCCCCGCCGACAGCGCCGTGGCCGCTCCCACCGAACCCAGCAGGAGGGCCGTGCCCAGGAAAGCGGCGGGAGTGGTCCAGGCGTCCCAGGCGGGCACCGTGCGGAGGCGGTAGGCCCGGCTCATGGCGCGCAGGAGGGCGGCGCCGAGCAGCGCCCCCGCCCCGTCGGCCACGCCCTTCAAGAAGACCTCCCCCGGCGCCCAGAGGGCCAGGGCGGCGCAAAACGCGCAGGCGCCGAGGAAGAGGGCGGCCAGGAGCACCTCGCGGCTCAGCCAGGAGCGGCCGAGGTTGGTGGGAGCCCTCCAGAAGCGGAAGGGCCGGCCGAGGTGCAGAAGGGAGGCGGCGATCCCCAGCGCGGCCAGCACCGGCACGGCCGCCTGCGCCCCCGCCGTGGCGGACTCCAGGGCGGGCCAGCCCGCGGTCCTGGCGCTCCAGAGCCGCACGGCGAGCAGGGCCCAGAAGAGGCCCACGCCCCACTGGGTGAGCAGGGTGAAGGCCACCAGCGAACGGTCCCTCACGGCGCCTTCACCTCCTCCCCGTTGGCCAGGCCGGCCTCGCCGCGCCCGGCGCGCGCGGCGTCGCGGTGGGGAGAGATCACGAGGGACGGCTCGGTGAGCTCCGGGCGGGGCAGCGGGTAGGACTGGCGGAGGGGGCCGTGGCGGGCTTCCAGCTCCTGCTGGTCGCCGAAGTCCAGCGCGCGCATGGGGCAGGCCGCCACGCAGGCGGGCGGCCGGCCCGCCTCAAGCTCTTGAGCGCAGAAGGTGCACTTGGTCATGCGTCCCAGCGCCCCGTCGTACTGCGGCGCCCCGTATGGGCAGGCCCATTCGCAGTAGCGGCAGCCCAGACATCTGCTCCCGTCCAGGAGGACGATGCCGTCCTCGCGCTGGGCCATGGCCCCGGAGGGGCAGACCTCGACGCAGATGGGCCGCTCGCAGTGGTTGCAGGCCACCGAGAGGTGGTAGGCAAAGACGTCCTGTTCCCAGGCGGCGCCCGCGCGGCGCCATCCGCCTCCCGCCACCTCGGCCACGCGGCGCCAGAGCACACCGGCGGGCAGGCCGTTCATGTCCTTGCAGGCCACCTGGCACGCCTTGCAGCCCGAGCATGCGGCGCTGTCCACGTAGAAGGCCCACCGCCCGCTCACCGCCGCCTCCCTTCGCCGCGCGGTGCACGCTCCACCTGGACCATGGCGGTATGCTGGGCGGAGCCGAAGGCCAGCGGCGTCCAGCGCTCGGAGGTGAGAACGTTGACCGACCCGCGCCGGTCCACCCCGTCCTCGTCCGGCGTCCACCAGGCGCCCTGCGGCAGGCTCACCACTCCCGGAAGGATGCGGCGGGTGATCCGGCAGGCCACCCGGAGCTCGCCCCTCCCGTTGAAGACGCGCACCGTCTCGCCGTCTTCGATCCCCCGGGCCTCGGCGTCGCGGCCGTTCAGGAAGAGCCGCTGCGGGAAGGCCTCCTCCAGCCAGTCGTTGTTCTCGTGCGTGGAGTGGACCCGGCGCAGGCTGTGGTGGCCGATGAGCTGGAGGGGAAAGGCCTGGGCCTCCGGGCCGAAGGGGCTCTCCCACTCCCGCACGTACTTGGGCACCGCCGGGATCTCCTCGGGCCGGCCGCGCCCGAACAGCTCCCGGGAGAAGATCTCGATCTTCCCAGACGGGGTGTCGAGGGGATGGGCCTCTGGGTCTCTGCGGAAGGCCTCGAAGGCCACCGCGGGGCTCTCGGCCGGTTTCACAAAGACCCCCGCGTTGGAGGAGAGGAGCTCGTCCAGCCCGGGAAGGTCCGGGAAGCGGGACTCGCGGTAGCGGTCCAGACACCACTCCACCCAGCCGCGTTCGTCCCGCCCCTCGGTGAAGGCGCCGCCCACGCCGAGCAGGCCCGCCAGCTCGGCCGCGATGCGGTAGTCGCTCCTGCACTCCCCCGGGGGCTCCACGAGCTTGGGCATGAGGATGACCTCGTCCCCGTACTTCCAGCCGTCCTCCACGCCCCACGTCTCGAACTGCGTGCAGGCGGGCAGAAGGAGGTCCGCGAAGCGGCCCGTGGGCGTCAGGAAGTTGTCCTGGACGGCGAGGAACTCCACCTTCGACTCGTCCCGCAGGATCCGCGCCGTCCGGTTCACGTTGGCGTGCTGGTTGACGAGGGCGTTGGTGGCCACGGCGTAGATGAGCTTCACGTCGCTCTCCAGCCGGCGGGGCCCGTCGCCCCAGGCCGCCGAGAAACGCACGCCGTGCTCCTCCCCCATGCCCCGGCCGTGCAGCACCGCCTCCGTCCAGAGAAAGCACGGGACCCCCGCCCCCACGGGGTTCTCGCCCTCGGGGAAGAGGGTCCAGGCCGGGCCGCCGTCCGGCGCCTGCAGCCCCAGGCCCCCGGCCCATCCGCCCGGAATGCCCACGTTTCCCGCGAGGGCCGCCAGGACGCAGCCCGCGCGCACGACCTGCTCTCCGTAGGCCCGGCGCTGCACCCCGTAGCCCTGGTAGAGGACGGCCGGCTTGTGCGAGGCGTACTCCCGCGCGATGCGGGCGATGGTCTCGCGGGGCACCGCCGTGATGGCCTCGGCCCACTCGGGCGTCTTCGGCACGCCGTCCCGCGCGCCCAGGAGGTAATCGCGGTAGCTCTCCTCTCCCTCGCAGCCCGCGGGCATCTGCTCCGAGTCGAAACCGACGCAGTGGCTCCGCACGAAGGGGGCGTCGTGGAGCCCCTCGGTGATCATCACGTGGGCCATGGCGCTCATCATCGCCACGTCGGTGCCGGGCCGGATGGCCACCCACTCGTCGGCGAGGCTGGCGGCGCTGAGGGTGTGCCGGGGGTCCACGCAGACCACGCGGGCGCCCCGCTCCCGCGCCAGCTTGACGAAGTAGTCGCTGTTGGTGCCGTCCCTCATCTCCGCGGGGTTCCAGCCCCACATCAGGATGTAGCGGGCCCTCAGCCAGTCCTGCCGCTGGTTGCCCGTGACGAGGGTCCCGTAGACCGTGGGCGTGGCCACGTTGGTGGCGCCCCAGGAGTAGCTGTTCCAGATGCCCAGGCAGCCCCCCGAGAGGTTCATGAGCCGCCGGGCCACGTGGGAGCCGTTGGTCTGGTTGTAGGAGCCCGTGCCGTAGGGTACGAAGAGGGCGCCGCTGCCGTAGGTCCGGCGCACCCTCTGGACCTCCGAGGCCAGGAGCTGGAGGGCCTCCTCCCAGCGGATGGGCTCAAACCGCCCCTCGCCCCGCGGGCCCACCCGCTTCATGGGGTACAGGAGGCGGTCGGGGTGGTACTGCCGGCGGAGGTAGGCGCGGCCCCTGGGGCAGGCCCTGAGCTGGGGGGCCGCCACGGAATCGGGACGATCGTCCGCGTCCAGCCGGACGATTTTGCCGTCCCGAATGTGCGCCGCCAGCAGGCAGCGCCCGCCGCAGTTGTGGGCCGGACAGCCCACGCGGACGACGCGCTCCTCGGAAGGACCCGGCGTGCCGGGCTCTCTCGACCGGACTGTGCGCAGGCGGCTCATCCATGCACCCAAGGCCATGGCTCTCCCTTGCCCCTCCGAGAGATAGCGAAGCTCCGCCTCGGCGTCCAGGAGTCGGCCTTCGGCTGTCCCGGGCGTGCGCGAGAGCGCGCAAGATCGGGTGACCTGGCGCTTTTCCGGCGGGCTCCTCGCCCCAAATTCCGCGATTGAAATGCGGGTGGCTTCGGCTATGGTTCCGGTTCACGGGGGGAAGACATTGTCTCTTGGACGGGGAGGGCCATTCCCTCCCCGCCCCACGGGCAAAGCCCGCTGGGCCCCA
>JAJYCJ010000004.1 GCA_021778515.1 Acidobacteriota bacterium
GAAGACGCCGTAGGAACGTTGAATCCAGCGAACCCGCCCCCGCCCCGTTTCCCCGTCCTCCGACGCTGAAGGGATGATAGCACCGAAACGGGCCACCATATCCATACACCCAAATTCCGCGATTGAAATGCGGGTGGCTTCGGCTATGGTTCCGGTTCACGGGGGGAAGAGATTGTCTCTTGGACGGGGAGGGCCATGGGCTTCCTCCTCCGATTCGCAGGCCAAGCCTGCCGAATCGTCGCCTTGCCCTCCGGGGCCCCGCCCCACGGGCAAAGCCCGCTGGGGCCCCACCCCACCCTTGGGGCTTCCTCCCCCGGATCAAGTCCGGGGTCGGAGGCCACCCAAATCCCTTGGCGGGTGAAGACCGTCTTTCACGGAAACTACCATCCATGAGCCTTTCGGAGCCGCTCCAATATCCAATCGCGGGACTTGGGTTTTCATGTCTTTAGGGGCCCGCTGCCTCCGATGCGAGGTGATGGCGGAGCCACCCCTCCAGGCCGCCGATGATGGCCCGATCCTCGTCGAGGACGGGAAAGCCGTGCGGGCTTCCCTTCAGCATCCAGGTGTCGGCCCCCAGCAGTGCGGCGGTCGAGGTGAGCTCCTCGGGGAGGAAGAAGAAGTCCCGCTCGGCCGCAAGCAGGAGGTGGGGACGCCCCTTCTGCAAGGCGCGCAGCCGCCTCCCCCGGATGCGATGGCGCGCCAGGGGAGCCCACCGCATCAGCGAGATGGCGCGAATGACCCGCGGGCTCTCGGCCACGCAGCGCTCCATGAACCTTTGGACCACCTCCTCGGGAGTATCGGGCAGGAAGGTGGTGCGGCGCACCAGCTCCGTTTTCGTGAGAACGGGAGGGCGGCCCAGGAGCAGGCAGGCCGCCGTATCCCACGGCGCCAGTTGGAACAGGGCGCGTTGCGTCCTCTGAGGGAAGCCGGATTCGGGCACGGGGGCCAACAGGACGCTGGCCGCCACCTGGTGCTCCTCGAGGTACTTGAGGATGAGCCACCCGCCGAGGCTGTGGCCCACGAGCACCGTGCGGCCGGGGTCCCAGACGCCCTCCTCCAGGGCCTCCACGTAGTCGCCGAGTCCGTACCGGCCGGCCTCGTCGCCGGGCCCGTGGCCGGGCAGGGTGAGCGACCGGACGGCCCAGCCGCCCTCGGCCAGGTAGGCGCTCCAGGGCGAAAAGGCCCAGGGGCCCTCCCAAGCGCCGTGAATGAAGAGGACCTCATAGCCGAACATGGGGGCTGGAGCTTGCCGAGATGAGGTGATGAGGTGATGAGGTGATGAGGGGAGGCCGGGGCGACGCGAGGGAGAAAGTGAGGAGGTGAGGAAGCCGTAACGAGCGGGCTATGCACAGCCAGGCATTCGGCCGTCTATCGTCGGTGGTTGGACGTCGGTGGCGGCTGGTTCCTTTGACTCGCCCTTCCCCATTCGCCAGGCGCATGGTTCCATTCCCACATCCCAAATTCCAAATCCCCCTACCCCTGGAACCAGTCGGGGAAGGCGCCCCACCAGCTCATGGTCACCTTGAAGGTGCCGCTCCGATCGGGCGTCACCACGAAGAGGGCCGGCGATTCGAAAAAACGCCCGTCGGGCAGGGTGGTGCGCACCTTCCGCCGAACCATGGCCGTGAGAGGGGAGAGCCACTCGATCCGCTCCTCCACCGATTCCTGGGCGATGGGCTCCTCGCGGTGGGCCTCCACCGTCTCCCTGAATTCGTCGATGCTGGCGTGCCAGATGTTGGCGAGCCCCTTCCACTCGATGATCTCGGTAGTGGGCAGGTGGGCGTGGGCCTCGCCCCGGTCCGGATCGCCGTCCCTGTAGGCGGCCATCAGGCCGTCCACGGCGCCCCGCACCTGGTCCTCCTTGGAGGGTTCCCCGGTCCTTGGCTCTTCTAGTCCGCTGTCGTCCGATACGCTCATGGCCGCCCTCGATCGCCGCTTCTGCAACCGACGAGGCCCCGGGAAGGGGCGACTCTCAGCGTATAACCGACCGGGCTCCCGTGTCCAGCAGGGTGGACCGAACGGCCTCCTCCAGCCCGTCGGCAAAGGGGATGCGGGCCGCGAAGCCCAGCTCCGATTCGGAGGTGGCGGGGTCGAGCGCGCGGCGCGCGTCGTGCGCCTCCCGGTCGGGGGCGAAGACGATCAGCGCCTCCGCCTCGTCCTGGTCGAACCCCAGGATGCGGGCCGCGCATCGCGCCACCTCCCTCACCAGCTCCAGGTTGGTCCGCTCGCACCGGGCGCCGAGCGGAAAGGCCGCGCCGGCCCTCCCCCTCTCCATGGCCAGCAGGACACCGCGGTTGTGATCGTCCACGTGAATCCAATCCCGCCGGTTCTCGCCGGTCCCGAAGACGGGCAGGGGCTGCCGGTCGCGGACCCTCAGGGCGATGGAGGGAATGAGCTTGTCCGGAGACTGATAGGGGCCGTAGATGTTGGTCGTGCGCGTGACCAGGGTCCGCATGCCGTAGGTCCGGTGGTAGGCCAGCGTCAGCTCGTCCGCCGCGGCCTTGCTGGCCGCGTATGGGGTGGACGGATTGAGGGGCGAGCGTTCGGTGAAGAGGCCCTCGGGATGGGAGCCGAAGATCTCGTAGGAGGAGAGGTGCACGAAGGTGCCCTGCCCCTCCGTCCACGCCGCCCGTGCGGCCTCCAGAACGGCGGCGGTCCCCAGAACGTTGATCTCGGTAAAGGAGACCGGATCTCCCGCTCCGGACCCGGAGGGGTTCCGCGCGGCGGCGTGGACCACCGCGTCCACGCCTTCCTCGCACAGGAGGCGCTGGAGCGAGCCGCCCTCCGTGATCCGCTCCCGTATCAGCCGGAACCGCCCCGGATGGGCCTCCTCCAGGCCGTCGAGGACGGGCGTCGAAAGCCGGCCGCCCAGGCTGTCGAAGACCGTGACCCGCCAAGCCGGACGCTCCCGCAAGACCATCCGGACCAGGTTCCCGCCGACGAAGCCGCCCCCCCCCGTGACGAGGAGGTGGGAGATGGGCCTCGACGGCCGGCCGCCGCCCAACGAGGAAGCGGGCTCGTCGCCGGTCTCGTTCCTGCCCTGCGGGCCCGGGTTCTGGCTGAGCGTTCTCACCCCTCTACGCCCCGTACTGCTTTCGGACGTACTCGAGGTATTCGCCGCTGACGATGCGGCGCCACCACCCCTCGTGGGCCAGGTACCAGGCGACGGTGGAGCCAAGCCCCTCCTCGAAGGCGACGCGGGGCCGGAAGCCCAGCTCCCGCTCCACCTTGGAGGGGTCGATGGCGTAGCGCCAGTCGTGGCCTGGACGGTCCTGCACGAAGGTGAGGCGCCCCTCCAGCTCGGTCGCGTCCCGGCCCGTCTGCCCGGCCACCTCGCGGATCAGGACTCTCACCAGATCGATGTTGCGGCGCTCGCACCGGGCTCCCAGGTTGTACACCCGACCCGGCTCGCCCTTCTCCAGGGCGAGGAAGACGCCGCGGTTGTGGTCGTCCACGTGGATCCAGTCCCGCACGTTCTCCCCCCTGCCGTAGACGGGGAGCGTCTCTCCCGAAATCATGCGGGCGATCATGAAGGGGATCAGCTTCTCGGGGAACTGGTAGGGCCCGTAGTTGTTGCAGCACCGGGTGATGAGGGTGTGCATGCCGTAGGTCCGGTGGTAGGCCAGCACGAGGTGGTCCGCCCCGGCCTTGCTGGCCGAATAGGGGGAGGAGGGATCGAGGGGCGTCGCCTCGGTGAAGGCGCCGGCGTCGCCGAGGGCGCCGTAGACCTCGTCCGTGGAAACCTGGAGGTAGCGCCCGCGGCCGTCGCCCCACGCCTGACGGGCCGCTTCGAGCAGGGTGGCGGTCCCCATCACGTTGGTCTTCACGAAGGCCATGGGGCCGAGGATGGAGCGGTCCACGTGGCTCTCGGCGGCGAAGTGGACCACCTCCTCCACGGCCTCTTCGGCGAAGAGGGAGGCCAGCGCCCGCGCGTGAGTCACGTCCGCCCGGAGGAAGCGATAGCGCCCCGGGTAAAGCTCTTGAAGCCCCTCCAGATTTTCGAGGTTCCCCGCGTAAGTCAGGGCATCCAGGACCACGACCCGCCGGTCGGCGTGCTCCGAGAGGGCCATCCGCACGAAATTGCTCCCGATGAACCCGGCCCCGCCCGTCACGAGCAGCGTCTTCATGATCGGTCCTCCCCGGCTGCAAAGGGCTTCCCCCGCCGGTCGGCGAAGTCGAGCAGGCTCCTGTAGTGGCGGAGGTCCTCGCGGCCCAGCCGGCCGAGGAGCCGGGTGAGGCTGGCCGGGAGGGTCCCGTGGGTGAAACGGTAATGGTTTTCCGCGTCGTGGTTCTCGATTTCGAGGGCGAAGCGGATCGCCTCCTCGAGGGTGGGCGGGACCTCCTGGGAGAGGGCCCGGATGCGGTCCAGCGCCTCCCGGATGTGGCTCTGTTCCATGGGAGTCGGAACCTCGAGCTTGCTCTGGCGCAGGAGGCGCCGTTCGTATCGGATGAGCGTCGCATGCGACCGCTCCTCCCGCGCCATGCGATAGAAGAGGCTGGCCGCCTCCTCGTCCTCCTCGAAGAGCCGGCTGAACCACTCGTAGAGGTCGCCCAGGCTCTCCTCCAGCTCCTCCAGCGGCTTCAATAGAGACTGCAGGTTCATCCCATTTCCCTCACGCCGCTGGAGGGTAGGCGGCTGCTGGCTCGCGCCGCCCTCCGGCCGGCTTGTCATCGTCCCGCGAGCCTCTTTGGCGCGCCAGCCAAATAGGCATCGAGCGCTTCGCGCCAGTGCCGGACCGCTCCAGCCGGCACCCCCTCGCCGCGCAGCCAGGCGTGGGCCGGCCGGCGCGCCAGGCGGGGGAACTGGGCCGTGGAGCACGGGACCACGCGCGCCGGAAGTCCCAGCCTGAGCGCGATGGCCCCGGCGAAATCGTACCACGTGATGGGACCGCCGCCCCCTACCGTGTGGGCCACGCCGCGGGCGCCGATCTCGAGGAGGGCAGCCACCTGGAGGGCCAGCTCGCTCGTGTGCGTCGGGACCCCCCACTGGTCGTTGACCACCCGCACCTCCTCTCGGCTTGAGAGAAGCCCCGCCATGGTGTCCACGAAGTTCTTCCCGTGGCGGCCGTAGAGCCACTGGGTCCGGCAGATGAGCAGCCGCTCAGGAGGAAGCTCCCCCCGCGCCGCCCGCTCCCCCTCCAGCTTGCTCTCCCCGTAGGCGTTGACGGCGGGACCCGGGGGATCGCCGGGAAGGTAGCCCTCGGGGCGGGTGCCCGGGAAGACGTAGTCGGTGCTCAGGTGGACGAGGAGCAGCCGCCGGTCGGCGCAGGCCTTGGCCACCATGCGGGTGCCGAAGGCGTTCACCCGGAAGGCCCTCTCGCGCTCCCTCTCGGCGCCGTCCACGTCGGTGTAGGCGGCGGCGTTCAGCACCGCCTCGGCGCGGTGCGCGTCCAGGAGGCGCTCCAGCGAGGCCGGGTCGGTGATGTCCGCCTCGGGCAGGTCGGCGGGCACGACCCTGTGGCCGGCCCCCTCCAGAATCGGGAGCGCGTCGGAGCCGAACATGCCCTTCGCGCCGAGGAGGATCAGGCGCATGGCAGATCGCTGCGGGACGAGAGGTGAGGGCCGAGACGTGAGGCGAGAGACGCGAGACGCGAGGCGAGAAATGGGAGACGCGAGACCACCCATCGCGCCCTGGAGAGCGCTCCTGCGGGCAAAGGATCGCAGGTGGCCCCTTCAGATCGGCATTCGCGGTTCGTCATTCCCCGTTCCTTGGTGTCCTGGTGCCGTGGCGGTGGCCTTTTTCCCCGAATTCCAAATTACCGGTCCTTCGTGGTCCAGTCGTAGTCGATGACGCCGTTGTGGTGAGGGTCCAGGCGGTACTCGTCGGGCTCGTCGTAGTTGTAGGTCTTGGTGGGGAGGTTGATGACGTAGGCCTCCTCGCTCCCGAGGCACTTCCAGCCGTGGTAGACCCCGATGGGGACCTGCACGAGCACGGGATTGTGCTCCCCGATCACGAACTCGGTGATCTCTCCCCTGGTGGGCGAGCCCTCCCGGGTGTCGGCGAGGACGAGCTTGACGGTGCCCTTCACGCAGACGAAGTGGTCCTTCTGGAGCTTGTGGTAGTGCCAGGCCTTCACGACGCCGGGGTAGGTCGTGGAGAGGTAGACCTGCCCGAAGGCCTCGAACTCCGGATCGTCCGCGCGGAGCATCTCCATCAGACGGCCCCTGTCATCCGGGATCACCCGCAGCTTCTTGACCTTGACGTCGTGGATCATGACCCTTCTCCTTCCGCGTACAGATTGGCGCGGGACAGGCTCTCGAAGGTCCCCGCATCGGTCCACCAGCCACGGATGAAATCGTAGCCCATCTCCCCCCTGGCGATGTAGTGGTTGTTCACGTCGGTGATCTCGAGCTCGCCGCGGGCGCTGGGCTTGAGGGTGCGGATGATCTCGAAGACGCCCCCGTCGTAGAGGTAGATGCCCGTCACGGCCCAGTGGCTCTCGGGCTCCCGGGGCTTTTCCACGATCTTGGCGACCCTCTCCCCCTGGAGCGTGGCGACGCCGAACCGGTGGGGGTCCGGCACCTCTTTCAGGGCGATGCGCGCGCCCCGGTCTCCCTGATCCCGCCGGAACCTCTCGATCATGGGCGCGAGCGGGTCTTCGAAGAGGTTGTCCCCGAGGATGACGGCCAGCGAGTCTCCGGCCGCGAAGTTCTCGGCCAGGTTCAGCGCCTGCGCGATGCCCCCGGCCTCGTCCTGCACCTTGTAGGTGAAGGCGCAGCCGAACTCCCGGCCGGAGCCCAACAGGCCCACCACGGAGCCCATGTGCTCCGTCCCGGTGACGATGAGGATCTGCTCGATGCCCGCCTCGGTCAGCTTCTCGATGGGGTAGTAGATCATGGGCTTCCGGCCCACGGGCAAGAGGTGCTTGTTGGTGACCTTGGTCAGCGGAAAGAGCCGCGAACCCGTTCCTCCGGCCAGCACGACGCCTTTCATGGACGCTCCTTGTTCGCAAGCAACGACGATCGCCAGTTCGCTATTTCTCCCGCTCTCCCGCCACGACGCGGGAGTGCGCGCCCAGTTTCATTCCACCGAAGAGGGAGGCCGCGCGCCCAGCAGCCGCTCCACCGGCCCCCGAAGCTCCTCGGCCCCGGCGAGCGGCGTGACCAGGAGGCCCGCCTCGGTCTCCACGACCACCTGCCCGACGAGGCCCCGAACGAGGGTCCGCGCGCCCGTCGTGATCACCAGACAGCCCCTGCACTCCTCCATCCGCCCGGGCCCCCACGCGGCGTTTCCCTCCGAATCCTTGGGGAGCAGCGCGTAGAGCGCCGGAAAGGTGCCCACGTCGCTCCAGGGGAAATCGGCGGCCACGACGACGGCCAGCCGGGTCCGCTCCATGACGAGCCGGTCGAACGGGGTCGAGGGCAGGGCCCTGTACGGCTCCGGCTCGGCCCCGTTCAGCCAGGCCTCGGCGGCCTCCCAGTACCCCGGACAGTGGGCGGCCATCTCCTCCCTCAAGGGCCCCAGCGGAAGCAGGAACATACCCGAATTCCACGACGCGCCGGGTTCGGCGAGGAGGACCTCGGCCCTCTCGCGGTCGGGCTTCTCCACGAAGCGGCTCACCCAGAAGCCTTCCCCCGCGGGAGCCCCCGGCTGGATGTAGCCGTAGGAGGTCTCGGGGCCCGTGGGCCTGATGCCCAGGACGCCCAGCGCTCCGCGATCGCGGCACAGCCCGGCCAGCCGCCGGATCGTCGCACCGAAGGCCGCGGTGTCCGGGACGTGGTGGTCCGAGGGGAGAACCAGCAGCAACCCTTCAGGCCCCGCCTTCGACCAGGCCCGCGCTGCGGCGAGGGCCACGGCCGCCCCCGTGTTCCGGGCCGCGGGCTCCGAGAGAAAATTCACGCCCGGGGCCGCGCACAAGCCCTCCAGCGCCGCCGGACCCACCGCCGTGAGAGATTCAGGCTCCAGCGTGAGGGCCCTCTCCACGCAGGCACCGTACAAGGCCCCCAGGGGGCCCATGGGGATGAAGGGCTTGGGGCGCGCGGGCGAGGAGAGCGGCCAGAGTCGGGTCCCCGACCCTCCCGCCAGAATGGCCACGTGAAGGCGCGCCCCGCGATCCGCATTCACTGCATTCCCCTCCGCATGATTCCGAGCTCCGGCTCCTTCATGGTACGCCTGGATGCTACTTCAGGACGAACCGGTCGGCTTCCACCGGGAGCGATCCCCCCAGGTACTCCAGGAGCAGGCGCACGCGGTCCTTGGAGGGCATGGCCTCGAGGACCGTCCCCTCCATGCCGGCGAAGACGCCCGCTTGAAACCGCACGCGCTGGCCCACTTGGAAGGCGGGGTCGGGATCCGGGCGGAGGTAGCCGCGCCCGCCCTCGCGCTCCCGCCAGTGCTCGACGAGCTCCGGCTCCACGCAGGCGAGCTGTTCGCCGAAGGTGAGCGGTCTGAGTATCCCCGGAAAATAGCGAACCCTCGCGAGCTCCACCTGCGGCGACAGCAGGACGAAGAGGTAGCCGGGGAAGAGCGGCTGGGGCGAGGAGCCCGTGTACCGGTTCTTCACCCTGGGGCAGTAGCCCTCGAACCCCTCCTCCCCGAGAAACACCAGGGCCATCTGCTCCTTGCGGGGTTTGGTGGCCAGAACGGCCCAGACCCGCCTGGCGCTCGACAGGTCCGCCAGCATCTAGCCTCTTCCAGCGTAGAAGCTCCGGATCCCCTCGCACACCTCTTGCACCTCGGCCTCCCTCAGCTCGGCGAAGATGGGCAGGGCCAGGACCTCTGCGGCCGCGCGCTCGGTGTGGGGAAGCGCGCCCTGTGCGTAGCCGAGGAACCGGAAGCAGGGCTGGAGGTGGAGAGGTACGGGGTAGTAGATCATGGAGCCGATCTGCCGGTCGGCGAGGTGCGCCTTCAGCTCGTCCCGCCGCGCCGCGCGGATGACGAACTGATGGTAGATGTGGGTATAGCCGTCGGGAGCCTGGGGCGCCTGCACCGAGGGGATGCCCTTAAGGCCGCGCCGGTAGAGCTCCGCCACCTCGGCGCGCCGCCGGTTCCAGGCGTCCACGTGGGGCAGCTTGACCCGCAGGACCGCCGCCTGAACCTCGTCCAGCCGGGAGTTGTAGCCGATCTCCTCGTGGAGGTAGCGCTCCCTGCTCCCGTGCACGCGGAGCATGGCCAGGCGGTCGGCGAGGGCCGCATCGTCCGTGGTCAGCAGGCCGCCGTCCCCCGCCCCGCCCCAGTTCTTGGTGGGAAAGAAGGAGAAGGCGCCGAGGTGGCCCAGGGTGCCGACGCGCCGGCCCTTGTACAGGGCCCCGTAGGCCTGGCAGGCGTCCTCGAAGACCTTGAGGCCGTGAGAGTCCGCCACGGCGTTGAGGGCGTCCATGTCGGCCGGCAGGCCGTAGAGGTGAACCGGCAGCAGCACGCGGATGGGCACGCCCGTGGCGCGGTGCACGGGGAGCCCCTCGGGGCCCTTGCGGCACTCCTCCTCCAGGAAGCGCTTCACCGCGGAGGGGGAGAGGTTGAAGGTCTCCGGGTCGATCTCGGCGAAGAAGGGCCGCCCGCCCGCGTTGTGGATGGCGCCGGCCGTGGCGAAGAAGGTGAAGGAGGTGGTCAGCACGCCTTCGCCCTGTTTGAGTCCCAGGGCCCTGAGGCCGAGGAGGAGGGCGTCCGTGCCCGAGGCCACTCCCACCGCGTGGGCCGCCGCGAGATGGGCCGCGGCCTCCTCTTCCAGAGCCTTGCCGTGTTTTCCGAGGATGAAGTGCTGGGTTTCGAAGACATCCTGAAGGGCCCGCTGCACCGCTTCGCGGATCTGGGCGTGCTGCCTCGTCAGGTCTAACACCGGTACGCTCATGGGCTTAGGCTCCTTCGACAAAGGCATGCTTATAGCACAGCGCCCCCCGCGAGTAAAGCATTTCAGGCCCCTTTGAGGGGCCGGCGGGGCCGTGGTATGGTTGGGGCAGAATCGGAGGCTCGATCATGGATTCCACGGTCTTTCAGAAGCTTCTCATCAGCGCCATCCAGAGGGGCGCTTCGGACGTCCACCTGCAGACCGGCCACCCCCCGATGATGCGGGTCAACGGCGAGCTCCTGGAGGTCAAGTACCACCCCCTGGAGCCATCGGAGACGCGGGCCATCGCCGAGGAGATCATCGCCCACACCTACCAGAAGCCCGACGTGGCCATGCTCTCGGAGCTGGACGTCTCCTACGGCATCGAGGGCCAGGGCCGCTTCCGCGCCAACATCTTCCGCCAGAGGGGCAGCCTGAGCATCGTCCTGCGGGTGATCCCCATTACCATCCAGAGCTTCGCCCAGCTCCACCTGCCGCCCGTCCTGGAGCAGATCGCCAACCTGCGGCGGGGGCTGGTGATCGTCTCCGGCGCCACGGGAAACGGCAAGTCCACCACCCTGGCCGCCATGGTGGAGTTCATCAACGAGACGCGAAGGGCCCACGTGGTGACCATCGAGGATCCCATCGAGTTCCTGTTCCGCCACAAGATGTCCATCGTGAGCCAGCGGGAGCTGGGCAGCGACACCCCCTCCTACGCCTCCGCCCTCCAGGCCGTCCTTCGCCAGGACCCGGACGTGATCCTCATCGGCGAGATGCGCGACCTGGAGACCGTGGAGACCGCCCTCAAGGCCGCCGAGACGGGGCACCTGGTGCTGGCCTCGCTCCACACCACGGACTGCGTCAAGAGCATCTCCCGCCTCATCGGCATGTTTCCGCCGGACCAGGAGACCAGCATTCGCGGACGGCTGGCCGACGCCCTCATGGCCATCGTCTCCCTGCGGCTCATGCCCCAGAAGGGCGTGCTCGGGAGGATTCCGGCCGTGGAGGTGCTCCGCGTGACGCGGACCATCCAGGAGTGCATCCGGGACCCCTCCAAGACCTCCGACATTCCCGAGTACATGGCCAAGGGCGCGGAGATGTACGGCATGCAGACCTTCGACCTGCATCTGCTCCAGCTCGTCAAGGAGGGCAAGGTCGAGCTGGAGGCCGCCAAGCTGGCCTCCAGCAATCCCGCCGAGCTCGAGCGCGCCATCCTCATGGAGGGGTGAGGCGGGGGGCGTGCAACGCGAGGCGACAGTCGGTGCTCTGTCGCCGGCCGCCGGCAGCCTCCATCCCCCACCCCGCACAGCCCCGCGCATCCCACCACCGCGAAGGACACCTGTCCAAAATAGGCCGTCTTGCCGACTCCAGACCACGGCTAGGTCTGGGCCGCGCCAAGGGCGCGCCGCTGGGGGCCTGGTCCGGGCGCGTCCACGCGAGCGTGGCCGTGCTCCGTCCGCAGGCCCTCAGCCGCCCTTCGGGCGCCAGTCCCAGCCTCATCTAATGTGAACCGTCCCCCCACCCTCCACAGGTGCGCCGGCGGCGACGGACCTCCTGCTTCGTCAGCTTTCGGCGTCCGCATCCTCAGCGTACATTCAGTACGCTTCCGGTGCGGCCGCCTCACCTTCCTCTCATGAGGCCCATCGGCGCCGGGACGCGCCTTCCTCCGCTTCGCTCCGGAAGGCAAACCCCCTCACATGCGAGCTGAAATGTTTTGGACAACCATGACCGCGAAGGACCCCGAGGCTGCGGGCGGTTCTTGCCCTGCCCGCGGCTCCCGCCTCGCCCCCCTTGCAGGGCGGCCTTCTCCTGTGCTACACCATCCCCATTCCCTGGCAGAGCGACACCTGAGCGCGCATTTCATCGGACCGGACGGTAAGGGCCAATGGGGACGAGCGGCCGCGCCGGCGAGAAGCCGCGCCGGCTGGGGCCCGTGCCGACCGGAGGGGGGGAGTGCAAGGTACAGAGGGGATGCTCCGGGGGGATTCCGGAAGACAACAGGAGCGTGAAGCGCCGAGGTTCGGCCCGGCTGGGTACGCGCCGAACTGCGTCCGCGGCCGTCCTTCCCTTGCATCCGGCGCCGGGTCCGGGCCTCCCCGCTTTCGGGCCGGCTTCCCGGGGGCCGATCTCGTGACCTCCCGCCGCCCATCCGTGCCCCTCTTCGCGGGGAGGAAGGGGCCCCCGCCGCAACGCGGCGACACGTGCGCAGAAATCGCCAAGTCGCCGCGTCCACTTCGTGAAAGGCGCTCAAAGATCGCCAGGTGTACGCCTCACCTTGGTGATAGGTGCGCGAGAATCGCCGAGTCACCGCTTCAACTTGGTGATAGTTGCACAGAAATCGCTAAGTTACCGCCTCCACTCGGCGAAACCTGAGCACGAATCGCCGGGTGTAGGCCTGCGCGCGGGAAAAGCAGCGCATGAAGGCGCGGATCAACGCTTCGGAAGGGGGAGAACCCGGCCCGAAGCGCGGGAATCGGTCGTGGTCGGTCCGTTATGGGGGCTCGGCGGACCGGATGAGGCACGAGAAGCGTTGGGAGGCCTTCCGGGGCCGGGGATGGTCCCCGGCGAGGGGGCCAGTTGTGCACAGAGGAGGGACACATGCGGTTGCCGAGTCAGAGCTTGAGCGCGGAGACCCTGTTGGAGACCTTCGGCGTCTATCACGCCACGCGGGTGGAGGCGGACCCGGACAAGAAGGAGATGGCGGACGCCTGGACCAAGGCGCAGGAGCGCCTGAACGAGCGGCTGAAGATGCACAAGGCCGCCCAGAAGGCCACCATGCGGGCCATGGCCGTGCGCGACGCGGAGGACGAGGCCTTCGACGACGCGGTCAAGGCCTTCGCGCTCGCCGTCCTGAGCAAGGTGAGCAACAGCCGGAAGGCGCCGCTCTTCCGCAAGTACTTCCCCGACGGCATGTCCGCCGTGGTCACCGCCCCCCTGGAGGCGGAGCTGCAGAAGGCGGGCGTGATCCTCTCCAAGCTGTCCGAGGAGGAGGACGAGAGCCTCAAGGCCTTCAGCGGCACCCTCTCCACCGCCATGGGCAACCTCGCCACCGCCATGGACGCCCACCGCGCCGCCCTCGACGCCGAGCTGCAGGCCTACGGCATGCTCACCACGGAGAAGGTGAACTGGCTCGATGCCTACAAGCGCAACTACCGCCAGCTCACCAGCCTCTACTTCAAGGACCCCAAAAAGGCCGACGGCTACTTCAAGCCCGCCCCCAAAGCCAAGAAAGGCAACGGGGACGAGACGCCCCCACCGGCCGCCGCGAACTGATGGAGACAGAGAAACAGAGAATCAGCGAAACAGGGAGGTAACACGCCCATCCACCCCGCCCGCCCGGTCCGACCCCGGGCGGCGGGGGGCTTTTCGAGGAAAAATGACCCAAATTCACGACAGGGAGGTAGGCGGTGAGAAAGGAAGAAGCGAAAGGGGCTAATAAGAATGAGCCATGTGGAACAGACGTCGTGCGGAGTTCGATATTTCCAAGTAGTGCAAAGACACGACAATTGACTCCATTCGCAGGCATATTGGAAGGCGGGGGCATCCGAGCCCCCAAGGAGACCAAGGCCTCACATTGGAGCTAGACTGAAGACCTTAGAGCGAGGAGAGTTCTCCGGTGGACATTCAATCCGCGACCTACCGTGGCTATCGAAGGCAAGCCCTATATGTTCTCTGGCGGTTGCTCACAGACGAAGATGGACATTCGCGTCTATATCGTCCAGAAGGAGAAGAGGATCTCGCAGTTCTCGATTTGAAAGAAACACTTCTGGAGGCCGTACAAGTCAAGGACTATAGTGCACCGCTGTCACTTTCGGATCTCAAGCCTCGGAGCCCGGATGGTTTCTTTGCTAGGATGAAGCAGCGACTTCACGATCATCCAGGGTGCCGACACATTCTAGCCAGCTTTGGGCGGATCGGCCCCGAACTGACTTACGCGATTGCGGCGCAAGGCTCTCTTCGGAATACCGTCGCCGCTCGACTCCATGATAGGAACCCCACAATCACATTGGCTGAAGGCGAGCGCCTGTTAGGTGAGCTAAATGATAATCTGCAATTCCTCGACGAGTCCACTATGTCAGCGGATATCAAAGCCGCGTTGGCCGACACGATGGCAGGCGGCCATTACGAAAGCACGATGAATCTGCTTATGTATTGGGTCTTTGAATCGGCCGAGCGGAAGAGCGTCCTGACAAGGGCGAGTCTTATCAAACAGATTACTCGTATAGCCGAGTATCTGGGCGTCCTTCGCGACCATAATAGGGAATGGATGACCGTGATCAGGCCACTGGAGAACAAGGCCCTCAGTCAAGATGAGTTCGACAGGCTGCGTGAAGAGTACCGCCGTGGTGCCCAGGCACGCTGGGAACACATACTTGCAGATTTGGACCACCCGCGCAAGGCGCGGTTGTCCGAGTTGCATAAAAAGATCTCCCGTCGCTCTGTAGTAGTGGTAAGAGGTGCCTCTGGCCAGGGCAAATCATCCTTGGCGTTTCGATACATGCAAGACTATGTGCCGGACGGGCTGCGCTTCAACGTCTGCGTGGTCGAGGATAGACTTCATGCCTTAAGCATCGCCAATGCGTTGCGGGGCCACGTTGCGCGGCTTCAGCTAAGGGCAGTAGTTCTGATAGACCTATCACCCATTGATGCGGGGTGGGTAGATTTAGCACGTGAACTCGTAAGGGGTGGAATGAAGGTGCTTGTCACGGTGAGGGAAGAAGACTTTCATCGGGCCGCATCCATAGTGTCTGACCTGGAGTACGAGGAAGTGGTGCTGGATTCGCTTACGAAAGACGAAGCTGAGCCGATTTTCAAATCCCTTACAGCCGGAGAGCGCTTGCCCTCAACTCTCGACTTTGAGGACATTTGGTGCCGATTTACTTTGACGGAAACCGGCCCGCTTATGGAGTTTACACACCTAATAACCGAAGGGAGGACGCTCACCGAGAAGATTTCCGGGCAGATAGTACGTCTTCAAAAGGAATCCAACGACTTCAGATGTATCAACGGTATCACTGCCGCTCACTTAAGGCTGTTGGCACTTGCGGCCATAGGCAACGCCGCAGAATGCCGCATGAGCCTTAAGAGCATGTGCGGGCAGTGTGGATTGGATCCCCTTACCAATCCACTGGCGCCTTTTGAGGGTGAGTTCCTTTTGCGGCAGGCGGAATACGGAGGCAAGACAGTGGTCGTCGGTCTGCACCCGCTTCGTTCTAAGGCGGTAGTTAGCGCTCTATTCGCGGGTTGCGAAGAAGATTGGGGGCGGTATGCAGCTAGCTGTCTGGAGCATGTACTCGACGAAGATATCGAAAGGTTCATGTTGCACTCCTTTCTGGGGCATCCAGCATGTAGCGTGTCATTGGAAGCAGCGGTCCACGAATTGAAGCTGCGTTCCTGGACGCAGGCGGGCGGCCTGGCTCGGGCCCTGGTCTGGGAAGGAGTAAATCGCTATGAAAGGGAGAATCATGAACAACTTGAGGCCGCCGTTGCTAAACACGACACGGCGTGGTGGTTCCTTTGCGATTCTCTCGTGGGCCTGGAAAGGGTCAACATAATAGAGCGAAGAAGAGAAATGGAGGAGATATCCCAGAGAGAACTGCCTTGGTTCGAGCTCACTGACAAGAAAAGAGTCTTTGATCCGCTACGCGGCTGGGCTCAGCAGATCACGCCACCATCGGGGCAACCTTCGTCAGCGTTGGATTGGATCATGCTGGGCGAACTTGCGTACTGGATCGGTAGCAATAGCATTAGCGGTTTGCTCCACCGGGCCCTGCTGGATGTGCTTCCGACGGTTCTTCCGACAAACCTCACCATTGAGGAGTTGGGACTGTTCATCTCTGGTCGTTATCACATGCGGGATTCCGCCTTTTTGGATTGGCATGCCCAGAAATGTGCGGAGCTCTCAGCTCGGTTCTTGCGTGAGACGAATTCGACCTACCTAGTTGACCAGGCGGACGAAGTAAAGGTGTACTTCCCTGTGTTTTCTACGCATCATTCTACCAACAACGGGAGTGATGATAGCGACTTGCATGCCGCGGCCGTCAGGCGCATCGATTTGCTCCGGAAGCTATTTCCACAACGGGCGACGTATGGCTCGCAGGGACTTGGCATCGAGGCAGTGTCCGCATTCTATCCCCATGACCCCACATACAAGGCGATTCCAGCCAAGAATTTGCCACCGGAAAGGGGCGTTCGACTCAATCGCATCTTCCTGAACCTCGTGGCATTTAGGCTCCAGCGCGCCGACTCATGGAGGTCCTACGCTGAGGCGCACTTCCAACTGCGGAGCAGTATCTGTGCTTGCTTCAGGGCCCTCTACCGTGCATGGGAGTTGCTCCTTGATAGGGCAACGGACAGGAGCCGAGTTGCTCGCAAGTTGCCTATCGAAGAAGTGAACCAAGTCTCGCAGCAGTCAAAAATGCCTATGCTCCCATGCAACGCGGTCGATGAATGGGGCTTTGCATCGGAATTGCAGGGGACGGCCACGGATGAGATGGGTGGAGCCCCTGTTGATGGACGTGTCCCGCATATAGCTGTTCGCGGAAGCCTAAAACGCTTCCAGCCATGGCATGAGATATGGAGGGATTACGAATCAAGTGCGAGGAATGTTGTTAGCGGGATAGGCGATACGACGGCCTCTCTGCTGAATGGAGAAGAACCGGCTGGCCACGACTCCAGGAGCCCTGATCGTGGGCGACTACTTCTGTACAATTTGGCGAGAGCGTGGGAGGCATTAACGGGAATGCAACGTGAGTATGGGCATTGGTTTGGGGTTCATGAAGACCGCGGAAAGCTCGCCGAACTGCAGGACCACGAAGCGCGAACCTACCGGCATCTGTGGGCCATTGCCAGTGAGGTGATTTATCCGAGAGTAAAGGATAGCCAACATAGTATCAGCGGCATCGAAAGAGAAATCTCTGTTCGACGGAGAAACTTTCTGGCTAGCCTGTCCAGAGAACTAAGTGCGGTGCTTGTAGGCGTAGGAAGCCATCGCATAGAGTGTGGACCACTAAATATCGATGGAAAGAGGTGCCTCGTGGTTGTTTGTGACCATGAATCCGCTGCCAGCATGGAGGCTCAACGAGAGGCTGTGGTGCTTGCTATTTGGCGTGCAACACGGAATGGCGGGTGGCGCCCGCTGGAATGGACTCCAATTAGCGTTGAATGGCCGCACGTCTTCGTGACGCACATTCTTCGAGGGAGGGCGCTTGCTAGTGCGGGTACCTTTCTTTCATCGTTCGTGCTTTTCGGCATTGAGAAGGACTTCGAGATCAAGGCTCACCACTTGGCAGACCAGCCAGTACCGGAGAGAGATTACTTGGCGACTGGCGTTATCCTGTGGGAGTTGCCGGTGCTATCCGGTCTTGGAGCTTTCGTGGGAAGTGTCAGCGCCTTCATGCTGACTGTCATGCAGGCCTATTCCATTCTTGCCTTAGCGCAGGAGAAGGGCCTATCGAGTGAGGACCTGGAGGCAGGCCTCGAATCGTACGGAAGCGAAGTTCGTTTGTTGCGCGAAACTGTGGTGAATGCATTTGAAGAGTTGAAGGGACTGATGCAGGGCATGGATGCGCAGAAAGGCCTAGAGCAACTACGCGGAACGGAGTGGTCGTTGCGGCTGGAATCGCTTTGCCGAGCTCCCTTGTTACTTCCTCCCTTCGAAGATGACCGTGCTATTGTTACCGTGGCTGGCCTCGCAGAGTGGCTGGAACAATGTGAAAGAAGCCTCTCTGGAATTCGGACACTAGGTCAAGAAGTCGCGGATCTTGCCACCAAGAGAAGCGCATGAGCCGCGGCCTGCCGACATGCCTTCTGTGATAGGTGCAGTCCTTGTGAATATTTGGGGGTAGATCGTGCATTGGCACATTGGGTTCATTCTGCTCGCTGCGTGGTGAGCCCTTCTTTGCGTCTCGCGTCTCGCCCTCGCGCGGCACACCTTCAGAACCCCGCGCCAGGGCCTCCAAAGCACGGGCCAGTCCCGCATCGTCCAGCTCGTGGTGGGTGACGAAACGAATGGAGGGAAAAGGGGTCACCCATTAGTCGGCCCCTGTCAACAGGCGGACTTCCATCTTGGCGGCCTTTGCCCTTAGCCGCACTCCTCTTGCCCTTTGCACAGGGCCAGGCGGGGAGGGAGGGTCAGGGGAGGGAGGGTCAAGTCTTCACTGTTAGCGTCTCGGATCACCAGCCCTGAAGACCTGGCCGCGATTTTGCGCTCCTCGACCCCTTACCCTGTCCTGCCTTCCCCCGCGTCCTTCGCGTCTCCTTGGTGAATTCTTCTGCCCCTGTGCGTGTTTCTCAGTCTGAAAGGGAGAGAACACCATGGGAACGTGCAGCATCCGTCACGAAGTGGGGATCAAGGCGTCGCCGGAGGCGGTCTACGGGGCGCTGACGGAGGTCGAGACGCTGGCGGCCTGGTGGACCTCGGACACCCGCGGCGAGGGCTCGACGGTCGGGGGCGTGCTGGAGTTCTGGTTCGGCGGCTTCTGCCAGGCCTTCGAGGTGGTGGAGCTTCGGCCCGGAGGGCTCGTCCGCTGGAAGGCCACCCGGAAGGAGACCCTGGAGGAGTGGGCGGGGACCGAGGTCAGTTTCGCCCTGAGCGCCGACGAAGCCCAGTGCTGGGTGGAGTTCGCCCATTCGGGATGGCGCGAGGACACGGAGTTCTTCGCCCACTGCTCGACCAAGTGGGCGGTCTTCATGCTGAGCCTCAAGGACCTCTTGGAAACGGGCAAGGGCCGTCCCGCGCCCGACGACGTGCCGATCAACCACGATTGAGCGGATGGAGGCCTTTGCGGCGTGATCGCGTGATCAAGAGATCAAAGGATCGGGGCGGGCCTTCGAAGAACCTCCCGCCCCCTGTTTTTCCACTGGCTTGCCCACCTGCTCGCCTCGAGACTGGGGAGGCGCGCCTGAGGGCAAAACGCAAAGGGCTCTGCGGGAGGTTGGAGCGATGAGCGGGTTCGCGGCGACGAAATTCGAGTTCCGGCACCGTTTCTGGTTCATCTTCGCCATCTTCTTGATCGCGTACGAACTCGGCCACTTCTTTCCGGGCAACGCCGGCGCGGTCCTCGTGGGCCGCTTCGTCCCGAAGGGCTCACCCCTCTTCCCGTTCGGGCTGCACGCGCTCTTCGGGGTCGCGGCCCTGGTGGTTCTGGCGGGCGCTGCCCTGCGCACGTGGGGCACGGCCTACCTGAGCGCGGGGGTCATGACGGACCGCCGGCTGCACTCGGAGAGGCTCACGGCGGACGGGCCCTTCCGCTTCGTCCGAAACCCCCTCTACATCGGGCTGGTCCTGATGGCCGCAGGCCTGAGCGCGACGACCGACGTCCCGGGCGGGGTCGTGCTAGTTGTTCTCATGGTTCTCTTCGTCCTGCGTCTCGCCCTGCGGGAGGAGACCGGGCTGGCCGAGGCCCAGGGAGAGGCGTACGAGGCCTACCGGCGCCGCGTGCGGCGCTTCCTGCCATCGCTCCGGCCCCGGCTTCCAGCGTCCGGGGCCGCGCCCCTGTGGCGCCAGGCGTTCGTCGCGGAGTTCATGGTGTGGTCCTTCGGCATCGCCCTGGTCGCCCTGGCCGTCAGCCTGAACGGGCGCCTCTTCTGGGAGGTCTTCGCCGTGGGGCTGGTCTCCGGGATGATCACGTATTCCTTCCAGCGCCGGCGGACCCGGCCGGCCCCGAAGGCGGGAGGCGAAGAGCCCGACGCCGGGTGAGGGAATAGGAAGAGCCAAGGGGGCCGTACTGGTCCGGGATCAAGTCTTCACTGTGAGCGTCTCGGACCACTAACCCTAAAGACCTGGCCCCGATTCTATTTGGTTAGGGCGAATGCTCTCCTTCGAAGGCCCGCCCTCGTCCTCATCTCGGCATCTCCTCATCTCCTCATCTCGACCTTCCTCCGTGGCCTCCGTGCCCTCCGTGGTAAATTCCATTTTCATGGGCCCGAATCGCGCTCTGGAGAGCGCTCCTACAGGGCTTTCGAGAGCCGTGTTTTCCTCTGTGTCCTCTGCGTCTCTGTGGTGAATCCGTTTCCTCGCGTCCCGCGTCTCGCCCCCGCGCGGCACCCCTTCAGAACCCCGCCGCGAGGGCCTCCAACGCACGGGCCAATCCCTCGTCGTCCACGTCGTGGTGGGTGACGAAGCGGATGTGATCGGGCGGCAGCACGTGGCAGAGGACCCCGCGGGCCTTCAGGCCTTCCCCCACGCGCTGGGCGGTCAGGGGAGCTTTCACGCGGGTCATGACGATGTTGGTCTGGACGGTGGCCATGTCCACCTCGAAGCCCGGCGTGGCGGCCAGGTGCTCCGCGAGCGAGCGCGCCCGCCGGTGGTCCTCGGGCAGGAGCGGCAGGATCTCCTCCAGGGCCACCAGCCCCGCCGCCGCCAGGATTCCCGCCTGGCGCATGCCGCCGCCGAGCATCTTGCGGACCCGCCGCGCCTCGTCCACGAAGGCCCGGCTGCCGCAGAGGAGGGAACCGACGGGGGCGCACAGCCCCTTGGAGATGCAGAACATGACCGAGTCGAAGGGCTCGGCGAGGGCCCCCGCCTCCACCCCGAGAGCGGCGGCCGCGTTGAAGATCCGCGCCCCGTCGAGGTGGCTGGCCAGGCCGTTTTTCGCCGCCACCTCTCCGATCGCCCGCGAGGCCTCCACGCCCATCACCGTGCCGCCGGCCAGGTTGTGGCTGTTCTCGGCCGCCACGAGGGAGGTGCGCGGCAGGTAGTAGCTCGCCGGCCGGATCGCCGCGGCCACCCGATCGGGGTCCAGCACGCCGCGCGTGCCCGGAACGGGCCTCGGAAGAACACCCGAGAAAGCGGCCATGGTGCCGGTCTCGATGTTGTAGATGTGGCACTGCGCCTCGCAGATCACCTCGTCGCCCGGCCGGGTGTGGACCTTCACGGCGGTCTGGTTGGCCATGCTGCCCGAGGGCATGAAGAGCGCCGTCTCCTTCCGCATGAGTCCGGCCGCCAGCTCCTGGAGCCGGTTGACCGTGGGATCTTCACCGTAGACGTCGTCGCCCACCTCCGCCTCCGCCATGGCCCGGCGCATGCGGGGAGTGGGGCGCGTCACGGTGTCCGAACGCAGATCGACGAAGTGGTCGGGCATGGGGCACCTCCATGAGGGGTCAGTATACGGGAGAGGCGAGAGGCGATGAAGGGATTGGGCGATTGAGCGATTGGGCGATAAGCGATTGAGCGATTGAGCAATTGAGCGATGAAGCGAAGGGCGAGAGGCGAAAGGCGGCCGCAGCCAGCTTCTGATCCCCAATTTCTCTGCGTCTCTGCGCCTCTGTGGTCGTTCCGCTTTTCCGATTTTCGATTTTCCCCTCCCCCACCTTGCCGCGCGCTTCCCGGCAGGGTATCCTGGGGCCGTAGAGCGCGGACGCGATGGATCATGTGCTGCAGGTCACCGAGCTAAAGAAGTCCTTCCGGGGGCACCTCTCCATCGGGGTGCACCACGTGTTGGACGGCATCAACCTCTCGGTGCCCAAGGGGGTCATCTACGGCTTTCTGGGTCCCAACGGCGCCGGCAAGACGACCACCATCAAGATCCTGGCCGGCCTGCTCTTCCCCGACGCGGGCGAGGCCCGGATCTTCGGGAGGAGCTCCACGGACCGCTCCGTCCGCCGCCGCATCGGTTTTCTCCCCGAGACGCCCTATTTCTACGACTACCTCAAGGGCGCCGAGCTGCTCGCCTTCATGGGCCGCCTCTACGGCCTCTCGCCCTCCCAGCTCTCGCGGCGCGTCCCCGAACTGCTGGAGACCGTGGGCCTCAAGGGCCAGGGCAAGCTCCAGCTCCGCAAGTACAGCAAGGGCATGCTCCAGCGCATCGGGCTGGCCCAGGCCCTCATCCACGATCCCGAGCTGGTGATCCTGGACGAGCCCATGAGCGGCCTGGACCCCATCGGCCGGAGGGAGATCCGCGACCTCATCCTCTCCCTCAAGGAGCAGGGCAAGACGGTCTTCTTCTCCTCCCACATCCTGGCGGACGCCGAGATGCTCTGCGACCAGGTGGCCATCCTGGTCAAGGGCCGCGTCGTTCAGGAGGGGGTTCTGGAGGTGCTGTTGGGCTCGGAGGTACGCTTCTGGGATGTCACCCTGGGGGGGCTGGAGACCTTCTCGCCTCCCCCCGGCTGTTCGGTCCTGACCCATCGGGGCGGCCAGGTGCTGGTGCGCGTGGAGTCCGAGGCGATCCTCCAGGCGCTTCTGGACAAGGCGAGGGCCGAGGGGGCCTCGGTGCGCTCCGTGATGCCGCACAAGGCCTCCCTCGAGGACCTGTTCATGGCCCAGATTCCGGGAGGAGGAACATGACGCCCGTGGCCATCACGCCGAGGCTGACCCTCGTCCAGGTCTACGCCATCGCCAAGAACACCTTCAAGGAGGCCGTGAGGAGCCGGATCTTCTACATCCTGCTGGCCTTCGCCGTCTGCCTCCTGCTCTTCTCCTTCGTGATGGGGCTCCTGGCCATCGGGAGCCTGCGCCGCGTCATCCTGGACATGGGGCTCTCGACCATCGCCTACTTCTCGGCGGCCACCGCCATCTTCATCGGCATCGGCCTCATCTACAAGGAGGTGGAGCGCAAGACCATCTACAACGTCCTCTCCAAGCCCCTCTCCCGAAGCAGCTTCATCCTGGGCCGGTATCTCGGGATCATGACCGTGCTCCTGGTCAACCTGGTGGCCATGACTCTCGTCCTGGCGGGGGTCCTGGCCTCGGTGGGGGCCTTCACCGCCCGGATCTTTCCCGCCGTTGGATACATCTACCTGGAGCTGATGATCCTCTCCGCCGTAGCCCTCTTCTTCTCCTCGGTCAGTTCGCCCGTGGTGAGCGCCATCTGCACGGTGGCCTTCTACCTCATCGGCCACACGAGCTCGAGCATCCCCTCCTTCCTGGTTCCGCTGGTGCAGTCCGATTTCGCCAAGCGCGCGCTTCTCCTGCTCTACCACCTCCTGCCCGACCTCAACCTGCTCGACATCAACAACTTGGTGGTGCACGACATCGCGACGGCCCCCGGATTCGCCGTACGGGGGGTCACCTACACGCTCCTCATGGTGGCGGCGCTTCTTCTGGCCTCCTCGCTCTGCTTCAAGCGGCGCGACCTGGTGTGAGAGTGCGCACCCTGGCGGGAGTGCTGGTCATCGTCCTGCTGCTCGCCGCGGTGGTTCCCCTGCACCAGCAGATGGTCGCCCTGCACGATACCTACCCCAGCGAGTTCCGCTCCTACTACATCCCATCCAGCGCCTACCTCAAGGTCGCCTGCCTGGGGCAGGACAACTTCGCGGCCGATCTCATCTTCATCTGGTCCATCCAGTACTTCGACCGGTACAAACAGAGCGTGAGGGACACCTACCTGCTTCATACCTACGACGTGATCACGGACCTGGACCCCCGGTTCTACGAAGCCTACATCATGGGGAACCTCTTCCTCAGCCTGGACAAGCGCTGGGACATGCTCTACTCGCTCTCGAACAAGGGGATCGCCGCCGACCCCAAGGACTGGCTCGTGGCCTGGGACGCAGGCACCTACGCCTTCTTCCAGGCCCACGACTACGCCAAGGCCCTGAAGTACTTCCACATCGCCTACGCCAGGAATCCGAACCGGCCGATCCTCAAGGACATGCTGGCCAACGCCTACAAGTACCAGGGGGACTACGAGAGCTCCCTGCACTACTGGAAGAGCATCGCCCAGGAATTCGCGGGCCAGGAGGAGCACCAGGCCTCCTATTTCCGCTTCGCGGCGGAGCGCAACATCTTCGATCTGACCATCAAGATCGACCTGCGCAACCTCACGAGCGCCGTGGCCATGTACCGGCGGGCCAAGGGGGCCCCGCCCCCCACCCTGCGCGCCCTGGTGAGCTCGGGCTACCTGAAATCCCTGCCCGTCGATCCCGACGGCAAGCCCTACCTCTACGACCCCACGACCGGCGCCGTGACCTGCCAGACGCCCTTCAAGTTCCGCGGGAAGTTCGGCCAATGGTGACCCTCTCCCTCGCCTTCGCCTTGCTCTTCGGGCTGGTCCTGGGCTCCTTCGCCAACGTCCTCATCCACCGCCTGCCGCGGGGCGAGTCCATCGTGAACCCGCCCTCCCATTGCCCCCATTGCGGGAGTCCCATCCGCTGGTTTCAGAACATCCCGGTGGCCTCCTGGGTATTCCTGCGGGGCCGGTGCGCCGCCTGCGGCGGCCCCATCGCCGTGCGGTATCCAGCCGTCGAGGCTTCGGTGGGAGTGCTTTTTCTTCTCTCCGCCTGGGTCTGGGGCCCCACCTTCGCCGGCGCGGCGGCGGGTCTCTTCGCCCTCCTGTGCGTGGTGCTGGGGCTCATTGACCTGGAGCACCAGATTTTGCCCGACCGCCTCACGCTCCCCGGCATCGCGCTGGGGCTGCTTTTTTCGCCCTACCTCCCCTGGACCAACCTCACCGATTCCCTGGCGGGCGCCGCCCTCGGCGCCGCCATCCCCGCCCTCCTGATCACGCTCTACGCCCTGTTCGGCATCGAGGCCATGGGGTGGGGGGACGTGAAGTTCCTCGCCATGGTGGGCGCCTTCCTGGGCTGGCGGGGGGTCCTGCTCACGATTCTCGGGGGCGCCCTGCTGGGAACGCTCCTGGGCGGCGGATATCTCCTGCTGACCGGCAAGGGCCGCCGGACGCCGCTTCCCTTCGGAACCTTCCTCTCGGCGGCCGCCCTGGCGAGCCTCTTCTTCGCGGGCCGGTTCTGGGCCTGGTACGGGGCCCTCCTCGGCCGCCTCTCCCCATGAGACTGCTCAAGCCCGACACGAGGCGGCTCCTGGTCTGGGCGCTGCTGGCCACCTGCACGCTCTTCCTGTTCGCCTCGGGGAGCGGCCTCGTCACCCTGTCGCAGTCGCTGGCCATCCAGCGGAAGGCGGTCTCGGACCAAGCCCTCCTCCTCGGCAGGAGGGGGTGGAAATCCCTGGAGGCCAGCGGCTTCCGGCAACCTTCCGAGCCGTCCTGGCGGGTGGCCCTCCTGCCACCAGACCTGCCGCCCTCACCCATCCAGCCCCAGGGCATGGCCCTGGTGTTCGGGACGCGGGTGCTGTGGACCGAGCCCGCCTTCGCCCCGCCCAGGGTGGACGCCCCGCCGAAGGGGACGGAGGAGGTGATCCGGCAGGGAGGCCGCTGGCTCTACCTGAGGAGTCTGGAGGACGGCCGGCTTCTGATGGTGACTTTCGCGGCGCCCGCCTACGAGCGGCTCCGGGGCCGGTACGTCCTGCTCTCGGTGTTCGAGGCCGTGGGGCTGACCCTGTTGGGCCTGCTGTGGATCTGGCTGGCCCTGAGGCTCTACCGCTCCTACCAGGGCCTGGCCAGCACCGCGCGGGATGCCAGCGAGTACCTCCCCCCGCCTGGCGGGGGTTCTCCCGCCCTGGCCATGGTGGAGGTCTTCCAGCACACGCTCCACGAGCTGAGGGCTCGCAGCGACGAGCTGGCCGAGCTGCACCAGCGGGAGAAGCGGAGGGCTGAGGAGGTGGAGGGGCTCGCCGAGGCCCTCTGCGCCAACCTCGAGGCGGGGTACCTCCGGTTCGACGAGGCGGGACGCCTCTCGGGCCTCAACGCCGCAGGCCGCTCCCTCCTCGGCCTGCCGACGGTCCCCAGGCTGGGTGACGCGGCCGAAGCCTTGCTCGCGGCCAGGCCGGAAGCCCTGGCCGCCCTGACGGAGTCCATGGACAAGCGGAGCCTGACCCTGCGGGAGGAGGTGCCGGGAGCCCCGGGTCTTCTCCTCCAGGTCGTGGGAATTCCGCTGTTCAACCTCCTCCACCAGCTCCGGGGATACCTCCTGATCATGAAGGACCAGACCTCGCTCTACCAGATGCGCAGGACGATACGCGAGCGGGAGGCCCTCTCCCGCCTCGGCGAGGTGGCCGCGGGAGTGGCGCACGAGGTGCGAAACAGCCTCAGCACCTTCACGGCCCACATCAAACTCCTGGCCCAGGACCGGCCGGAGATGGCCGGTCAGGCCCACTACCAGGGGTTGCTGGAGGAGGTCCGGGGGCTGGAGACGGTGGTCCAGAACCTCCTCTTCTTCGCACGCCCGCTGCCCCTGGTGACCGAGACGATTCCCATCGAGCCGCTCCTGGATGAGGAGGCGCAGGCACTCCGGCAACAATTTCCGGACCTCCAGGTGGAGGTCTCGGCCGGAGACGGCGACAGCGTTCGAGCGGACCGGGAGGCCCTGGCCAGGGCCATCCGAAATCTCACGCGCAACGCGGCCGAGGCTCATGTGCAGGGCGGCACGGGCCGCGGGCGCGTGCGGCTCTCGTGCGGCCTTGAGCCCGAGGGGGCGACGATCCGCGTGGAGGACGACGGGCCGGGCCTGAGTCCCGAGGCCGCGCAAGAGCTCTTCGTGCCCTTCGCCAGTCAGAAGCCGGGCGGCACGGGCCTGGGGCTGGCCATCGCCCGCAAGATCGTCCGGGAACACGGGGGGGAGCTCTCGTCCTTCGCCTCTCCGCTGGGTGGCGCGGGGTTCCAGATCCGCCTCCCTTCGTAGCTCTCGTACAGATTCCGCGAAGGAAATGCGGGTGGCTTCGGCCAAGGCCCAGATTCACGGGAGAAAAACGTTATCCCTTGGACGGGGAGGCCAAGGGCTTCTCTCTCCGAGTCGCAGGCCAAGCCTGCCGAATCGTCGCGTTGCCCTCCGGGGCCCCGCCCAACGGGCACGGCCCTCCGGGGCCCCACCCCACCCTTGGGGCTTCCTCCCCCGGATCAAGTCCGGGGTCGGAGGCAACCCAAATCCCTTGACGGGTGAAGACCGTCTTTCACGGAAACTATCTTCCATCTGCCTTTCGGAGCCACTGCCATGTCCCATCGCGGGATTGGGGTCTCTTCCGGCTATGGAACGAGCGGGCGCCCTGCGCTATGCTGATCGTCTTTCGGAGGGGCGGCCCGGAGGTCCCGGCCGCCTCAGAGCTCACACGGGGAGGTGCACATGAAGCGTTTCCTGATCGGACTCCTGGCGCTGTTGCCCGTGGTCCTGCTGGCAGGCGAAAAGCCCTGGTTCAAGGGCTCGCTGGAGCAGGCCGAGGCGGCGGCGAAGAGCCAGAACAAGATGGTCGTCCTCAAGTTCTACGCGGACTGGTGAGGGTCCTGCCAGAAACTGGACCGTGACGTCCTTACGCAGAACACGATGGATCGTTTCGACCGCAACGTCATCTGGTATCGCGCCAACGTGGACCTTCCGGACAACAAGCCCCTCCTCAAGAGCTACCACGTCACCGGGATCCCCACCACCGTGGTTCTGGACACGAAGGGGGCGGAGGTGGATCGCATCATCGGATACGACGGCCGGTCGGAGTGGCTCAAGACCCTGCTGGGTTACCTCTACGGCGTGGACACCCTGCAAGACTACCTCGATCGGGCCTCCGCCGCTCCGACCGTGGCCGAAGGGGTCACCATCGCCCAGAAGTACCTGGACCGCGGCGAGCCGAAGGAGTCTTTGGTCTGGGTGGATAAGGCCCGGGCTCTCAAGCCGGGGCCGGACGAGAAGGCCACGCAGACGCTGAGGTTCATCGAGGCGCAGGCCTGGCTGACCACCGATGCCCCGAAGGGAATCGAGGCCCTCACCGTGGTCGCCACGGATGCCAAGGACCCCAACGCCGCCGATGCCTTCGGCACGCTCTCGGGCCACTACCGCCGGGAGGCCAAGAACGCCAAGGACGTGGCCGCCAAGCAGAAGGCCGAGGAGAGCCTCATGGCCCTCTACAACAAGCTGCTTCCCTCCCACCAGGACGACGCCCAGTTCCTCAACGACTACGCCTGGCACTGCGCGGAGCTGGGGGTGGAGCTGGAGAAGGCCCTGACGGCGGGGCAGCGCGCCGCCGAACTCAGCAAGCAGGACCCCGGCGTCCTGGACACGGTGGCTGAGGTGTACTACAAGATGGGGAAGAGTGACCAGGCCGTGGCGACCATCGACAGGGCCCTCAAGCAGAAGCCGGGCGACAGCTACCTCGAGGGGCAGCGCGCCAAGTTCCTGAAGGCCGGCGGGAGCAAGGACAAGCACTGACCCGCTCGTGGCCTTCGCAGAGCGATCCTCGGCGCCCCGGTCGCGGTTGACGGCCGGGGCGCTTCGCGTATGGCCGGGGAGGAAGGGGGGAATGTCTCCGTGAGGTCATGGGAGGCGCGCACGGCCGTCCTGGCCGCGTTTGCCGCGGGGCTCGGTCTCGCCCCGTGGATTGCTGCGCCCTGGTGGATTGCCCTGCCGGCCCTCGCTGTGGCCGCCCCGGTACTGCGCCTGCCCCGCCTGCGTCTCGCCCTCCCCCTGCTGGCGGCCATCGTGGGTCTGGCCTCGGGAGGGGCCCGGCTCCACTCCCCGGCTCCCGACTGGCTCACCCAGACCGTTTCCCGGGCCCAGGGCCCCACCTACTTCTGGGTGAGGGGCAAAGTCGTCGAGGCCGAGCCCTGGCCCGACGGAAGCCGGATCACCCTTCAGCTCGACCTCGCCCGCACGGAGTCGGCCTGGCTTCCCGATCACTCTCTCGTCCGGGCCTACCTGCCGATCCCGCCTCCCGCCGAGGGGGCGCGGCTGGAGGCGAGCCTGGGGCTCACCGCCCCCCGCTCCTCCTCCAACCCGGGACAATTCGATTCGGCGGCCTACCTCGAACACCAGGGCATTTCTCTCGTCGGAACGTGCCGGAGCGCCGCCCTCGTCCGCGAATCTCCTCCCGGGAGATGGCACCTGATCGGACGATACAGACAGGCCATCCGGTCCCGTCTGGAGGAGGACACGGGCGACCTCCGCGGGGCCCTTCTGGCGCTCCTGCTGGGCGAACGGGGGCTCCTGGACACCCAGAGCACCGCCAACTTGAGCCGGTCCGGCCTCCTCCACCTGATCGCACTCTCGGGCTTCAACGTGGGCCTGGTCCTGCTCCTCTTCATGGGGCTGGCCCACGCCCTCCGGTGCCCCCCCTCCTGGCGGGACGCGGCCGGGCTCGCCCTTCTGGTGGTCTACGGACTCCTCGTCGCGCCGAGCAGCTCCCTGTCGCGCGCGCTCCTGATGGCGGCTCTGTTTCTCCTGTTGCGCCTGCTCGCCAGGCCCCACAGCGCGGTCACGGCGTGGACCCTGGCGGCGGCCCTGCTCCTCGTCTACCGGCCCCAGTTCATCTTGGACGCCGGCTTCCAGCTCACCTTCGCGGCGACCTTGGGCATCCTGGTGTTCTGGAGCGCCTACCCCGCGGCCCTGCCCGCCAAAGGCCCGCTGGGTTGGTTGCTCAAGCTGCTCTGGGTGGGGCTCTCGGCCCAGCTCGCCACGCTTCCCATCCTGGTGATCACCTTCCACCGGTTCTCCCCGTGGGGATGGCTCGCCACTCCGGCCGCCTCCCTCCCGCTCATGGCCGTCCAGGGGATCGGGCTCCTGTACATCCTGGGTCTCGGGTTCGTGCCGGGCCTGCACCAGGCTCTGGCCTGGAGCCTGGAGCTGACGGCCAGACCCTTCATGGCCATGGCGGAGGGACTGGGCAGGAGCGCCTGGGGAAGCTTCTTCGTTCCGTTTCCGTGGTGGGGCTGGACGGCTCTCTACCTTCTGGGGCTCGCCATCCTGGCCTGGCCGTCGCGCCGCCGGGCATCCGGATGGGTGCTCATCGGGGCCGCCGCCGTGGCCTTCTGGTCCTGGCCGACCGGGCCGGCGGTTCGGGACGCCCGGGGAGTGGCCCTCCTCGACGTCGGGGAGGCCTCATGCCAGGCCGTGCTCTGGCCGGGCGGTTGTTTTCTCGTCGACGTGGGCACCAGCGGCATCGAGGGCCCCGGATCGGGGATCACCGTGATCGAGCCATTCCTGGCCAGGACGGGCGTGAAGGGCCTGACCGGCATCGTGCTGACGCACTGGGACCGCGACCACTGCGGCGCCGCGGAGGACCTGATCCAGGACCTCCCCGTTGGCTTTCTGGCTTATCCAGCCTCCGATCCACCCAAGCCCGATCTGCCGCAGCGAATCGCCGCGATAGCCTCGGCGAGGAACGTTCCGCTGATTCCGCTGACCCGCGGACAGGGATTCGTCACCTCGGGCCCCTCTTTCTCGGTCCTCGGCCCTGGGGAGCCGTGCGACCTCCCCGACGAGAACAACCGCAGCCTGACGGCGAGGCTCACGTTCGGGCCCACCGCGCTGCTCGCCACGGGGGACCTTGAACGGGCGGGCGAGCGCGACATCCTGGAGGCCAGCCTTCCCCTGTCGGCCTACGCGCTGATCTCGCCCCACCACGGGTCCGCCACCTCCAGCAGCCGGGCCTGGCTGGATGCCGTGGCGCCCAAGGTGGTCCTCATCAGCGTGGGACGGGCCAACCGCTTCGGCCACCCGTCGTCCGCCGTGCTGGCCCGCTACGCATCCTTGCCTGCCCGGGTCTACCGCACCGACCGGGACGGCGCCCTCCTGCTGGACCTGACGGAAGGCCGTCCCATGGTCTACCGCCATCGGGACGGAGACTGGTCGCGACGGCTCTTTCGCCGCCTCTGCCCGTGAAGACGGCAAGGGCCCCGCTCGGGTGGAGCGGGGCCCTCGTGCGCAGCCTGCTTGTGTTCGATCTCAGCCCTTCTGGCCGGCGGTATAGCTCTGCAGGAGCTTGGTGAACTCCTCGGTCATCTCATGCCCCCGGTACCGGATCACGCCCTTCCCATCCAGGAGGATCACCGTGGGGATGCCCTCGACGCCGTACTCGGTGGCGATCTTGTTGTCCACGTCCCAGAGGACGGTGTAGGGCAGCTCCTGCTCCTGCTGGAACCGGACCACGTCCTCCCGGCTCTCCCGGAAGTTGAGGGCCACGCCCAGCATCCGGAGCCCCTTCTTGGCGTACTCCTCGTGGATCTTCTTCAGGTCGGGGATCTCCCGCTTGCAGGGGGGACACCACGTGGCCCAGAAGAACAGCAGGGTGGGCTTGCCCTCGTTCTTGAGAAGGCTCACCGGCTGGCCGCCCTGCACGGGCTGGAGCGTGAAATCCTCCGCGGCCTGCCCCACGTCGGTCCCCGCGAAGACCGTGGCCATCGCCAGAACTCCGGCGAGGGCGGCGGCCAGGATGGTCGTTTTCTTAGCGTTCGATGCCATGGCTACTCTCCTCGGAGGCGAATGATACGCCGGAAGCGGGACCGGCTGCAAGCCGCAACCGATGCTTCAGGCGGCGGCAGATGGCCTCGCTCGGGTTGTCCATGCAGTCCATGCAGGAGTCCAGAGCGTCACGCAGTTTGGCTGGCGCCGGCTCGGTGGAGCGTCCCAGCGGGATGACCGCCTCCACCAGGACCCTCTGGGCTCTCAGCGCCGAGGCACAGGGGAGGCATGCCGCGCAGTGGGACTCGACCTCCTGTTTGCCGCGCTTATCAAGTTGTCCACGCAGGTAAGCACCAAGCTTGGCCCGCACCCGTCCGCAAGTTGACATCTGCATCCCTCCCAGCAGTGCGCATTCTCACCGCCCCAGCAAATTCCGGCGGTGCCCCGTCTGCGCCTCTTCCTCTTCTTCAGGCCCCCTGGGCCAGGGCCGGTACCACGAGCTGACCCCCCTGGTTCCAGCCGCGATCCGGAGTGTGCCCGCCGAGCTGCTTCTGCATCAGCTTCCGGGCCCGGTGTATGCGAGACATGATCGTTCCGATGGGGCAGTCCATCATGTCGGCGATCTCCCGGTAGGAAAAGCCGCCTACCAAGGATAGCATCAAAGCCTCCCGGTAGCCCGGGGGGAGCGTCTCGAAGGCGTGCTGGACGTCCTCCTTCAGGATGGAGTTCATCAGCGTCGCCTCGGGGTCGGCGGGCCGCATGCCCGTGTGCTCGACCTGGCTCTCCTGCGTCTCCTCGATGGACTCGAAATCCACCTCGTTCGGCCGCCTGTGCTGTTTGCGGTAGTGGTTGATGAAGGTGTTCTTGAGGATGCGGTAGAGCCACGCCTTGCAGTTGGTGCCGGGCTCGTATTTGTCGAAAAACCGGTAGGCCCGAAGGAACGTCTCCTGGACCAGATCCTGCGCGTCGTCCTCGTTCCTTGTGATCTTCAGCGCCAGGTTGTACAGGAAGTCCAGGTGGATGAGGGCAGTCTGTTCAAAATAGGCTCGGGATACCATGGGCTTTCCCCTTGCTCTTTTTGCTCTCTTTTTGCCGCCGTTCGAGTGGTCTGACGATTGCGCCTCGTTCGAACCCTGTGGTATAGGTTGAAATCCTTTTGCCGCCGGAGGTTGCGTGCTGTCCTATCTGTATGGAGCCTTGACCCGCCTTGCCGGCCTCTCCACCATCCGGAGAGCCGAACTTCTTGGCCAGGAGGACCTCCTGCTCCGGCTCCGCTCCGGGAGAAACGTCCCCGAGCTCCACCCTTCGATAAGCAAGGCCGCTGCCAAACTGGACTGGGAGGCGTGCGAACGCCAGGACAGGGAGGCCCAGGCCCGTGGAATCGAGCTCCTGAGCTGGGACGACGGCCGGTACCCCGCCGCCCTGAGAACCGTCCCCGATCCGCCCCCGGCTCTCTACCTGCTGGGCTCGGTCGAGGCGCTGGAAGGCCCGGCCGTCGCGGTGGTGGGCTCCCGCCTGTGCACCGTCTACGGGCAGAACGTGGCGCAGACCCTGGCGGCCGAATTGGCCCGGTCTGGACTGACCGTGGTGAGCGGCCTGGCCCGCGGCATAGACTCCTCCGCCCACGAGGGTTCCCTGGTGGTCCCCGGCAGGGCCGTGGCCGTCCTGGGAACCGGGATCGACGTGCCCTATCCCCGGGAAAACGAAGGGCTCATGCGGCGGATCGTGGACCGGGGAGGAGCCGTGGTGACGGAGTTCCCGCCAGGCACCCCACCGGCGCCCAGGAATTTTCCCATCCGGAACCGGGTTATTGCGGGCTTGGTCTGGGGCGTGGTGATCGTGGAGGCCACCGAGCGCTCCGGCTCTCTCATCACTGCCCGTTTCGCCCTTGAAACGGGGAGGGAAGTGTTCGCGGTCCCGCAAAACATTACAAGCCGCACGGCTGTTGGCCCTAATACGTTGATCCAGAAGGGGGCCAAGCTGATCCAGCGGGGGCAGGACCTCCTGGAGGAACTGCCCGAGCATCTTCGTTGCAAGCTGAAACAGACGGAGGAGCCGGAGGGGACCGCCCAGGATTCGCTCTCGGAACCATCGGCGGCGAACCGGCGCCTGCTCGCGATCTTGAAGCCCGACCGGGGACTCAGCGTGGATGAGTTGTGCCGGAGCTCCGACCTGCCCGCATCGGAGGTGCTCTCCGGCCTTCTCGAGTTGCAAATGGCCGGCGTCTGTGTAGAATTGCCCGGGATGCGCTACGCCCTGAAGGGCCGGATGAAGGAGCCCCACTGATGTCTCAGACCCTCTTGATCGTGGAATCGCCGGCCAAGGCCAAGGCCATCCAGAAGTATCTGGGCAAGGGCTTCACCGTGAAGGCCTCCATGGGCCACGTGCGAGACCTGCCTTCCAACAAGATGGCGGTGGACGTGGAGAAGGACTTCCGCCCCACCTTCGTGATCCTGCCCAAGAAGAAGACCGCCGTGGCCGAGATCCACGCCGCCGCCCAGAAGGCCGGTGCCATCCTGCTCGCGGCCGACCCCGACCGGGAGGGAGAGGCCATCTGTTATCACCTCCAGGAGATCCTCAAGGATACGGGCAAGCCGGTGGGGCGGGTCCTCTTCCACGAGATCACCTCCGGCGCCATCCGGGAGGCCGTGGAGCACCCGATCGAGGTGGATGCCCGAAAGGTGAATGCCCAGATGGCCCGCCGGGTGATCGACCGGCTGGTGGGCTACCAGATCTCCCCGCTGCTGTGGGACAAGGTCAAGAAGGGCCTCTCCGCGGGCCGGGTGCAGACCGTGGCTCTGCGCATGATCTGCGAGCGCGAAGGGGCCATCCGCGCCTTCGTGGCCGAGGAGTACTGGACTCTCACGGCCCGCCTCGAGGGGGAGGCCCATATCCCCTTCGAAGCCAAGCTGACCCAGTGGCAGGGCAAGAAGGCCGAGGTGCGATCCGCCACCGAGAGCGAGGCGGTCCTACAGGGCCTCGAGGGGCGCCCCTGGGCGGTCTCCAAGGTCGAAAAGAAGAAGCAGAAGCGCTCTCCTCTGCCCCCCTTCATCACCAGCAAACTCCAGCAGGAGGCGGCCCGCCTTCTGCACTTTCCCGTGAAGAAGACCATGTCCGTCGCTCAGCGCCTCTACGAGGGCGTGGACCTGGCCGACGGGGAGACGGTCGGCCTCATCACCTATATGCGCACCGACTCCACGCGGGTTTCGCCGCAGGCCGTGGAGGCGGCCCGGGCGTTCATCCCGCAGGCCTTCGGGTCCGACTACCTGGCGCCCAAGCCCCGCCTCTACGCGCCGGCCAAGGCGGCACAGGATGCCCACGAGGCCATTCGCCCGACCGACGTGACCCGGACGCCCGATTCCGTGAAGGGCTCCCTCTCCAGGGACGAGCACGCCCTCTACCGGCTGATCTGGAGGCGGTTCGTGGCCTCGCAGATGGCCGACGCCGTTTTCGACGCTACCAAGGTCCAGGTGGCCTGCGGCGAAGGGACCTTCTCGGCCGCGGGATCGGTGTGCGTCTTCCAGGGATTCCTGGCCGCCTACGAGGTGGAGGAGAACGGCGAGAAGGGCGTGCTTCCGCCTCTGCGGGAGGGCGAGCCTCTGCGCCTCCTGGAGCTGACGCCCGAGCAGAAATTCACCGAGCCGCCGGCCCGTTACACCGAGGCCTCGCTCGTCAAGGCACTGGAGGAGAACGGCATCGGCCGTCCCTCCACCTACGCGGCCATCATCTCCACCATCCAAGAGCGCGAATACGTGGTCAAGGAGAAGGCCTTCCTCGTGCCTACGGACCTCGGCAAGATCGTGAGCGACATCCTCGTGAAACACTTTCCGGCCCTGTTCGATGTCGGCTACACGGCCAGTCTGGAAAACGATCTGGACCAGGTGGAGAGCGGCAAGGAGGAGCGGTTGGCCCTGCTCAAGCGCTTCTGGGCCCAGTTCGAAAAGGAGCTGGAGGCGGCCAGGGGCAACATGGTGGACCTCCGAAAGGAGGGGCAACCCACCGACGAGGTCTGCGACAAATGCGGCAAGCCCATGGTGCTGCGGATGGGCCGATTCGGACGGTTCCTGGCCTGTACGGGCTACCCGGAGTGCAAGGGGACCCGCCCCGTGGCCGACGAGAATCCACCCGAGGTGCCCGAGGAGCACAAGACCTGCGAGAAGTGCGGGGGAGCCATGACCGTCCGCCAGGGCCGGTTCGGCCCCTTCCTCGCCTGCGAGAACTACCCCGCATGCAAGACCACCATCAAGCTCCGGCGCAGCAAGGAGGGCAAGGTCGTGGCCGCCAAGGACGAGGTACTCGACGAGAAGTGCCCCGAGTGCGGCAACCCCCTCGTGAAGAAGCAGGGGAGGTACGGTCCCTTCGTGGCCTGCTCCAACTACCCCACCTGCAAGTACATCCAGAAGGAGACGGTGGAGGTCCCCTGCCCCAAGTGCGGCAAGCCCCTCGCCAAGCGCTTCACCAAGAGCCGCAAGGTCTTTTACGGCTGCACGGGGTATCCGGAGTGCGACTTCGTCTCCTGGTCCAAACCCCTCCCGGGTCCCTGCCCGCTGTGCGGCAGCCCCTACCTCGTGGAGCGCCGCGGCCGCTCGGGAGCCTCCAGGGCCTGCCCCTCCAAGGGCTGTACCTTCAGCGAACCGCTCCCCTGAGAGAATCGCGAAGAGCGCGTTGAAAGCACGCCCGAAGGCGCGCAGAAGCCTGGAGCCGGGGCGCTCCTCGCGGGGGCGTCCCCCCCTGTGCGGCCCCTGGCGGTTCGGACGGTGCTCCCACCTTCGTCATCCAGTCAGTCCGTGATCTTCCGCGCCCAGCGCGTGGCGGCTGGTGCCTCCCATCTCGCAAAAAAAGGAGGGCCTTTCGGCCCTCGATGGTTGGAGGAAGGAAGTTGAGTAAGGAGGTTACGCGAAAGGAGGCGCCAGGCCCAGGGCGGGGGACCAGCTCTCCTTGGAGGACTCGATCTGATTGGAGGCCATGGAGGTCCTGAGCAGCCGCGCCATCTGGGTGTGAAGACGGTGGCCGCCCTTATGGACCAGGAGATGGGCCTTGAGGGGGAATCCCGCCAGGGAGATGTCACCCAGGACGTCGAGGATCTTGTGCCGCACGAATTCGTTCAGGAACCGGAGGTCCGAGTTGAGGGCACGGCTCTCGCCGAGAACGATGGCGTTGTCCACCGAACCGCCGAGCGCCAGCCCCCGGACCCTGAGTGCCTCAACGTCCCGCATGAAGCCGAAGGTGCGGGCCGGGGCGATCTGGTCCACGAAGGTGTTTTCATTCACGGGAATGGTGAGGGTCTGCTGGCGGATCATGGGGTGGTTGAACTCGATGGTGTAGGTGACGCGCAGCTCGTCGGAGGGGAGGAGCTTGATCCAGCGATCGGCCTCTTTCACCTCCAGGGATTTGGTGACCCTGAAGTAGCGTCTCGTCCTGTTCTGGTTGATCACGCCTGATTCTCGAATGAGATAGACGAAGGGGGCCGCCGAGCCATCCATGATGGGCACCTCGGAGGCGTCCAGCTCCACCACGGCGTTGTCCACGCCCAGTCCGAAGAAAGCCCCAAGAAGGTGCTCCACGGTCTTGACCTGGATTCCTCCGGCCCCCAGCGTGGTGGCAAAATCGACCTTGTTCACGTTGAGGGCGCTGGCGGAGATCTCGTATCCGTCCTGGTCGATCCTGCGGAAGACGATGCCCGTGTCGGGCTGGGCGGGCAGAAGGCGCAGGAGCACTTTTTTGCCGGAGTGGAGCCCGATGCCGCTGCATTCGATGCCTTGCCTGAGGGTTCTCTGGTAGTACACTCCCTACCTCCGGGGGCTTTTTAGCAAACCCCATGCCAACTCCGGATCCTTTAGGGGCAGGGCCCCGGAAAAAGGCCTGTGACCATTTTGCCACAAGGGCTGTGTCCATTGGGGACAAGGAACAGGGGAAGGCGGGAATGGGGGTTGTTCGCTCATCCCCTCCTCCCTGCATCTCGGCCCTTGGGCGCAGGCGGCCGTGACGCGCGGTCGAGCCGGGGTTCCCACGGCCGCCGTTGCCGGCTTAAACTCTCGTGAGGTGGACCCGGTCCATAGATCGGAGCGGTGTATGCGGGAGGACCAGGAGCGATGGCTCGAAGCCCTCAAAGCCCGACAGGAAGATGCCATCCGTCAGCTCGTCCGGGAGTTCGGGGAGCCGCTCCGGCGCTATTGCGCGGCCATGGTGCGAAGCCCGGCCGATGGGGAGGACCTGGCGCAGGAGGCTTTGGTGCGGTTCGTCGGAGCGGTGGACGCCTTTCGGGGCGAGGCCTCGGTCAAGACCTACCTCTTCCGGATCGCCCACAACCTGGCCCTGAACCACCTGGCCTCCTCCGCGGTGGTCCACGAGGAGTTGCCCGGCGAGATTCGAGAGGGGCCCTCGCCGGCCGCCTCCCCCCTCCACGCGGCCCAGAGCCGGGAGGAGGGCCGGATGCTGCGGGAGGCCCTGGCGCGCCTGCCGCCACAGCAGCGGGCCGTGGTGGCCCTGCGAACCTGGCAGGACCTCTCTTTCAAGGAGATCGGCGCGGTGATGGGCCTCGCCGAGGGCACGGCAAAGGCCCACTATTTCTTCGCGTTGCGTAACCTGCGTAGGCAGTTGGAGCCTGGCGATGAACCATGACGAAGCCTTGAGGGCGTTGGTGGCAGGAGGGCCGGCATCGGTCGAGGCCGGCCAGCACCTGGCCCAGTGCTCCCGCTGCCGGGAGGAAGCTGCTGCGCTGAGGGTGATCGAAGCGGCTCTCCGTGAGGCGGCGCCGGCACCGGCGCCGGCCCATTGGCAGGAGACGCTCGTGCTGAGGCTCAGCGCCCGCCACCGGGCGGGGTCGGAACCCGGGCCCTGGACCGTCCTCCGGTGGCGGCCCGCCCTGGCCTCCGCGGCTCTGGCGGCGGGCCTCGCCCTGGCCTGGCTGGGCTTCCTCCCGTTCCAAAGCCGGCAGGCGGCCGTTTCGGTGGCGCTTGGGCCCGCCCGTCCCACCTCTTCGCCCACACTGACCGCCCGGGAGGCCTCCCTGCTCGACCTGGCCCACGAGGATTCCACCGCCTCCCTTCTGCAATGGAGCGAGACCTCCGCCGCCGAATTGGGACAGACGCAGACCGGCGACCTCGGGTACTACCTAGCCGCCACGGAATCAGGAGGATGGAATGGTTAAAGCCTGCATCGCCGCCGCACTTTTTGGCCTCGTGGTCCTGCCCGCCGCCGCCCAGATGCCGGTAGGGCCCCCGGCTCCGGGGCCCGGCGCCGGCCCCGATCAGGAAACCCGCCGCGACGTTGCCCAGCTCTACCTGGTCCAGCGCATGCGCGAAGCTCTGGCGCTGACGGATGCTCAGACGCTCAAGGTGATGGACCTCTTGCAGCAGATCGACCAAGCCCGCATGGACCACCAGGCGGCCATCCGGAGCTTGGCCTCCTCCCTCCAAGCCCAACTGGATGACCCCAAGACGGCCGATTCGGCCTTCAACGAGTCCGTGGAGAGCTTTCGGAAGGGGCAGGAGGAGTTCGAGCGGCAGATGAGAGGCCTGGAGTCCCGGCTTCTGGCCGTCATGACCCCGCGCCAGCAGGTGCAATTCCTCCTCCTCCGGCGCCAGCTCCTCATGCAGGGCAGGGAGGGGATGCGGGGAGCGGGCGATGACGGCCGGCCCGGCCGCCGGCGCCGCTGAGGCACGATGACGCCGAAGCAGGCGGATCGCCGCCCGCGGAGTCTGCTTCGCTCCTGGTGGCGAGGGCTCCTGGCGTTTCTGCGAAGGTCCCCCGGCGAGGAGCGGCCTTCCGCGGTGGGTAGCTGGGGCGAGGAGGTGGCAGCCGGCTACCTCGAGGAACGGGGATATTTGCTCCTTGAACGGAACTTTCGAATCCGCGGGGGGGAGGCGGACCTGATCCTGAGATTCGGAGAGTCCGTGGTGGTGGTCGAGGTGAAGACCCGCCAAGGGGGCAGCGCCGGTGCGGCGGTCACCGCCGTCACCCCGGAGAAGGCCCGGCGGGTGTGGCGGGCGGCCAGGGCCTATTGCCGCAGGAGGGGGATTTCCCTGGCCCGCCTCCGGGTGGACGTTGTGACCGTCGAGAGCGGGCCCGACAAGGGTCGGCCGGTGGTGCGCCACTTTCCGGGCCTGCCTCTTCCGCGGGGCCGCGCCTGAGCTCGCCGGTGTACCGAGTCCCTTTCCCTCCGTCAAATTCGCTTTACACACCAATGCCCTGATATTCAAGGCCATTTCAACATTGCACGTCAGAGGTGTCTCGGCCCTGATTCAGGCGCATCGGCGGGCCGTTCCCAAAAGCACGGTACTGCACTATTCTGGAGCAAGGGGGAGTTGGCACCCGTCTTGCCTCTGGGGGTGAGGGAGGTGCTCGTTGGCTCCTGTGAAAAACAAGGCAGTCATTGACCGCGTTCGGCGCATCGACGAACTGCTCCGGCGGAAGGGTGAGAAGGTGACCCTCGTCCACCTGGCGGAAGCGCTCGGAGTCACGGCGAGGACCGTCTGTCGCGATCTGGATTTCATGAAGAGGGAGCTCGGGCTCCCCCTCGCGCACACTCCGCGCCGGGCTTACCACTACGCCATCCCGGTGCCTCCCCTGGACACCTCCGATCCCATGCGAATGGCCAGGGCGAAACCCGCCGTCCCCGCCACGGGGGCCCTCAAGCGCCGACAAGCGATCGAGGCCATTCACCAGGCCCTCTACTCCAGCCGAAAATTGCAGGTCCGTCTGACGGCGGAGTCCGGTGAAGACTCCGGACCATTCGTGCTGCACCCCTTCTTCCTATCCAAGGTCGCCGGTGAATGGGTGCTCTTCGCGTTGCGCGCGCAGGACCGTGCACTCGTCAACATCCCGGCCCGCCACTGCGGCGAGGTGAAGCTCCTGGACGAAACCTTCGCGGACTGCCCCCCAGGCCCCGCCAAGATGAGGGGAACCCAGGGGTGGCTGAGCAGGGGCAAGCTGTTCAGCGTGACCCTGCGCTTCGCGGACTGGGCCCGGTGGTCCGAGCGCCTCATGCTGATGCCCGGCCAGGAGATGTGGGTCCAGGACGGTCAGGTCCGCATCCGGTTCCGCACGGATGACCTCGAGGAGGTGCGCCGGCTCGTCCTGTTCATGGGCGAGGGGGTGACCGTGGAGGAGCCGGCCGTGCTCCGCTCCATTCTCCGGTTTCATCTGTTGCGGCTGCTCAAAACCTACAACCCACTTCCCCAGGATAGCGGGTCCGCGTCCTCCAGGGACGACTTGAGGTAGCCGACCAGGTAGAGGCTGCCGGCCGCCACCACCAGCCCGTCGCTTCCCGCCCACCGCCGCGCTGCCGCCAGGGCCTCGCCGGGGTCTTCGGCCAGGTCCGTCACGAGCCCACGGCCGCGGCGCCGGATGGTTTCGGGCCGGGCGCAGCGGGCCATGGGAACTGCCGTGGCCCAGACGCGGCCGAAGGACGGAAAGAGCAGCTGCGCCATGACGCCGATGGGCTTGTCCTTCATGGCCGTGAAGACCAGGGCGCGGCGCGCCTCGGGCCGCCCCGCCACCCAGCGGGCCAAGGCGCGGCAGCCATCGGGGTTGTGGGCTCCGTCGAGGTAGGTATCGGGGGACCGGACCGCGAGTTCCAGGCGGCCGGGCCACCTCGCCCTGGCGATCCCCTCTCGGATGGACTCATCGGGAACATGCCAACCCAACTGCCTCAAGACCCAGCAGCAGCGGACCGCCAGCGCAGCGTTGTCCACCTGGTGCCCGCCGGGAAGGGCGGGCAGGGGCAGATCCAGGGAGTCGCGGCCGCACACCAAGCGCCAGCCGTCGGTTCCGACGCTCACCCGGCAGTCGCTCGGGGGAAGGAGCCGGGTTCCGAGCCGCTCGGCCTCCCGCCGGAGGACCGAAAGAACCCTGGGGCCTCCGGCCGCCGTGAGGGCGGGCACGCCTGGCCGGAAGATGCCGGCCTTCTCCCTCGCGATGCGCAAGACGCCCTTGCCCAACCACTCCTCGTGGTCCCTGCCCACGTTGGTGACCACAGAGACCGACGGATCGGCGATGTTGGTGCAGTCCAGCCGCCCGCCCAGGCCCACCTCCAGCACGCCCGCCTCCACCCGCTCCCGCATGAAGTGGAGGAACCCCATGAGGGTGAGCGCCTCGAAGTAGGTGGGGCACCCCTCCAGAAGGCCGCTCCCCATGGCGGCCTCGGCCGTCGTCCTCAGTCGGCTGGCCGCTTCGGCGAAGGCCTCCTTGCCGATGATCCGTCCGTTCACACGGATCCGCTCCCGCACGTCCACCAGGTGCGGGGAGGTGAAGAGCCCCGTGCGGTATCCGGCCCCCTGGAGGATCGCGGCCAGGTAGGCGGCCGTCGAGCCCTTGCCGTTCGTCCCCCCGATGATCACGGACGGGAAGGAGCGCTGAGGATCACCCAAGGCCCTCGCCAGGGCGCGGGTGTGATCGAGCCCGACCTTGATGCCCATCTCGATGAGCGCGTCAAGGTATCGGAGCGTTTGAGGAAAATTCATGGAGCGGGGGTCTTCCCCGTAAAGAGGGCCAGCAGCCGGACGAGGGTCTCCCGCATCTGGTTCCGGTGAACGACCAGGTCGAGAAAGCCCTTCTCGAGCAGGAATTCGGAGCGCTGGAATCCCTCCGGAAGCTTTTGGCGGATGGTCTGCTCGATCACCCGGGGACCCGCGAAGCCTATGAGCGCCTTGGGTTCGGCGATATTCACGTCTCCCAGCATGGCGAAGGAGGCGGTGACGCCGCCCGTGGTCGGGTCGGTCATCACCGAGATGTAGGGCACCCCGGCCTCCCTGAGCCTCCCGATGGCCGCCGAGATCTTTCCCATCTGCATGAGAGAGTAGACCGACTCCTGCATCCGGGCCCCTCCCGAGCAGGAGATGACGACCAGGGGTGCCCGCGTGTGCAGGGCCTCCTCGGCCGCCCTGGTGAGCTTCTCGCCCACCACGCTGCCCATGGAGCCCCCCATGAAGGCGTATTCCATGCAGGCGATGACCACGGGCATGCCTCCCATGGTGCCCCGCGCATTTAGCACGGCATCCTGACTGCCCACCTGCCCCTGATACTGGACCAGCCGGTCCTGGTAGCGCTTCTGGTCCTTGAATTTCAGCGGATCCGTGGGGGAGACGGCCTCGTCGAACTCCTCGTACCGTCCCTCATCGAAGAGCCCTTCGCAGCGCTGGCGGGCCGAAATGCGGAAGTGGTAGTTGCACTTGGGGCAGACGTGGTTGTTCTCGATCACGATCTGGGCGAACATGATCTGCCCGCAGGACTCGCACTTCATCCACATGCCGGCGGGCACGTGGACGGAGCGCTCCTCGCCGTCCTGAAGCTCGGGTTTCTTCTTCTGACGAAACCACATGCGGTGATCTCCCGCACGGGAGTATATCCAAAAGCCTCCGGCCCGGCAAACCGAGGGCAGTTTGGTGGAGGGTGGAGGGTGGAGGAGCCGTCGTCCGAAGGGCGGCCGCGGGCATGCGAATGGAGCGCGGCCGCGCTCACTTGGACGCGCCCGGGCCAGGCCTCCAGCGCCGCGCCAACGGCGCGCCGCTTGTGCTACACTAAGCGGGTTCGGAGGAGCGCATTGCGAATACTGCGTTTGATCATCTACGCAGGACTCTTCCTCGGTGGGATAGGCCTCGGGGGTTACCTGCTCATCCAATTCTCTTTTCTGGGCACCAATACGGCGGTACCGTTGGTCGTGGGGCTCACCGAGGACCAGGCGAGCTGGCAGGCCAGCCGCTCCCACCTCCAGTTCGCGGTCAGGACCGAGCGGTACGACCTGAAGGCCTCCAAGGGCACCATCATCAGCCAGACTCCCAGCGCGGGGATGACGGTCCGGCGCGGCATGACCCTGCAGGTCATCGTGAGCAAGGGGATCGAGAGCCTCGCCATGCCCAATCTTCTGGGGATGAGGATGGACGAGGCGCAGCTCCAGATCCAGCAATCCGGCCTTAGGTGGCTCAACACGGCCTACGTCCACGCGCCGGCGACCTCCTCGACCATCGTGGCGCAGGAGCCGCCGCCGGGCCAGACCGTCCCGAGGGACGCCGACGTCTCCATCCTCGTGAGCATGGGGCCTCCCTCCCTGACCTTTGTCATGCCCTACCTCGTGGGGCTGAACGCCCAGTCGGCGAAGGACCGGCTCCAGGCCTACGGCATTCAGTTCGCCACTCCGCAGGTGGCCCGAACCCCAGGCGCCCAGCCCGACACCGTGCTGGGGCAGAACCCGGGGCCGGGGATGCCGCTGCACAGGACCGATCTGATCCAGCTCACGGTGAGCCAGCCATGAGCGGCGCACCCGCGAGGCTCCTCGCCCCGAGCATTCTCTCCGCCGACTTCGCCCGCCTAGCCGACCAGATCGCCCTCGTGGAGCCCCACAGCGGCCTGTTGCACGTGGACGTGATGGACGGCCGTTTCGTGCCCAATATCACGCTGGGGCCGCCGGTCGTGGCGAGACTCAAGGCCGTGGCGACCCTTCCCCTGGACTGCCACCTCATGATCGAGGAGCCGGACCGCTACCTCGCCGATTTCGCCCGGGCGGGAGCGTCGCTTCTCTCCGTTCACCAGGAGGCCTGCCCCCACCTCCACCGCACCATTCAGAGGATCAGGGAGGAGGGCATGCGCCCGGGCGTGGCGCTCAACCCCGCCACCCCGGTGGAGACCCTGGACCTCGTCCTTCCCGACCTGGACTTCGTCCTGATCATGAGCGTGAACCCCGGATTCGGGGGCCAGCGGTTCATCCCGGCGGCCCTGGACAAGATCAGGTCCCTCAAGAGGACAGTCATCGAGCGGGAGCTCGCGCTGGCCATCGAGGTGGACGGCGGCGTGGCCGAGGAAACCCTTCCTGCCCTTTTGGATGCGGGGGCCGACTGGTTCGTGGCGGGCTCAGCGGTCTTCGGCGCCCCCGATCCCGTGGCGGCCGCCTCTCGCCTGGAGGGGATGCTCCGTGGATGAGTGCAGGACCACGGTGCGGGTCCGGTATGTGGAGACGGACCAGATGGGCGTGGTGCACCATTCCGCCTACCTGGCCTGGATGGAGGTGGCCCGGACCGAGTACCTCCGTCAGCACGGCCTCGCCTACCGGGAGCTGGAGGAGAGCGGGACCCGCATGCCGGTGCTCCAGGTCCACGTTCAGTACCTGCGGCCGGCCCGCTACGACGACGAGGTGGAACTGTTGGCCAGGCTGGCGGACAGCAGCGCGGTCCGCTTCCGGTTCGAATACGAGATGGTTCGCAAGGGGGACGGCGCCTTGTTGTGCCGTGGTTATACGGAGCACGCGGCGACGGACCTGCAGGGCCGGCCCCGCCGGTTGCCCAGGGACCTGTTTGCCCTCATAGGAGGTCGATCGTGAAGAGTGCCAGGCTTCTCGCCGCCGCGCTGGTCGTCATGCTCTTGATGACCGCCGGCTGCCATCACCGCCGCCCCAAGGGCGAGGTCGCTCCCAAGCAGGTGACGCCGGTGGCCGAGCTTTACTCCAAGGGCATGGAGGCCCTCCACAAACACAAACCGGTCACCGCCCGGAAGTTTTTCGATCAGATCGCCCTGCGCGAGGACGCCGGCGAATACCGGGACAAGGCCGCCATCGCCACGGCGGACAGCTACTACCAGGAGCACACCCTGGAGTCCTACGCCGAGGCCATCAGCCGGTACCAGTCCTTCCTGGCCTTTCACCCCACGCACCCCGATGCGCCCTACTGCCAGTTCAGGATCGGCGAGGCCTACTTCGAGGAGATCAGCACGCCCGACCGGGACATCACGCCGGCCCTGAGCGCGAGGGATGCCTTCCAGGCCCTGATCGAGAACTACCCCAAGAGCTCCTACGCGGTCGAGGCCAAGCAGCGGATCCGCTCGGTGAACGACTTCCTGGCCGCGCACGAGATCAAGGTGGGCGACTTCTACCTCCAGTATGGTCACCCCAAGGGGGCCATCGGCCGCTACCGGTACGCCATCGAGCACTACCCCACCTACTGGAACATGCCGCTCCTCTACTACCGCCTCGGCGAGGCCCTCTACCGGGACAACCAGGACAAGGAGGCGCTGCTCTACTTCACCCGCATCACCCAGGAGGTCCCCGGGACCGTCCTGTCGAAAAACGCGCGCAAGCAGATCGAGCGAATCCAGAAGCACCAGGTCGCCAAGGAGAAGGAGTCCAAGGTCTTCAAGGAGCCGCTCGTCAAGCCCAAGGCCGAAACCAAGCACTGGTGGCAGTTCTGGAAATGGTAGAGGAGGGATAGATGGCCCGCGACGACGACGGCAACCACTCCGGCTTCAAACCCGTGATCCCGGCCAGCCAGAACCTGCCCGAGATCACGGTGAAGGCGATCATTCTGGGCATCGTGCTGGCCGTGATTCTGGCCGCGGCCAACGCGTACCTGGGACTCTTCGCGGGCATGACCGTCTCCGCCTCCATTCCGGCGGCGGTCATCTCCATGACCATCTTCTCCTTCTTCAAGCGCAGCAACATCCTGGAGAACAACATCGTCCAGACGGCCGCTTCGGCCGGCGAGGCGGTGGCCGCGGCCGCCGTCTTCACCATCCCGGGCCTCGTGATCCTCGGATACTGGAAGGAGTACAACTACTGGGAGACGCTCCTGATCTGCGCCCTGGGCGGGACCATCGGCGTCCTCTTCTCCGTCCCCCTCCGCCGCGCCCTGGTGGTGCACGGCGACAAGGAGATCAAGTTCCCCGAGGGCATCGCCACGGCCGAGGTGCTCAAGGCCGGCCAGGGTCAGGAGAAGGGCAGCCTCTCGGCCATCGTCTACGCCGCCCTCACGGGGGGGGTGCTGAAGTTCTGCCAGGACGCCGGGCTGAAGCTCTGGGCCTCCACCCTGGAGGTGGGCGCGCGGGTCGGTAACAGCATGGCCTACTTCGGCCTCGACCTCTCCCCCGCTCTCCTGGGCGTGGGCTACATCGTGGGCCTGAACATCGCGATTCTGGTGTTCCTCGGGGGCGCCCTCTCGTGGTGGATCGCCATCCCGCTCTACGCGGCTTTCCACGGATGGCCCGCCGGTGCGCACGATGCGGTCGAGGCGGCCAACACACTCTGGAGCAGCCAGATCCGCTACCTCGGCGTGGGCGCCATGTGCGTGGGCGGCTTCTGGGCCCTGATCCAGCTCCGCAGCCAGCTCCTCACCGGCGTCAAGAGCGGGCTTCAGGCGCTGAAGGACGAGAAGGGCGGGAGCACCATCGAGCGGACGGACAAGGACATGCCCATGATCTGGGTCCTGGTCTTCTCGTTCCTGGCCATCATCCCGCTCTTTTTCATCTACCACCTGGTGGTGTCCAAGCTGGCCGTCAGTCTGGTGATGGCCGTGATCATGCTCATCGCCGGCTTCCTCTTCGCGGCGGTGGCCGGCTACATGGCCGGGCTGGTGGGCTCATCCAACAACCCCATCTCGGGGGTCACCATCGCCACCATCCTCTTCGCCTCCCTGGTCCTCCTGGTCTTCCTGGGCCGCGGCAACCCCGCGGGGCCCGCCGCCGCCATCCTCATCGGCGCCGTGGTCTGCTGCGCCGCCTCCATCGCGGGGGACAACCTGCAGGACCTCAAGGCGGGATACCTCGTCGGCTCCACGCCGTGGAAGCAGGAGTTCATGCTGGTCGTGGGGGTGCTCTCCTCGGCCTTCGTCATCGCACCCGTCCTGCACGTCCTGAACCTGAAGTACGGCGTCGGAATCCCCTTCAACGCCACCCCCGCCTGGATCCAGGCCCACCCCAACCCGCTGCCGGCGCCCCAGGCCACCCTCATGGCGGCCGTCTCCAAGGGCGTCTTCATGGGTGGCCTCCCGTGGACCATGGTGGCCATCGGGGCCGTGATCGCCGTGGGCATCATCACCCTCGACCAGTACCTCAAGGCCAGGGGCAGCGAGTTCCGCACGCCGGTCCTCGCGGTGGCCGTGGGCATCTACCTCCCCTTCTCCCTCTCCACCCCGATTCTCGTGGGAGGCATGGTGGCCTACTTCGCCGCCAGGCTCAGGAACAAGGCCGCCAAGGGCGCCTCCAAGAGCCTGCTGACCCGCCTGAAGGCGGCCGAGGCGGACGGGGACAAGAAGGGGCTGCTCTTCGCCTCGGGCCTCATCACCGGCGAGGCGCTCATGGGCATCCTTCTGGCGGTGCCCATCACCCTGGCCGGCATCTGGCCCGTCCTGAAGGGGGACTTCCTCGCCCTCTTCCCTCAGCCCCCGCTGGGGGCCTGGCCCGGCGTCGCCGTCCTCGCCGTAGTGGTCTACGCGCTCTACCGCGTGGTGGCCAAGCCGACGAAGGAAGCGATGAAGGGATTGAGGGATTGAGGGATTGGGCGATTGAGCGATTAAGCGATTGAGCTAAGAAAGGGCGGAGCCCGTCGGCTCCGCCCTTTCTATTGTGCCTTCTCACGATCCGCGGCTGCGGCCTGGCGCGGCCCGCTCGCTCCTCCTCGAGTCTTGGCCTAGCTCCACCTCTGTAGGAGCTTCTCGGCTTTCGCCTTGATGGAGGTGAATTCGGGGGCCCACCGCGGGTCGGGCGTCATATCCACGATCGCCTTGACCTGCTCGAGGGCCTTGTCCTTCATCCCCTCGGCCTTGTAGGTCTCGGCCAGGTAGAGGCGCGTGAGAGCGTTGGTGGGAGCGCCCTTCAGCGAGGCCTCCAGATACTGGATGGACTTCTTGTTGTCGCCCCCCTTGAACCAGGGCAGCTTGTAGTACATCCGCCCCAGCACCCGGTCGGGGCCGTAGCCCTCCACCGCCGGGTTCAGCTCCTGGCACGTCTGCATCTCCTGCTTGATGCTCGGCACCAGGCTGAGGGACTTGAAGATCCCCTTGGCCTCGCCGTAGACCCCGTAGAGCACGCCGAGCCAGAAGTGGCCCTCCACCCCCTTGGGATCGAGCGCCACCGCGGCCTTGGCGCGGTCGATGCCGTCCTGGAAGAGGGTCATCTTCTCGTCGCCCGAGGCCATCGCGCGGGTGTATTCGCCGTAGAAGTAGCAAGCCCTGGCGCCCCGCCACAGGGCATCGTAGGACTTCGGGTCCGCCTTGGCCGCCTCCGCGAAGAGCTGCATGGCCGCCCTCGCCTGTTCCGGGTTGGCCCGCTGCTCGTAGGCCGCCTCGGCCCTCTCCAGCGGCGATCGGGCCGCCGGAGCCTGGGGCGGCGGAGCTTGGGCTGGCGGAGCCTGAGCGCACACGCCCATCACCCCCGCCGTCAGAAAGACCAGAATCCCCCACGAGACCTGTGCTTTCATGGGACACCTCCTGATGCTCCCACCTTACCACGGCCGGGGCCCGGGCGCCCTCCAGGTTGCAATTCCGAAAAAGAGCCGTGATGAACGGGCAACAGCCTCTCCTTAGCCTGAGCGTGACCGGCCATGCCCCGGAGGCGGACGGCAGGGTTCGGCCGATTCGTGAACCGGAAGAAGGACCGGAAAGGAGGCAGATGTGAGGAGATCAGCGAGGCGAGTGGTGGCGGCGGGCCTGGCGGCCCTGGCCCTGACGGGGCTCTCGGTCTTTGCCCAATCGGCCGGGCAGTTGGACCCGCTGTTGAAGATCCTGGTCGAGAACAAGGTCATCACCCAGCAGCAGGCCGAGGCCGTCCAGGCCCAGTACGACCAGCAGAAAGCCCAGAAGGAGGCCCAGAGCCAGCAGGAGATCCAGCAGACCGTTCAGGAGACGGTCAAGAGCCAGCCCGCCAGCGTTCCCGCGGCCCTCAAGGGCCTGCACGTGGGCGGCACCTTCTACCTCTCCTACCAGAACGGCAACCAGTACGCGGGCACGCCCGGTGAGACGAAATCATACAGCCAGTTCGTTCTCAAGCGGGGCTACCTCGACGTGACGGATGACATCACCCCCTGGTTTTCGGGCCGCATCACGACGGACGTCTATCAGAACTCGGCGCAGGACTGGCAGCCCCGGATCAAGTACCTCTACGGAAGCTTCCACTGGAACGGCAACAACGTCATCTCCCAGCCCTACGTGAACTTCGGCCAAGTGGTCATCCCCTGGCTCGACTGGGACGAGGCCGTCAACGGCTACCGGCTGCAGGACCCCATGTTCTTGGAGCGCAACAACATCCTCAACAGCGCTGACGACGGCGTCATCGTGGGCTCCAACTTCGGTGGCCTCATGCCCGCGGACTACCGCAAGAACGTGGACGGCGCGTACGCCGGCCGCTACGGCTCCTGGCAGTTCGGCGTCTACAACGGCAACGGCTATCACGGAGCGGAAAAAAACCAGAACAAGGCCCTCATGGCGCGCATTTCGCTGAGGCCCATCCCCATTGCGATGCCCGGCCTCCAGCTCACCGTCTTCGGCGTGAACGGCAAGGGGAACGTACCGAAGGTCGCCGGGAAGGACCTGCCCGACTGGACCGTCTTCGACGGCATGATCTCGTATGAAAACCACTACTTCACCGGCCAGGCCGAATATTTCTCGGGTAAGGGCAACGAGTTCGGAACGGCCCTCAATCCCGATGGCAGCGCCCGCAAGCAGAAGGGCTACTCCTTCTTCGCCAACGTGCGCTTCCCCGAGGACGCCCAGTGGGGCGTGATCGGCCGGTACGACCACTTCGATCCCAATCCCGACGGGGGCTCCACGGTCGTGGACGACATCACCAAGACCTCCATCTTCGGCGTCTCCTACCGCTTCGTGGGTCAGAACATGGCGCTCCTGGACTACCAGGTGACGCAGCACACCGACCCGCGCATCCCCAACGAGAAGCGCGTGCAGCTCACCCTCCAGGTGAAGTTCTAGAGATTCTGGTCCATCCCTTCACTCCCTCTCCTCCCACGGCGCCCGGTCCCCGGGCGCCGTTTTTCTTTGGGGCTGCATTCGAAAGGTGCATGCTTGCAGGGGAGACAACAAACGCTGGGCATCACAGAGACGATGCCGGCCTTACTCGGCTTTGCCGCCATGGTTCTTAAGGGTGGCGACGCCTCGGTTGGGGACATTCAATCCTTATGGCTTCGACGGTGCATACAGGCATGGGCTGCTCGAGGGCATCGCTTCCGGTTTCGATACGGCCGACGAGCCTGTTCCCCTGCCTGACCAGAAGGATGATGGTCCAGATCTTTCCTGTCGACCACACGACCCTGATGCCATGGTCGCCATCAGGTGACCACGATCCGATCTGGAAATGCCGTCTCAACAGGGATGCTTCTCCGCCAAGGGGGGTCACGACGCGGCTTCCCTTTGGAAAACTGGGGTACCCCCCGTCATCCCTTCTCCTTGCGCTCTCCTCCAGATGAATGGTTTCGGGCGGGGCGAAGGAGCGCAAGGATTCCTTGGTGTGCAATGGTGGAGCCCACGGGCCGAGCACGAGTCGGTAGCAGCCACAGAACTGTTCCAACGACCTCGCTGCGGCGCTCTGCAGTGGGGCTGAAATGGCGAGGCAGGCCATGCAAAAAATCAAGAAGAAGATGCTCCCCCTACAAGGCTTGCTTAAGCATCGGCTCTCAATCCCCTCTTCCACAAACCCACACGGATGAGAAGGCGTCCGTTTCAATCGACAGTTAAGAGCTTTCATTTGCACACTGCGACAAGAATGGCGGTGATTGCCGATACGGCAGCGATGACAGCCGCGATTATAGCGATGGCGTTGGCACGCCGCGCGATGGTGCGTGTTTCTGCTTCTCGCGCATCACGCCTAGCCGATTCCTCTCCCCTCAACCACACTTGCGCCCATGCGTCCCAATCTGGGCCCTTCTGTCTCCAATGTCCGGCAAGCTGAGCAGCGGAGACATCCCTCTCTCCCATACGGTTAAACTCATTGAATGCCTCATTTTGCGCCGGGCTACTGGTCATGCCGCCTCCTAACGCATATTCGGCCGATGACACGGGCCCCACAACGGCCGCATATCGTTGAAATGTGTGGCCTATCGCGGCAAATGTCCCCGCTCCCCTGCATGGTGACCTCTTGGCAAGACTAGCACACCTTCCTCGGCGGTGCTTAGACCGACGAAATGGGCAGACGGGATAGACGGCCAGGCGATCGCCGCTTCACCACTCCGTCCCCTTGCCCATCGCCCGTGCACCTCCCAAGTTTCCACCCATGGCCCCTCTCCCCGCCCGGCAAGAGCCGCCCAATGCGGGCATCCACCTGCGCGCCCGTGGCAGGGCAACCGTTTTTAGGGCCTTTCCCGCCCCGGTCAGATGAAATGGACGATCTTCCCGCGGGTGAAGCAGTGCTATCACCGCCCTGGACGATGAGGCAAGAGATGGAGACAGGGAGAGGACCATCGTGTCCCATGGCTTTCTAAAATGGCTCCAGACCTCCCTTGAGCGGTCTGCCTTCCGAAGCAAAGCGGAGGAAGGCGCGTTCCGGCGCCGATGGCCCTCATGCGAGGAAGGTGAGGCGACCACACCGCAAGCGTACTCCCTGTACGCTGAGGATGTGGGCGCCGAAAGCTGACGAAGCAGGAGGTCCGTCGCCGCCGGCGCAAACACGGACGGTGGGGGTCAACGGCACACACCAGGAAAGCCGGGCCTGGCGCCCAAAGGGCGGCTGAGGGCCTGAGGACGGAGCGCGGCCACGCTGGCGTGGGCGCGCCCGGCTCAGGGCCCCAGCGCCGCGCCAAAGGCGCGGCCGAGGCCCGGCCACGGATCGGAAACGGCGAGGGGGCGGGATCGCTCCCGCCCCCTGGGCGTGGCAGTCATGATGAGGGGTCAGCTCAGGCGTCGCCCTTGTCGTCCATGTCCGCCTCTTCGCGGATGGTCACGGGATGGTGGCGCTCTTCCAGGAGCTTCTGGACGGCCAGCTCGGCCGGAAGGTCGGCGGCGAAGGTCTCCCTGATACCCTCTTCCATGGGCCGCACCGTGTCGTCGTGCTCCACCTCCACGTTGTGGTAGGTGTAGAAGCCGGTGCCGGCCGGGATGAGGCGGCCCAGGATGACGTTCTCCTTGAGGCCTCGGAGGTAGTCGGTGGCCCCGTTGATGCAGGCCTCGGTGAGCACCCGGGTGGTCTCCTGGAAGGAGGCGGCCGAGATCCAGCTGTCGGTGGCGAGCGCGGCCTTGGTGATGCCCAAGAGCTGGGGCCGGCCCACGGCGGGCTGGATGCCCTCGTCGAGGAGGTGCTGGTTCTCGCGCTGGAACTCGAAGCGGTCCACCTGCTGGCCGGCCAGGAACCGGGATTCGCCCACCGCGTCCACGCGCATCCAGCGGATCATCTGGCGCACGATGGTCTCGATGTGCTTGTCGTTGATCATGACGCCCTGCAGGCGGTAGACCTCCTGGATCTCGTTGACCATGTACCGCTGGAGCTCCTTGATGCCCAGGACGCGCACGATGTCGTGGGGGTCCACGGCGCCCTCGCAGATCGGGTCGCCCGCGTGGAGCCACTCGCCCTCGAGCACCGAGATGTGCGTGCCCTTGGGGATGGAGTACTCCTTGCGCTCGCCGGTCCTGGGGTTGTCGATGTAGATCTTCCGCATGCCGCGGACCACCTCGCCGTAGTGCACCTCGCCGTCGATCTCGGTGATAATGGCCGGGTTCTTGGGATGGCGGGCCTCGAAGAGCTCCACCACGCGGGGCAGGCCGCCCACGATGTCGCGGGTCTTGGAGGTCTCGCGGGGGATCTTGGCCAGGATGGTGCCGGGGAAGACCTTCTGGCCCTCGTCCACCACGAGGTGGGCGCCGGAGGGCAGCGGGAAGCTTCGCCCGCCGGACTTCTTGCCCTCTTCGCGCAGGACGATGCGGGCCTCCTTGCCGGGGTCCTTGGATTCGATGACCACCCGCTGGCTCAGGCCCGTCACGTTGTCGGTCTCCTCCTGCACGGTCACGCCTTCCTGGATGTCCCGGAAGTGGACCTCGCCCCCCACGTCCGCGAGGATGGGGTTGGTGTAGGGGTCCCATTCCACGAGGATGGTCTTGGGCTGCACGACGGAACCGATGGGAACCTTGATGTGGGCGCCGTAGGCCAGGGGGTACTTCTCTCGCTCGCGGCCCTTGTCGTCCTCGATGACGATGGAACCGCCCCTGCCGATGACGATGAAATCGCCGTCGGGAGCCGTGATCGTCTTGGCGTTGACCAGCTTGACGGTGCCGGTGCCCCTGGCCACGTGGCTCGTCTCCACGGCCTCCTTGCTCGCCGTGCCGCCGATGTGGAAGGTCCGCATCGTGAGCTGGGTGCCGGGCTCGCCGATGGACTGGGCGGCCATGACGCCGATGGCGTCGCCCAGCTCGACCATCTGGCCCGTGGCCAGGTTGCGGCCGTAGCAGCGGGCGCACACGCCGCGCTTGGTCTCGCAGGTCAGCACGGAGCGGATCTTCACGCGCTCGATGCCCGCGTCCTGCACGGCCTGCGCGCGCTCCAGCGTGATTTCCAGGTTGGCGTCCACGATGACTTCACCGGAGTAAGGGTCCTTGATGTCGTCCAGCGCCACGCGGCCGACGATGCGGTCGCGGATGGGCTGGATGATGCGCCCGCCCTCCATGAGCGGCGAGATGTAGATGCCGTCGAGGGTGTTGCAGTCCTCCTCGGTGATGATGACGTCCTGGGCCACGTCCACGAGGCGCCGCGTGAGGTAGCCGGCGTCCGCCGTCTTCAGTGCCGTGTCCGCCAGGCCCTTGCGGGCGCCGTGCGTGGAGATGAAGTACTGCAGCACGTTGAGCCCCTCGCGGAAGTTGGCCGTGATGGGCTGCTCGATGATCTCGCCGGAGGGGTTGGCCATGAGGCCGCGCATGCCCGCGAGCTGGCGGATCTGCTGCTTGCTTCCGCGGGCCCCCGAGTCGGCCATGATGAAGATCGGGTTGAAGCCCTGCTCGGCCGCCTCGGCCTTTTGCATCTGCTTGAACATGGCGTCGGCCACCAGGTCCGTCACCTTGTTCCAGATGTCCACCACCTTGTTCTTGCGCTCGCGGTTGGTGATGGCCCCGTCGCGGTACTGCTGGTCCACCACCTCCACCTCGTCCAGGGCGCCGTCCACGAGGGCGGTCTTCTCCCTCGGGATCTGCATGTCCTCGTATCCGAAGGAGATGCCCGCCTTGGTGGCGTAAAGGAAGCCCGACTCCTTGACCGCGTCGGCCAGATGGGACAGCGTCTCGCGGCCGAACCGCTGGAAGGTGTAGTTGAAGAGGTCCTTGAGGCCGGCCTTCTTCATGAGCCCGTTGATGAAGGGGAGGCCCTTGGGGAGGACGTCGTTGAAGAGCACGCGCCCCACCGTGGTGGAGAGGATCTCGTTCTTCAGCATGATGGGCGGCGTGTGGCTGATGTCCTGGTCGTAGATGGTGGAGGTGAGGTCGATGACCTCGCCCGTGTAGCGCAATTTGATCTGCGCGTGCAGGTCCACCCACCCGTTGTCCAGCGCCATGAGCGCCTCGTCCACCGAGGTGAAGGCCCGCCCCTCGCCCTTGGCCCCGTTGAGGGAGTGGGTGAGGTAGTAGACGCCCAGCACCACGTCCTGCGTGGGCACGATGATGGGGTCGCCGCTGGCTGGGTAGAGGAGGTTGTTGGTGGACATCATGAGCACCGAGGCCTCGATCTGCGCGGCCGGGCTCAGGGGCACGTGCACGGCCATCTGGTCGCCGTCGAAGTCGGCGTTGAAGGCGGTGCAGACCAGGGGGTTGAGCTTGATGGCCTTGCCCTCGACGAGCACGGGCTCGAAGGCCTGGATGCCCAGCCGGTGCAGGGTCGGGGCGCGGTTCAGCAGGACAGGGTGCTTCTGGATGATCTCGTCCAGGGCGTCGTAGACCTCGGGGACGCCCCGCTCCACCATCTCCTTGGCCTGCTTGATGGTGGGTGCCAGGCCGCGCTCCTCAAGCTTGTTGAAGATGAAGGGCTTGAAGAGCTCGATGGCCATGAGCTTGGGCAGGCCGCACTGGTTGAGCTTCAGCTCGGGACCCACGACGATGACGGAGCGCCCCGAGTAGTCCACGCGCTTGCCCAGCAGGTTCTGCCGGAAGCGCCCCTGCTTGCCCTTGAGGGTGTCGGAGAGGGACTTGAGCGGCCGGTTGTTGGTGCCCTTCAGGATGCGGCCGCGGCGGCCGTTGTCGAAGAGGGCGTCCACCGCCTCCTGGAGCATGCGCTTCTCGTTCCGGACGATCACGTCGGGGGCGCGCATCTCGATGAGCTTCTTGAGGCGGTTGTTCCGGTTGATGACGCGCCGGTAGAGGTCGTTGAGGTCGCTCGTGGCGAAGCGCCCGCCGTCCAGCGGCACCAGCGGCCGCAGCTCGGGCGGGATCACCGGGAGCACCTCCAGGACCATCCACTCGGGCCTGTTCCCGCTCTTGAGGAAGGACTCCACGACCTTCAGCCGCTTGTTGAGGTTGGCGCGCTTCTGGTTGTTGGCCAGGATCCGGATGTAGGAGCGCAGGAGGTTCTGCTCGCACTGCATGCGCGAGAGCCTGGAGCCGCGCGCCACCTGGCAGGAGGCGCACTGGCAGTCCTCGTTGAAGTGCCGCATGAGGTCCTGGAGGCCCGCCGCGCCGATGCTCACGGCGAAGCCGTCCGGCCCGTACAGCGACCGGAACGCGTCCAGGGTCTTGTCGAAGAGGAGCGCCTTGTACCGAAGGGCCGTCTGCCCACCCAGCTCCTCGTTGTAGACCCGGCTGTTCTCGTTGAGCTTGATGAGCTGCTCGAACTCCTTGGAGGGGTCCGCGCCTTCCGCCGGCTCGGTGACGGACTCGTACTTCCAGACCGCCTCCTCGATGTTCCGGAAGATCCGGTTGCGCTCCTGCGGGGAGTCGTTGGGGTGCCGGGCGAGGTAGGCCTCCTTGGCCTCGTCCACGTCCACGGCCACGAAGCCGGGGTCGGTGATGACCCACTGCTCGTAGTAGTTGACGCTCTCCACGTCCTTGAGCTTCATGCCCAGGATGATGGAGATGCGTGAGGGTGTCCCCTTCAGGAACCAGATGTGGGAGACGGGGGCCGCCAGCTCGATGTGGCCCAGGCGCTCGCGCCGGACCTTGGACTGGATGACCTCCACGCCGCACTTCTCGCAGGTGATGCCCCTGTACTTGATCCGCTTGTACTTGCCGCAGAGGCACTCCCAGTCGTTGATGGGCCCGAAGATCTTGGCGCAGAAGAGCCCGTCGCGCTCGGGCTTGAAGGTCCGGTAGTTGATGGTCTCCGGCTTGGTGACCTCGCCGTGCGACCAGGCCCGGATCTGTTCGGGGGACGCCAGCATCAACTGGATCCCGCGGATCCGGTTGATGCTGTGTTTCTTCTCGAGATAGCTGCTACGCATCAAGGCACTACCCCCTCGACGTCAAGCGTTTTCCGACGCCGACTGATCTTCGGTTTCCAGTATCTTCACGTCAATGGCCAAGCCCTGAAGCTCCTTCACCAGAACGTTGAAGGACTCGGGCACACCGGGTTCGTCAGGGTACTGCCCCTTGACGATGCTCTCGTACATCTTGGTACGGCCGTAGACGTCATCCGATTTGACGGTGAGAATCTCCTGCAGGATGTTGGCCGCGCCGTAGGCCTCCAGGGCCCACACCTCCATTTCGCCGAAGCGCTGGCCTCCGAACTGGGCCTTGCCTCCCAGGGGCTGCTGCGTGATGAGCGAGTAGGGGCCGATGGAGCGGGCGTGGATCTTGTCCTCCACCAAGTGGGCGAGCTTCATGATGTAGATGTAGCCCACGGTCACCTTCTGGTGCATGGGATCGCCCGTGCGGCCGTCGCGGAGGTGGATCTTTCCCTCCGCCGGCAGCTCCGCTTGCCCGAGGAGTCCCTTGATGTCCTCCTCGGAGGCCCCGTCGAAGACCGGGCTGGCCACCCACAGGCCCAGCGCCCTCGCCGCCCAGCCGAGGTGGGTCTCCAGGATCTGGCCCACGTTCATGCGGCTCGGGACCCCCAGCGGGTTGAGCACGATCTCCACGGGGGTGCCGTCGGGCAGGAAGGGCATGTCCTCCACGGGCAGGATGCGGCTCACCACGCCCTTGTTGCCGTGGCGGCCGGCCATCTTGTCGCCCACCTGGATCTTCCGCTTGATGGCCACGTAGACCTTGACCATCTTGATGACGCCCGGCAGCAGCTCGTCACCGCGCTCCAGGATGTTGATCTTTTCCCGGAAGCCCTGCTCCAGGACCTCGATCTTCCGCCGGGTGCGCTCCTCGATCTCGCGGATGCGCTGGATGGCGTCCTTGTACTTGGCCTGCACCTGGATTCGCGGCAGCAGGTCGGCCTTGATGGTGGAGAGCTGCTTGGCGGAGAGCTTCTTGCCCTTGCCGATGAGCTCCTCCCCCGTCAGGTCGTCGTAGAGTGGCGCCGCGGCCACCGTGCCGTCGAGCAGGTCGGTGATCTTCTTCCGGTTCTCCTCCCGGAGGATCCGGATCTGGTCCCGCATGTTCTTGTCCATGCGGTCCACGTACTCCTTCTCGATGGCGAGCGTGCGGGCGTCCTTCTCGGCCCCCTTGCGGGTGAAGATCTTCACGTCCACGATCACGCCCGAGATGCCCGGCGGGCACCGCAGCGAGGCGTCGCGGTACTCGGCCGACTTCTCGCCGAAGATGGCCCTCAAGAGCTTCTCCTCGGGGGTCATCTGGGTCTCGCCCTTGGGGGTGACCTTGCCCACGAGAATGTCGCCGGGCTTCACGTGGGCGCCGATCCGGATGATGCCGCTCTCGTCCAGGTCCTTGAGGTAGCCCTCGGAGATGTTCGGGATGTCGCGGGTGATCTCCTCCTTGCCCAGCTTGGTGTCCCGCGCCTCGATCTCGAGCTCCTCGATGTGGATGGAGGTGTAGACGTCCTCCTTCACGAGGGTCTCGGAGAGGAGGATGGCGTCCTCGTAGTTGTACCCGCGCCACGGCATGAAGGCCACCAGGACGTTGCGCCCGAGGGCCAGCTCCCCGCCGTCGGTGCAGGGGCCGTCCGCGAGCACGTCGCCGGCCTTCACCACGTCGCCCACCTTGACGATGGGCTTCTGGTTGATGCAGGTGTTCTGGTTGGAGCGCTGGAACTTCGTGAGCTGGTAGATGTCCGCGCCGAAGTCGTAGAGGTCCTCGCCCTCGCCGCCGCCCACGCGCACGATGATCCGGTTGGCGTCCACCACGTCCACGATGCCCGAGCGGCGGCAGACCACGGTGGATTCGCTGTCCTTGCCCACCACCAGCTCCATGCCCGTGCCCACAACCGGGGCCTCGGGCCTCAGCAGGGGGACCGCCTGGCGCTGCATGTTGGAGCCCATGAGGGCGCGGTTGGCGTCGTCGTGCTCCAGGAAGGGGATGAGCGCCGCGGCGATGGAGACCAGCTGCTTGGGGGAGACGTCGATGTACTGGATCTCGGCTTTCGGGGCCAGGACGAACTCACCGAACTTGCGGGCCTGCACCTTCTCGGCCACCAGGTTGCCCTTCTCATCCTGCTTGGCGTTGGCCTGGGCGATGGTGTAGAGGTCCTCCTCCCAGGCGGTGAGGTAGAAGGCCGCCGGCAGCATCATGGGGAGGCGCTTCCGGCCCTTCTTGAGCCGGACCTCCTCCTCGTGAAGCTCCTCCTGGACCACCACGTCCCCCAGCTTGAAGCGGCTGTCGCCCGGGTAGGTGATGGTGTAGTGGTTGAGCACGCGCCCGTTCTCCACCTTCTTGTAGGGCGACTCGATGAAGCCGAACTCGTTGATGCGGGCGTAGGTGGAGAGGGAGGAGATGAGGCCGATGTTGGGACCCTCCGGCGTCTCGATGGGGCAGAGGCGGCCGTAGTGGCTCGTGTGGACGTCGCGGACCTCGAACCCGGCGCGCTCGCGGCTCAGGCCGCCCGGGCCCAGCGCGCTCAGGCGCCGCTTGTGGGTGATCTCCGAGAGCGGGTTCGTCTGGTCCATGAACTGGCTCAGCTGGCTGGAGCCGAAGAACTCCAGGATGGAGGCCACCACGGGCTTCGCGTTGAGAAGGTCGCGCGGCATGGCCGTAGCCAGGTTGTGGTAGACGCTCATCTTCTCCTTGGAGGCGCGCTCCATGCGAGCCAGGCCGATGCGGATCTGGTTCTCGAGCAGCTCGCCCACCGACCGGACCCGGCGGTTGCCCAGGTGGTCGATGTCGTCCAGCGTGCCGATGTTGTTCTTGAGCTTGAGCAGGTACTCGACGATCTCGCAGTAGTCCTCGAGGGTGAGGATGCGGCGCCTCTCCAGCTCCTCCGCCAGGGCCTTCTTGCTCATGCCCCGGTAGTCGTGGGGGTGGAGCTTGGTGAGGAACTTCATGGCTCCGACGCGCGAGAAATCGTACCGCTTGTCGTCGAAGAACATGAGGTCGAAGAAGGACTTGGCACCCGCCGGGGTGACGGGATCGCCGGGGCGGACCTTGCGGAAGAAGTCCAGGTAGGCCTCCTCCTGGGTCCGGCAGACGTCCTTCCCCATGGTCTCCAGGATGGCCGTGCCCAGCTCCGTGGCCTTGGGCAGGATCACCTCGATCTGCTTCAGCCCCTGCTTCGCCAGTTCCAGGAGCCGGTCCACGGCGATGGGCTGTGAGCTCTCCGCCAGCAGTTCTCCGCTCTCGGGGTCCGCCACGTCCTGGAAGGAGTAGATCTCCGGAAGCTCGTCCTGCTGGAGCAGGACCGACTCCACCCCCGCCTTCTTGAGACGGGCGACCTGGCTCCGGCGGATCTTCTTGCCCTCCTCGAGGATGATCTCCCTGCCCTCCTTGACGGTCTCTCCGGCCACCAGCCCCGCCAGGCGGTCCGAGACGGCCATGCGGAGGGCTCCGTCCTCAAGGTGCAGGGTGTCGACGGGATAGAAGCGCTTGAGGAGGGAGGTGTTCTCGCCGAGCCCCAGAGCCCGGAGAAAGACCGAGGCCGGGAATCGGCGCTTGCGGTCGATCCTCACGTAGAGCGTGTTCTTGGCGTCCATCTCCAGTTCGACCCAGGAGCCGCGGGCGGGGATGATCTTGCCCACGAACTCGGTGTGGTTCTCGTTCGCCTGGAAGAAGACGCCGGGAGAGCGGTGGAGCTGGCTGACCACGGCGCGCTCGGTGCCGTTGATGATGAAGGTCCCCTTCTCGGTCATGAGGGGCATGTTGCCGAAGAAGACCTCCTCCTCCTTGATGTCCAGCACCGACGGATGCCCCGCGGCATCCTTCTGATAGACCTCGAGGCGCACGCGGATCTTCAGGGGCACGCCGTAGGTCATGCCCCGCTCCTGGCACTCGTCCACGGCGGAGTGCACCCTCAGGTTCACCACGTCGTCGCAGTGGGGGCACCTGGGGATCTGGATGGGGTTGATCTGGCCGCAGTGCTGGCACTGGACCTCGCGCTGCTGGGTGTCCAGGATGATGATCCGTCCCTTGCAATGGGAGCAGGTCTGCCTCAGATGCTCCAGTCCTTTCAGAAATCCGCACCGGCACTCCCAGTCCCCGAGGGAGTAATCCACGAACTGCAGGGCGCACTCCCCCCGGAAGTCCTTGATGGGAAACACGGAGCGGAAGGCCTCCTGAAGGCCCAGGCTCTCGCGCTCCTCCGGGAGCAGGTCCATCTGGAGGAACCTGCGGTAGGACTCCCGCTGCAGTTCGAGCAGATTGGGGATGGGTACGGTGGTGTGGATGCGGGAGTAATCGAGCCTTTGTCGCTTCCCGACATCAACGGTCTTGGGCATCAGGCCTTCTCCTAAACGAAGCCGAAAGGGGCAAAAGGGTCATGCTCTGGGCGGATCGGTCCGGTGTCGCGACCGTGGGCCGTTGCTTCTCTTCGGACCGTTCCGCTGGTACCACATCCTCGGATCGCGGCCCGGGCGGAGACGTCCGGGCCCATCCGATTTCCTGTCGGGACTGGCTGCACCCATTGTACAGGAAAAAAGGCACACGGGCAGGGTACGCCCGCAGGCGCCCTGCCCGGCCTCGCACTGTCTAGGCACAAGCTATTTGATCTCGACAGTCGCGCCCTTCTCCTCGAACTTCTTCTTGATGGCCTCGGCCTCGTCCTTGGAGACCGCTTCCTTCAGGGTCTTCGGGGCGGCCTCGACCAGCTCCTTGGCTTCCTTCAGACCGAGGCTCGTGATCTCGCGGACCACTTTGATGACCTCGATCTTCTTTTCGCCGGCTGCCTTGAGAATGACGTCGAACTCGGTCTTCTCCTCGGCCGGTGCGGCGGCGCCAGGCGCAGCCATCATGACCGGAGCGGCCGCGGCGGCGGACACGCCCCACTTCTCTTCCAGCATCTTGCTCAACTGAGCGGCCTCCAGCACGGTCAGGGCGCTCAGTTCTTCGACGATCGTATTCAGGTCGGCCATGGTGGAACTCCTCCTTCGTTACCTACTCTACGGTTTGCTTGCCGCGCTCGGAGAGGCAGACTGCCACGTTCCGTGCGGGGGTTTGCAAGAGTGTCGCGAGTTTCGTGGCGGGCGCCTGCAGCAGCCCGATGAGCTGAGCCCGGATACCGTCGAGACCGGGCAGCTTGGACAGCACCTCCACCGCGCCGGCATCCACGGCCCTGCCGTCGATGACGCCGCCCTTCACCTTCAGGTTGGGATTCTCCTTGGAGAACTCCACCAGCACCTTCGCCAGAGGGATCGGGTCCCGCTGAGACCAGGCGATGGCCGTGGGTCCAACCATCCAGGCATCGGCGCCTGAAAGGTCGGTACCCTCGGATGCCTTCTTCAGGAGGGTGTTCTTGACCACCCGCAAAGACCCCGAAGACTGCCGCACCCGGTCTCGAAGGCTGCTGATTTCCTTGACCTTGAGGCCCTTGAAGTCGACCAGGTAGAAGGCTTCATTCCCCTGGATCACCTCTCGGATCGCCTCTATCGCTCCCTGTTTCTCGGCCCGGTTCACAGCGCCCTCCTTAGAATCCAGAAACGTCCAGCCGGATGCTGGGACTCATGCTCGTGCAGAGGTAGGCGCTCTTGATGTACTTGCCCTTGGCCGCGGCGGGCTTGGCCCTTACCACCGCCTCGATGAGGCTCGTGAGGTTCTCCTGGAGCTTGCCTTCCTCGAACGACTTCTTGCCCACGGGGCAGTGGATGATCCCCGTCTTGTCCACGCGGAACTCCACCTTGCCAGCCTTGAGGTCCCTCACGGCCTGGCCCACGTCGAAGGTGACGGTGCCGAGCTTGGGGTTGGGCATGAGCCCGCGCGGCCCCAGCACCTTGCCCAGCTTGCCGACCTCCTTCATCATGTCGGGCGTCGCCACGACGGCTTCGAACTCCAGCCAGCCGCCCTGGATCTTCGCCACCGCCTCCTCGGCCATGACCACGTCGGCTCCGGCGGCTTGGGCCTCCTTCTGCTTCTCGCCCTGCGCGATCACCAGCACCCGGACGCTGCGGCCAAGGCCGTTCGGCAGCACGGTGGTACCGCGCACCATCTGGTCGGCGTGCTTGGGGTCCACGCCGAGGTTCATGCTGACCTCAACGGTCTCGTCGAAGCCGGCGTAGGCCACCTTCCTGAGGAGCCCCAGCGCCTCGGGAATGGGGTATTCCCTGGCCTCGATCTGCCCCGCCGCCGCCTTGTATTTCTTTCCTGTCTTGCCCATAGACGGCTCCTTAGTCCACGATCTCCAGCCCCATGCTGCGGGCCGACCCCGAGATGGTGCGGATGGCACTTTCGATGGAGGTGGTGTTCAGGTCCTTCATCTTGGTCTTGGCGATCTCTTCGATCTGCTTGTGCGTGACCCTTCCCACCTTGTTCTTGTTCGGCTCGCCCGACCCCTTGGCGATGCTCGCCGCCTTCTTGAGGAGGTCGGAGGCCGGGGGCGTCTTGGTGATGAAGCTGAAGGAGCGGTCGCCGTAGACCGTGATCACCACCGGGATGATGAAACCCTCCTGCCCCTTCGTTTTGGCGTTGAACTCCTTGCAGAATCCCATGATGTTCACGCCGTGCTGACCCAGCGCCGGGCCCACTGGCGGGGCCGGGTTGGCGTTCCCCGCCGGGATCTGCAATTTCACTTCCGCGATGATCTTTTTGGCCATGGCTCGCTCCGCTTGGCGATTCGGCGATTGGCGATTCGGCGATTAGGAAGCCTTGTTCTGCCTAGTCGCACCTCGCGCTCCGCGGTTCCTCTCCTAAAGCTTCTCCACCTGAAGGAAATTCAACTCCACCGGGGTCGAGCGCCCGAAAATGGTGACGAGCACCGTCAGGGTGGAGTGGTCCGGATTGACCTTGTCCACCACACCCTGGAAGGAGGCGAAGGGACCCTCGATGATCTTCACCTTCTCGCCCGGCTCGAAGGAGTACTTGGGCTTGGGTGCCTCCGTGGCCCTCGTCATGTGGCCCAGCACCCGGTCGATCTCCTCGGGCCTGAGCGCCTCAGTGCCGACGAAGCCGGTGACCTTGGGGGTGTTGAGCACCACCTGCTGGGTCTCGTCGGTCAGCAGCATCTGCACCAGCACGTAGCCCGGGAAAAACTTCTTGGTGGAGACGTGCTTTTTGCCGTTGCGCACCTCCACCACGTTCTCGGTGGGGATCATGACCTCCCCGAAGTGCTCCCCAAGGCCGAAGGCCTCGATCCGGTTCAGAAGGCTTTCCTTGACCCGGTTTTCAAAGCCCGAGTAGGTATGGATGATGTACCACTGCATCTCGGCCATGGCCCTTCCGCTTAATGAAAGAGTGAAAACAGCCTGTTGAGCAAACTGAAGATCACCTGATCGACGGCCCAGAGGAAGACGCCGAAGATGATCACCACCACGACAACCACGAGCGTGGTGTTCACGACCTCGTTCCTGCTGGGGAAGGAGGTCTTCTTGACCTCCAGCCGAACGTCCCTCAGGAATGCCGGCAGGGTCTGAAACCAATCCACTATCTTCACGGTCGACCTCTTGTGACGGAGAAAAGGGAGAAAGTGGCAGGCGAGGAGGGATTCGAACCCCCAACATCCGGTTTTGGAGACCGGCGCTCTACCAATTGGAGCTACTCGCCTGCAATCCGGTCACTTCACCTCTTTGTGAACTTGGTGGGAGCGGCAGAAGGGGCAGTACTTCTTCACCTCCAGCTTTCCCTGCTGTTTCTTCTTGTTCTTGGTCGTCGTGTAGTTGCGCCGCTTGCACGCGCCGCACTGCAGGTGGATGATATCGCGCATCGCTCACTCCAAAATTTCCGTGACAGCCCCGGCCCCGACGGTCCGGCCGCCCTCGCGAATGGCAAATCGAAGGCCCCGCTCCAGGGCGATGGGGGTGACCAGCTCCACTTCCATGGCCACGTTGTCGCCGGGCATGACCATCTCCCGGTCCGAGGGAAGGCTGACGTTCCCCGTCACGTCCGTGGTTCGGAAGTAGAACTGAGGGCGGTATCCCTTGAAGAAGGGCGTGTGCCTCCCCCCTTCCTCCTTGGTCAGGATGTATGCCTCGGCTTTGAAGCGCCGGTGGGGGGTGATGGCGCCGGGGGCCGACACCACCTGGCCGCGCTCCACGTCTTCCTTCTTGATACCCCTGAGGAGCAGGCCCGCGTTGTCCCCGGCCTGTCCTTCTTCGAGGATCTTGTGGAACATCTCGACACCGGTGACCACGGTCTTCTGGGTGTCCCGAAGCCCCACGACCTCCACCTCCTGGCCGACCTTCACCTCCCCCCGCTCGATGCGGCCGGTGACCACCGTGCCTCGCCCCGAGATGGAGAAGACGTCCTCGATGGGCATGAGGAAGGGCTTGTCCACGGCCCGCTCCGGGGTGGGGAAGTAGTCGTCGCAGACCTTCATGAGCTCCAGGATGGGCTTGCACTTCGGGCACTCGTCGCGGCCGCAGCCGCACTGGAGCGCCTGGAGGGCCGATCCCCGCACCACCGGCGTGTCGGCGCCTGGGAAGTCGTAGGCGGAGAGGAGGTCCCGGATCTCCATCTCCACGAGGTCCAACAGTTCGGCGTCGGGGACCATGTCCACCTTGTTCATGAAGACCACGATGGAGGGAACCCCCACCTGGCGAGCCAGGAGGATGTGCTCGCGGGTCTGGGGCATGGGCCCGTCCGCGGCCGAGACCACGAGAACGGCCCCGTCCATTTGGGCCGCGCCCGTGATCATGTTCTTGACGTAGTCGGCGTGGCCGGGGCAGTCCACGTGGGCGTAGTGGCGGAGCTCCGTTTCGTATTCCACGTGGGCCGTGTTGATGGTGATGCCCCTCGCCTTCTCTTCGGGCGCCTTGTCGATCTGATCGTACGCCGTGAACTTCGCGAGGCCCCGCTTGGCCAGGACCTGGGTGATGGCGGCGGTCAGCGTCGTCTTGCCGTGGTCCACGTGGCCGATGGTCCCCACGTTCAGGTGCGGCTTCGTGCGCTGGAATTTCTCTTTCGACATCCGATCCGCCTCCGGCAACCCGCCCTTCCGGCTGCCCCGCCGCCCTTCGCCTTCTCTCCCCCGGCTCTTCGGTCCCTACTGCGGGGGGGTGTGGAGCCCGCGACCAGGATTGAACTGGTGACCTCATCCTTACCAAGGATGCGCTCTACCGACTGAGCTACGCGGGCCGAAATGCCGCGATTAGGAGATGGGGAGATCGGGAGACCAGGAGGTCGCCTATCGGCGAACCGGCCATCCCCATCTTCCTCACCTCGCCATCTCCTCATCACCTCATCACAACCTGGAGCGGGCGACGGGATTCGAACCCGCGACCCTCAGCTTGGAAGGCTGATGCTCTACCAACTGAGCTACACCCGCCTGACTCCTGAAACAGGGGACATGGAACCCGGAGCAAGAGGACGAACCTCTATTCCCGTCCCTTTATCCCTTGTCTCCGATCTCTTTCAAAGTGGTGGAGGGGGTAGGATTTGAACCTACGTAGGCGCAAGGCCGGCAGATTTACAGTCTGCTCCCTTTGGCCACTCGGGAACCCCTCCACGTGGAGCTTTCAGGGTCACAACCCGGTTTCCGGTCAACATGGCCTAGCCGGGAATTCTCGCTTCCCGCCTGGAGCCGATGAGAGGACTTGAACCTCCAACCAACGGATTACAGATCCGCTGCTCTACCGTTGAGCTACATCGGCGTCTCCGCGGGTTCCCCCGCGAAAACCGATATAATCTACCACAAAAGTTTGGACCGTGCAAGTGTGCAAGAACCACAGCGGGCCAAGAAGGCAGTTCACGAAAAATCGGGCCCCGGGGATTGCTCCCCGGGGCCCCTTTTGAAGATGCTTGGCCGAAACCTAGAAGGTCCAGCGGATGGCCACGCGGATGCGTCGGGCCTGCTGGTGGGCGATTTCCTTCTTGAAGTTGGGGTCGGTCTGGTGGTCGGAAGTGTCGATCGTGTTATAGGTTTGGCTCACAGCCGTGGTCCGCTGTTCGTTGGTGACGTTGAAGATGTCGGCGCGAAGGGCCAGGTTGCTCTTCCAGAGCTTGAAACTGTACTGGGCGCCCAGGTCCACGGACCATATGGTGGGCGTCCGGCCGGCGGTGCCGCGGGGGGTGCAGAAGCCCTCGTCCGTGCCATACGCCGAGTCGGAGCCCAGCTTGGAGATGGGCGTGCCGCTGTACAGGGTGAAGTTGGTCGAGAGTTCCAGTGGGATGTTGTCGAAGAAGTAGCCGCCGAAGAGCTTTATAACGTGGGTGCGGTCGTTGGGCATGAGGCCGTAGCCGTTCACGAGCAGGGAGGGGATGTCGTACTTGGAGGTGATGTTCGGGTCGAGTTGACCGTTGTCGTTGGAGAAGAGGCCCTCGTAGTTGCCCTCCAGGCGCGAGAGCACGTACGAGCCCTGCATCATCCAGTTCTTGCTGAAGCGCTTGTCGGCCGTGATCTCCAACGCACGGTAGATGCGGACCGGCTTCGGGAACCTGTACCAGTAGTTCGGGTTGCCACCGGCGTCGGGAACCCAAACGTTGGTCCACTGATCGGGGTTCGTGACGATGTAGGTCGTGGCGGCGTCCACCGAGATATCCTCGATGATGCGACCGAGGCTGCGGTAGACGGCCCGGACGCCCATGGAGAAGTCGGGCCGGATCTCGTACTGAAAACCGAGGATCCACTCCTCGTTGTAGGAGCCCTTCAGCTTGCCACCGTTGGGCCCGCCCTGGATCTTGGTGGGGTAGAGGCCGGCGATGTAATCCGAGCGCGACCATGACGACTTCCCCATATATCCCGTATACGGGATGGTTAGGCCGGGGTCTTCGTACCAGGCGAAATAGAAATATTCGTCGGTCAGGGCGCGGACGGCCATGTCGTTGGGGATGCGTTCGTAGTACTGGCCATAGAAGCCGTAGAGCTTGCTCTTGTTGTTGTGGGCGATGTCCCACGTGAAGCCGATGCGTGGGGCCCACATATCGTTGATGTTGACGTGGCGGGCCTGGCCCGTGGAGTAGCCGTGGCCAGGGTAGAGGACACCAGGGTTGTTCGTGTCGTTGTTCATGCCGCTCATGTGGATCTGGTCGAGGCGGAGCCCCACCTTCAACATAAAGTAGTCGGTGATATTGAAGTTGTCCTGCACCCAGTAGGCCGTGTACGTCTGCTTGGTGTTCTTGGCATTGTTGTTCATGAAACCACGGGCCTGGTAGACGAAGGGGGAGCCGTTAGAGGTCGGAGCCCAGGTGTCGACCGGACGCCAGCGAACCCACGCGCCGCCCGAGGTAGCCTGCCCGTACCAGGGGTTTGGGATCCACCCGCCGAAGGTGCCGTCGAAAATCTGCGAGTGCTCGCCCATCAGGTTGGGACCGGTATAGTTGTAGTTCTGGTCGTAGTGGATGTTGTAGTACTGGGCACCGTAGCTCAATTCGTGCCGGCCGTAGAAGTTGAAGAGGTTGGTGGCCTTGAAGCGGAACTGGTCGTTGCGCTCGTGTTGGTAGGTGCGGTTCTGGGCGCCGTAGCTGGGGCGCCAGTCGGTGAGGTTCACCGGCCCGCCGGCTCCACTCGTGAAGGCCCCCGCCACCGGGATCACCTGATATCCGGTGTAGGTACCAGCCCCGTAGTAGTACCCGTAGGCGTAGTTGTCCAGGCCCGCGGCCAAGCTGGGGGTGGTGTCTTGCTGCACATCGCGGCGGGAGACCACCAACTCCGTGAAGAACTTGGGGGTCCAGATGGCGTTCCATTGGGCGCTCACGGCCCAGTTCTTGCTGGTCTGCTTCGTGGGGGAGGCGCCGGCGTTGCCGACCGGGTTGTTCAGCCAACGCTGGTAGTCGCGCTTGAAGTCGTCGCCGAAGAAGGAGGCGGAGAGCTTGTGGTTCTCGCTGATGTTCCAGGTGATCTTCAGGGCGTACTGCGGGTCCTTCTGGGTGTCCTTGTAGGTGTCGGCCCAGGAGGGTCCGAGGCGGTCGTTCAGCAGGACGTAGTTCTGGCCGGCGGTGGTCTTATAGCCGATGTCGGTCTTGTTGTAGTCGTAGGCAGCGAAAAACCAGAGCTTGTCCTTAAGGAAGTATCCGCCCAGGCTACCGCCCACGTCATACTGCTTGAACGTGGTCTGGTAGGTGGAGATGCCGGGGTTGTTGAGGCGGCGCTCCTTGGCGCCCAGGCCGTCGTCGAAGTAGTAAGCGAAGAGGCTGCCGTGGAATTCGTTGCCGCCGCTCTTCGTGATGGAGGATACTTGGCCACCCAGCAAAGCACCGTACTCGGCGTCCATGCCGCCGGTCTTGACCTCAGTGGCCTCGATGAAGTCGAAGTTCAGGGCTGAGTTGTTGGTGCCGTAGCCCGTGGACGTGACGTCGACACCATTGATGAGATAAGAGTTTTCGGCGGCCGACCCGCCAGCGATGGCCGGGCTGTTGTTGATATCCCGGTTGCCCGTGGGGCTGGGCGCCGAGGGCACCGCGCTAGGCGCAAGGAAAGCGATGTTGGAAGAGTTGCGTCCCAGCGGGATGGAGTTGATCATCCTGTCGGAGATGTTGGCGCCCACTTCGGTCTTTTTGCTGTCGATAAGGGGCGCTGCTGCCGTCACTACGATTTCGGTCTTACCCTGGCTCAGGGTAAAGGGCAGACTGATGGTCATGCCCAACGGTACCTCGATCCCCTTGCGGATTATGGTGTTATAGCTGGGGGCCTCGACTTTGACTTCATAGTGCTTACCGACGGGTAGGAAGGGGATGATGTACTGTCCAGACAGGTCCGTCGCTGTGCCCTGGAATCCCTGAAGGGCCGGGCCTGTGACCTGAATCGTGGCGCCGACGACCGGCTGGCCGGCCTCGTCCACCACCCTCCCTTGTAGTCCTCCACCCTGTGACTGCGCCCTGGCCGCCACCCCGGTGAGCCCAAGGATGAGCAAAACAAGGGCACTCCACTTGAGTGCATTCCTCATCTCTTCACCTCCATAACCTCCGAGATTGCACTACCTTAGAAAAACACCCCTCTCTTGGGTACACCACCTCCTTTCGACTCAACGGCACTACCGTAACAAAGGAGTTTTGGCTGTGTCAAGTGCATCGAGAGACCCTATCCCTCGATGGGACATGGCCGTAGCGCCGAAAGGTAACCACCCAGTGATTTTCTGAAAAACCGATCTCTACCCGCCAACGGATTGGGGGCCTCCGACCCCGGGCTTGATCCTGGGAGGAAACCCACAAGGGTAGGGCGGGGCCCAGAAGGGCTAGACGTCGATTCAGCAGGCTTGGCCTGCGCACCGGACGGCAAATACCTGGGCCCTCCCCGGCCTAGTGGCAAGGCCTTTCCTCCGTGAACCTGAACCTGGACTGAAGCCCCCCGCATTTCCATCGCGGAATTTGGGAGAGAGGGAGACGGGGAAAGACAAGGCCTAAGGTTGGAATGGGGTGCGGCCACGAAGACGGTGGAGGGTGGAGGGGTTGGGGAATGGCCGTTTCCCCCAGAATTCCTTCGATTCGATGGTGGATGATGAATGAGAGGCGGAGCCCGCCGGGGTAGTGTCAACTTTCTTTCGCACTTTTTGTATCCATTGCTGGTCCATGGGCTCTCCTGCTTCCTGCGGCCCCCGCGGGGGCCGCAGGAAGACCCCTACGAGCTGACCTCGCTCACCTCAATGACCTGCTCCGCAAGACGCTTCATGTCCATATAGCGCCGTGATCCCCACGCAGTGCTCGCCACGTGCCTGAGCCTCGCGGCCACGAGCATGAGGGCCGAGTGACCGTCGGGGAAGGCCCCCACCACGCGGGTCCTTCGCCGGACCTCCCGCATGACCCGCCCCATGGGGTTGTTGGTCCACAACAACCGCCAGTGCTCACGCGGAAAGGCGTAAAAGCCGAAGGTCTCTTGGGCGCCTTCACGGACGATGTCTCCAGCCTTGGCGAGCTTCATGTCCTTCAGCTTCTGCGCCACGGCGTAGGCCTTCTCCAGCGCTTCCCTGGCCCTTTCCTGCGCGTGGATGGCCTTCAGCGTGGCGGCCACCTCTCTCACCCGGCCCTTGGGCACCATCGTGAATACGTTGCGATAGAAGTGCACTGCGCACCGCTGCCACTTCGCCTCGGGAAAGTTCCCGCCCAGCGACTCGACCAAGCCAAGGCACTTGTCCGAGATCATCAGCTTCACGCCCGAGAGCCCGCGGCACAGCAGGTGCCTCAGGAAGCCCTCCCAACTCGCCTTGTCTTCCTTCGCACCCTCCGTCACGCCCAGGATCTCGCGGAAGCCCTCCTGGTTCACCCCGATGTCCACCAGCACCGCGACGTTCGCCACCTCGCCGCCCCAGCTCCGCTTGAGCCAGAGACCATCCAAGTAGACGTCGGGATACGCTCCCTCGATGGGCCGGTTGCGTCACGTCTCCATGCGTTCGTAGATTTTCTGATTGAGCCGGCTCACCGTGGACGGGCTGACCCGCGTTCCCCACAGGGCTTGCGTAATGTCTTCCACCCGCCGCACCGATACACCCGCCAGGTACATCTCGATCAGCGCTTCCTCGACCGAGCTCTCGCGGCGCTGGTACCGCCGGATGATCGCCGTCTCGAAGGGCAGGCTCCGAAGCTTGGGCACCTTCAGTGTTACCTGCCCCGCCTGCGTGTCCAGCTTGCGCGTGTAATGCCCCGCCCGTGTGTCCTTCCGCTCGTCTCGCCGCTCGTACCGGTTCGCCTGGCACAACGACGCCGCCTCGGCCTCCAGCAACCCGTTCAGCGTCTCTTCCACCGTGCCACGCACCAGTTCGCCCAACTCCGCACGGATCTTCCCCTGGTCGATCCGTACCAGTTCGCCGCCCTTCTCTTCGTCCCGCTCCATCTCCGCTCCTTCCCAGGGACTATCTTGGTCCCCTGTAACAACAGCAGTTACGAAAGTGCGAAAGATGGGGTACGTTATCCTGTCGATAAACATCCTTGGGGCTGCGGATAAAGAACAAAGACCAGCTACAGGGATGCGGCGACTGTATAAGTGGGCGATCTCGCGGGCCCACCAAAAAAAGGGGGCCCCGGTGGAAGCCGGGGCCCCGATGAAACGCTCTTACAGAGGAACGGGGTCAGAAGCTCACTTTGACGCCCACGCGAGCGTACCTCGGCGCTTGGCGGGCCGTGGTCTTACCCCAGTTGGAATCGGGGGTGAGGTTGCCAGAGAGAACATCGGAGACGTAATTGGGAGTGATGTAAGCCGCCGAATAGTAGCTCGTTTGCCATTGGTTGTTGGTGAGGTTGAAGATATCGGCAAAGAGGGCAAATTCCGTGCACCACACTTTGAAGTCGTACTCGGCGTGTACATCCAGGGTCCAGGTACTGGGCATTCTGGTGGCCGAAGTCCTGGGCTGCATCATGAGCGTCCCGTAGCCATACTGCTCCAGCTGGGGATAACTCATGAGCTTGTACATGGGCCGGCCGGACTGAAAGTTGAAGTTGGCACCGAGCACCAGTCCGAAGTCGAACCGGTAGGCACCCTGGACTTTGATCACGTGAGGCCGGTCGCCAGCCAGAGGGCCGTATTGGTTTCTCCATAGCAGGCTCGACGGCACGTCGTAAAGCGGCGTCACGTTGGTATTGCCGCCGGGCGAGTTGTAGCCGTAGATGTCGTTATCATAGTTGCCGTAGAGCTCGGAGTAGGTATAGCTGGCGTTCATCCACCAGCGGTTGGCGAACCGCCGGTTTAGGGTGAGCGTCAGTGCTTCATAATGGCGGATAGGCCGAGGCGGCTTTGCGTACGTCGAACCAAGGGCCGTCTGCCACGTCTGCTCCAGGGAGGGCCAGTAGCTGGTGCCGGGATTCATAAGGATGTAGCCATACCCGCCGTTCGGGAGGATGTAGCCCACGTCCTCCAAGATCCGGCCCACGTCCCTGTAGGTGTAACGGACGTCGAAGGTCAGGTCGGGCTTGAGTTCGTACGAGTTGCCGACGATGAACTCGTTGGTGTACTGCGGAGCAAGCCCAGGCTCAACCAAGTCGGCGATGTTGCCCGAGAGGTTGGTATAGTCGTGCGTGGTGCCGTAGTGGCTGTAGCGTGCCACATAGGAACCGTGGCCCGGGTCCAGGGCCGAGGTGAATCCGCCAGGCGGACGGTCGTAGTACTGGCCGAAGAAGGCGTAGAACTTGGACTTGCCGTTCTTCGCCCAGTCCCACGCGATGTGGATGCGGGGGGACCAGGAATCGAGGCTGAGGGTATGGCCCGCACCCGGCAGCATCTCGTTCTTCTCGTAACGCACGCCGGCCTTGATGTTGAAGAAGTCGGTCACGCTCCAGCTGTCCTGAATGAAACCGGCGTAGTAGCGGGTGCGCTCGTCGGTGCGGGGATTCTGGTTCCAGATGTACCACTGGTAGTAATAGTCATTGATGTTCGGGGAGGCGGGGTTGGCGCCGTGCAGGTTGTAGAGAACCTGGACGTTCTGGCCTCCACTGTAGTCCTGGAAGGTGATGGAGCGGGCCCACTCGCCTTCGCCGCCGAATTTGATCTCGTGCTTGCCCGCGAGCCAAGTCACCTTGATCTGTGCCTGGCGTGTGGTCCGGTCGTTCATGCTGAACGAGCTCTGGCTACCGCGGCTCAGGTAGAGGCCCGTGTTGTAGTCGAAGCTCTCCACCCCGCGGTAGGCCAGGTCGGAGACGTCCCAGGGCTGGACCTGCAGGCTCTTGTCGTTATAGCCGAGGGTGGTCTCCATGAAGATCTTGGGCGTCCAGGTGGCGTACCAGCGCAGCACCGTGTTGTAGCCCCCCTGGTAGCGGCGGTTCATGCGCGATTCATCGTAGAGAGCGGGAACGTAAGGACCCTCTGAGTCCCACATCCGGGCCGGGTCGGCGAAGATCGCCAGCTCGAGGTTGTGCTTGTCGTTGACCCGGTAATTGAACTTGGTCGCCCAGGTCCAGGTCCGGCGGTAGTCGTCGTACCTGTAAGGCACGGAGATCTGAGAACCGACGTCCGGCCGATAGCCGTTCACATTGGTGGCGATCTGCACGCCCTCGTAGTGGACGCTGTTGACCACCGGGTTGTAACCCACGAAGAACCAGAGCCGGTCCTTCAAGATGGGGCCTCCCACGTCGAAGCCATAGTCGTAGCGGTGGAAGGGTGTGGACTTGGTGACGGCGAGGTCCGTGGAGTGGGCATTGGCGCTCATGGAGTCATTCGTATAGTACCCGAAGATCTCCCCGTGGAACTCGTTCGTGCCGCTCTTGGTGAGGACGTTGAAAAGCCCGCCGCTGGTACCGCTGTACTCCGCGCTGAGGCCGCCCGTGTCGATCTCCATCTCACGGACGAAGTTGAAGTTAAGGTTGCTCCCGAAGGTCCCTGTGACCGGGTCGGTGGTATTGAGGCCGTTGATCACCCACTGGTTCGAGGTGCTGTTCCCGCCTGCCACGGCGGGGTTGCCGCCGGCGCCCGAGGGCATGACCTGAGGCGCGAGCAAGAGCGCGTCCTGGTAGGAGCGCCCCACGGGGATGGTGCTCAATTCCTGCTGAGTGATCTGAGTGGAGACCTTGCCCTCTTTCAAGGTGATCGAAGGTGCTTGTGCCGTGACCTGGATCTCCGTGCCCCCGGTGGCCAGAGTGATCTGCATCGTCGTGGTGGAACCCAGGTTTACGGTGATGTTGGACTGAACGACCTTGTTGAATCCTTCGGCCTCGGCTTTCACTCGGTAGTCACTGGCCGGGGGAAGATAGGGAATGACGAAGTCCCCATTTACATCGGTGGCCGTGCCACGTTCTCCTTGCAGGTAATTCGAGGTGGCGGTGACGCTGGCGCCCGGTATGGGTTGCCCCTTCTCGTCCTGCACCTTTCCGGACAATGAGCCGGTGGTGGCGCCCTGACCCCACACCGCGCTCGTCAGCAGCACGGCTGAAAAGGCCAGAGCCATCGTTAACCCATTCCTCCAGTTCATCCATACCTCCTTTCCAAAAACATCCACAACAGCCTTGGAGTCTTCCCCTTCCATGGAGAAACCCCTTTGCTCCATCGACACCGCACCGATGGAAGCCCTACCAGGATGTGATCAAGGGATCCACGGAGAATCCGTGGCCCCTCCCCAGAGTTTATTCTCTCGACCTCGACCGGGGTTTGTCAACCCCCCAGGGTGTCGCGCCCCCCGCAGTAGGGCCGGAGCGCCGGCGGCAGCGCCACCGACCCATCGGCCCTCTGGTACTGCTCCAGGACGGCCACCAGGGTCCGGCCCACGGCGAGGCCCGATCCGTTCAGCGTGTGGACGAAGCGGGGCCTCCCGCCCCCCTCCGGCCGGTAGCGGATGTTCGCACGCCTCGCCTGGAACTCCTCGAAATTGGAACAGGAGCTGATCTCCCGGAAGCGCCCCT